>JBJHDH010000011.1:0-80432 GCA_050486445.1 Euryhalocaulis sp.
GTCGATCAGGATGATCTCGCGCCGCACCCGGTCATTGACCCAATAGCGGCCGGATTCAAATCCGCCCTTGATGTCGGTGAACAGCATCCCGTTTTCGCGCCGCGTTGCGTAATCGTGGAAACAGGTGCCGCGGATTTCGCCGTCATTGCGCTGGAGCGTGTCAAAATAGCCGTTGGCATGCGCGGCCAGCATCTCGCGCGAGAGGCGCTCGCCCTCCGGCTCGATCTCGTCGACGAAAAACTCGTGCATGTATTCGTCGATGGGGCCGATGGGGGTCGGCGGGCTGGAAAGATTGCGGCGGGTGGAAATGATGTGCTCCACCTCGGTGATTTCCTGCCCCTCGATTTTCAGCCGCACGGCGAGATAGCCTTCGACCTCGCGCTGCATGATGGCGGTGAAGATCGCGACATTGCCGGTGACGGGATCGGAGAAATACTGGTGCGGCCCCGGCTCGGCCGTCACCGTGTCCCATGTGCCGTCCGGGAACGGCATTTCCACATTGTTTTCCGTATAGCGCACCGTCTCGGCGAAGGGCGCGAGCGAAGGGTCATGCGCCAGATAGGCGGCGCGGTACTGGTCCGCGATGTCCTCCATACAGAGGGCGTCGCAGTCAGAGGACGGCTGGGCCTGAGCCTGCGCGGCGCCGGCCGCCCCGAGCGTCAATGCAAGTCCGGCGGCGAGGAATCGTGCGCGGCTCATTGGAACGGATCCGGGTTCGGGAAGCCGGTGCGAAAGCGGTTCGGGATGCCTTCGTTGTAAATTTCGCGGCGGGTGAATTTCCATTCGCCATCGACCTTGTGCAGCTGATCGACATAGTGACCGAACAGGCCCATCTCGAACACGCCGCGATCCTGCATATTGCCGCCCTGGAACCAGTAGGTGATGGCCGTGGCCGTATCCCCGTCCACCTTGATGACCTGATTGGTGATGAAGTGGCGATAGGCGGCGGGCCAGTTTTCCACCTCCGCCGCGCCGGCCGTGGGGTTGTAGCGGCCGCTGGCCAGGAAAGCGCGGATCGCCTCGCGCCCCACCACCTCGCCGCCCGCCCAGTCGAGCACCGCGTCCTCCGCGAACACCTCGGCATAGGCGTCCGGGTCGTTGAAATCCATCGCCAGCAGATAGCGGCCCTGAAGGTTTTCGATCAGCGCCCGGTCCTCGGCATAGGAATCGGCCAGCGCCGGACCCGCCGCGCCCAGCATCGCCGCCACAGCGGCGCCCGCCAGAATTTTCATGCTGATTTTCCCTCTCATGCTCACAGCGCCTCGTAGAATGTGATGGTCATGCGCTTGCCGTCCGCCGAAGGCTCGCCCGCGCCGATGAAAAACAGTCCTTGCGTCCAGGTATAGGCGCCGCGCACATCGGCATCGACCCAGCCGAGCAGACGCACATAGGAGTCCGGCCGGTCATAGCCCTGCATCTGGAGATGCAGCCATTCGCCGGTCTCGGCCTTGATAAGGATATGGCCGCGCACATCGACCACACCGTCATCCCGGCGCAGCGAAAATTCGCCGCCGCCCCGCGGATAGACATCGCCCGTGATGCGCCCGGCAATGGCGCCGCCGACAACGCCTTTATAGATGCGGCCGCCGCGCGCGGTCTCTGTCTCATGCGGACCGTCATAATCCAGCGTCAGCGTAAAGGCGTAGCCAAAGCCGACCTCGCCCCGGTCATCCTTCGTGTCGTAGGGCGGCACTTCGAAAATATCGTCCAGCGCCATCACAGCACCTCGTAATAGGTGAACAGCGTGTGGTCGGGATTCACATGCCGCGCGCCGTGGCCAATAAACAGCGTGGAATTCATCCAGGCGTGCGGCCCGTCTTTCGGTGCGTCGAAGAAGGGCACGGTGCGCATCCGCAGCGGCGTGTCCGCCATCGAGGTTCCGCCCATGCGCTGGCTGAACGGCTCGCCGGGGCCGGGCGGTCCCGGCGGCGTGGGCTGGGTCGGCCCTTCGGCTTTCATATAGCCGCGATTATTGATGTAGATGAGCGCGCCGTCCTCGGCCTGAAACATATAGTGCGCGTCCAGCGGGCCGCCGCCGCCGCCGAAATCCGCCCCGCCATAGGGCACGACCCGGCCGGTGAGGCGCGGCCCCCAGATCTCGCCGCCAATGGCCGGCACGAAAGCGCGGCGGAACGGCGACTGCATGGTGATGCGCTCGTCGAAAAACACGCTGACCGAAAAGGCCCAGCTTATCTCGATGCCCGGCGCGCCGGCGGGCGGGTCCATCGGTCCCGGATCGCGCGAGGCGAGGCCCTCCGGCTCGGGTTGCGCGTTTTGGGCGCGGGCGGATGTGGCGGCCCCCAGCCCCGCGCCGCCTGCCGCCAGCGCGGCCAGCATCAGCCTGCGATTCAGCATCGCAAATCCTCCCCGGATATGCCGTTCTGACGACGGCGTTCAGAGGGAGTTTAGCAGGGGTTTCGTCCGCCGCCAGCGCGAGCGGGCGGATCGGGGTGATGTCCGGCAGGGGATTGAGGGATCATTTCCCGGGAGGGAAATGGCGCGAGTGACGGGGCTCGAACCCGCGACCTCCGGCGTGACAGGCCGGCACTCTAACCAACTGAGCTACACCCGCGCATTCCCGTCCGCGCAAGGCGAACAGGGAGTGCGCTACCTAAGTCCGCGCCCGCCATCCGTCAAGCGATGGGCGCCGCCGCCGGATTCAGCCGAAATTGGCCTGCGCCCAGTCCCGCGCGGCGGCCAGCGTTCCGGCGATCAGCGCGTCCAGATCGGCGCGGGGAATGTTCAGCGGCGGGAACAGATAGATGATGCCGCCGAAGGGCCGCACCCAGACCCCCTGCCCGACCAGGCGCGCCTTCAGATCGTCCAGATTCGGCAGCGCGTGCATCTGGATCACGCCGATCCCGCCCAGCGCCCGCACGTCCACGACGCCAGGAAAATTCCAGGCCGGGGCGAGAGCGGCGGTGAAGATATCCTCCATCGCCCTTGCCTGTTCCAGACGCGGCTCTCGCTCAAACAGGTCGAGCGAGGCGTTGGCGGCGGCGCAGGCCAGCGGGTGCCCCATAAAGGTCGGCCCGTGCATCAGCGCCTTCGCCGGATCGTCCGACCAGAACGCCTCGAACACACGGCGTGTGGCGATGGTGGCGGCCAATGGCGCGACGCCGCCGGTCAGCGCCTTGCCCACGGTCAGAATATCCGGCACGACGCCGCAAATGTCCGACGCGAACATGGCGCCGAGGCGGCCAAAGCCGGTCATGATCTCGTCCAGGATCAGCAGGACATCATGCCGGTCGCAGGCCGCGCGCACGCGCCGCACCGTCTCTGGCGAATGAAAGCGCATGCCGCCCGCGCCCTGGGCCAGCGGCTCCAGGATCACCGCCGCCGTGCGATGCGCCTCACGCGCCAGCAGCGCCTCGAACGCCGCCGCGCTGGCCTCATCCACGGGCAGGTTCGCGACAATCTGCTGCGGCAGCGCATCGCGGAACAGCGTGTGCATCCCCTCGCCGGGGTCGCACACGCTCATCGCCGCGAATGTGTCGCCATGATAGGCGCCGCGGAAGTGCACGAACTTTGTGCGCGCCGCCTCGCCGCGATTGCGATGGAACTGCACCGCCATCTTCATCGCGACCTCGACCGCGACGGAGCCGGACTCGCTGAAGAACACATGATCCAGATCGCCGGGCGCGAGCGCGGCCAGCCGCGCGGCCAGACGCTCCGCCGGTTCGTGTGTCAGCCCGCCCAGCATGACATGCGGCAGGCGCGCGAGCTGCGCCTCCACCGCCGCGACAATGTGGGGGTTGCGATGGCCGTGACAGGCCGTCCACCAGTTGGAAACGCCGTCGATCAGCTCGCGGCCGTCTTCCAGATAGATACGCGCGCCATCGGCCCCCGCGACCCGCAGCGGCGCGGCGGCGGTCTTCATCTGCGTATAGGGCCGCCAGAGATGCGGCATTTTGGGCATATCCGCCATGATCGAAGGGGGCTTTAGCAAAGCTCCGCTTCGTGCGACAGGCGAGTTATGCGTCCTGAGCCGCCCGCCTCGTCCGCCGCCGCTTCATTGGAAGCCTATGCCCGCGCGCGGCTGGAGCGGCTGGACGCCGCCCTGTTGCGGCGGGTGGTGACAGGGACGGCGCCCCTGCCCGAGGGCGGGGCATGGGTGGAGCGCGGCGGCCGCCGCCTGCTGAATTTCAGCGGCAACGACTATCTGGGCCTTTCCCGCCATCCAGAGGTGATCGCGGCGGCGCAAGAAGCGACGGCGCGCTATGGCGCGGGCGCGGGGGCGTCGCGGCTGGTCACCGGGGCCTATCCGCTGCTGCGGCAGCTTGAGGACCGCATCGCCGCCTTCAAGGGGACCGAAGACGCCATTGTGTTCGGCGCCGGCTATCTGGCCAATCTTTCCATCGTTCCGGCGCTGGCCGGCGGCGGCGACCTGATCCTGATCGACGCGCTGGCCCATTCCTGCCTGCATGCCGGGGCGAAGCTGTCCGGCGCGCAGACCGAGACCTTTCCGCATAACGACGTGGCGGCGGCGGAGCGGTTTCTGGCTGCCCGGCGCGGGGATTTCCGCCGCGCCCTGCTGCTGACCGACGGCGTGTTTTCGATGGACGGCGATCTTGCGCCATTGCCAGCACTGCTGGCGCTGGCGGACCGGCACGATGTCTGGACGCTGGTGGACGACGCACACGGGCTGGGCGTGGTGGGCGCGGACGGGCGCGGCGCGGCGCACGTGTTCGATCCGCCGGCCTGCGCGCCCTTGCAGATGGGCACGCTCTCCAAGGCCGTGGGCGCCTATGGCGGCTATCTGGCCGCTTCCGCCGCCGTATGCGATCTGGTGCGCAACCGCGCCGGAGCCTTCATCTACACCACCGCGCCCGCGCCCGCGGCGGCCGGGGCGGCGCTGAAATCGCTGGAGATCATCGGCCGTGACGCGGAATTGCGCGCCCGGCCGCTTGACCTGGCGGCGCGCTTCTGTTCCTCACTAAACCTGCCGCCGCCAGTCTCCCCCATCGTCCCGGTCATTCTTGGCGAACCGGACAGGGCGCTGGCGGCATCCGAAACTCTGGCGGAGCACGGCTTTCTGGCTGCGGCGATCCGCCCGCCCACGGTGCCGAAGGGAACAGCCCGGCTACGAATTACATTCTGTGCCGAACATGGGGAGCCGCAGGTGGACAGGCTGGCGGAGACGATACGGGGAATGATTCTATGACCGCACCATTTTTTGTGGCCGCGCCCGGCATGGAGAAGGGCGCCGGAGGGTCAGCCGCCGCGCCGTTTTTTGTGACTGGGACCGGAACGGAAGCCGGCAAAACGCATATTCTCTGCGCCCTGTTGCGCACGGCGCGGGCGCGCGGATTGAACCCGGCGCCACTGAAGCCGGTGCATTCCGGCTTTGACGATCCGGCGGCGTCGGATTCCGCGCAATTGCTACGCGCCGCAGGTGCGGAGCCGAGCGAAGACCTTATCGCGGCCATCACGCCGTTCCGCTTTCGTACGGCGCTGGCTCCGGACAAGGCAGCCAGGCGCGAGGGCATGACGCTGATGAACGCGGAGGTGGCCGCCTTCTGCAAAACGGCCGCCCGCCAGGCGAGCGGGCCGCTTTTCATCGAGGGCGCCGGCGGCGTGATGTCGCCACTGGCCGATGATGCGCTGAATCTGGACCTGATCCGCTGGCTAGGCGCGCGGCCGATCCTGATCGGCGGCGCGTATCTGGGCGCCATCAGCCACACTCTGACCGCCGTGGCGGCCATGCGCGCCAGCGGCGCGGCGCCGGAACTGGTGCTCATCAACCCGTATCCGGCCGGGCCCGCCTCCCCCGCGGAGATGATCGAGTCGCTGGCCCGCTTTGGCTGCCCCGCCATGCTGTGGGACGAGACCGATCCGGGCGCCGTGCTGGACGTGCTGAAGCTCTGAACTCTGAAGCCTTGCCGCAGGGCCGGGCCGGGATCATGATCCCCACAAGGGAGGATTTTGCATGACCCACGCCCGGCTTTCGGCCCAGGCTGGTCTGGCCGCATGCCTTGCAGCATGCGTGGCCACGCCCGCTTTAGCCCATCATTCGCGCGCCAATTTCGACATGGAGCGCGAGATCGATTTTACCGGCACGATCAAGGAATTTTCCTGGCGCAACCCGCACGCCTATCTGGTGATCGAGGGAATCGACGATTCCGGCCGCATGATCGACTACACGTTCGAGATGAACTCGACCCCGGTAATGATGCGCTATGGTTGGAGCCGCGACTCCGTGGCCGTCGGCGATCATGTCACCGTGCGCGGCAATCCCGACAAGGACGGCGGCAAACGCTTCGCCTACACCACGGTGGTGGTGAAGGCGGACGGCACGGAGCTGTGGTCATGGGGCGATGGCGCGCGGTCTGCGCCGCCCGCGCCCACGCCGCCCTCCACGGATTTCACCGGGGTATGGACGTTCGCCCCTGAAGGCGGGTTCAATCCGCTGGGGCTCGACCGGCCGGATGACGTGCTGCACGAAAGCGGTCTGCCGCTGACCGGCGAGGCGCGGGCGATGCTGGCGGCGTTCGACATGCGCGACGACCCGACGCTGAACTGCGAGCCGCCGACCCTGCCGGGCGCGGCGGGCGCGCCCTATCCGCACCGCGTCACCCGCACCGGCGCCAGCACGCTGGAGATCGCCTACGAGGTCGATAATGCGCGGCGCATTGTGCATCTGGATATGGACGCGCATCCGTCGGACATCGAGCCAAGCCCGCTCGGCCATTCCATCGGCCGCTATAACGCAGACGGTTCGCTCACCATCGAGACGATCGCCTTCCTGCCAGCGACATGGGGGCACGACCAGGCGGTGGATTCCAGCGGCGAGAAACGCACAGTGGAGCATCTGGAGCTGCTGGACGGCGGGCTGCGCTATCGCAACACGGTGACGGTGACAGACCCCGCCGTGCTGACGGATTCCTACCAGCGCGTTTACACCTATCGCCAGTTCGGCAATTACGAATTGCAGGACTATACCTGCGACGTCGATACCGCGCAGCGGCATCTGAACGCCGGCGCGGAGTAATCACTGGAAGTAACGCGGAGGGGAAGCGCGCCTCGCCTTCTTCCCGTTGCACGAAAGAGGTGATCTTTCGTCGCGCTTCACCATATACTGGTGTTTAGCGCGAAGGCTGGGACATCAGGGAGAATCGGCCATGGCGGCGGATATCGGGACCGGGGAAGCAGCCGCGGTAATCGCGCGACGCAATGATCGCACCCGCGCGGGGACGGCAGGGAGGAGATTCATGCGGTTGATACCAGGATTTCTGTTCATTCTGATTCTCTACGTCATCGGCTATTTTCTGTTCTCAGATCCGCGAACCCCGCTCTTCACCATCGGGCCGTACGCTCTGGCCTGGGTCGAGGTGCTGATGGTCACCGCCGCTGTGATGGCGATGTTCGAGCAGCTGAAGGTCTCCCGCCCCGGCGAGAACAATATTGGCATCGTGCTAATGATCGGCGTTCTCGCCGTCGTGCAGATCGTGCTGTTTACGCTCGGCGCCGCCGGGGTCGGATGGGCGTCGATCTTCGGCAACACCGAATTCCTGTTGCTGACGGTGATCAACGCGGCGCAGACCGTGGTGGCGTTCCAGATCAACGCGGCCACGCTGATGCGGACGATCAGTTCGGGCTGACCGCCCGACGGGTCCGGCTGTGCTTTGACGGCGGGCATAGCATAGCCCGGGAAACAGCACGGGGAGGAGACGCGCCGCGTCCCCTCCCCGTCATTCCGTCCGGTCTTGCCTCAGCCCGTCTCAGTCCTGCGTAAGCGACGCATAGGCGCCGGCGACATTCTGGCCGTGCCGGTCATACGCGCTCCATTCCGAGTATTGCTCCAGCGTGAGGTCCGCCTGAATCTCCTCCAGCGAGCGGCCGGCGGCGATGCCGTCCCGCACGCCTTCCATAACATCCAGATGATACTGGTGATGCGCCACCACATCCGCGCGGTCACCGATCTCGCCATGGCCCGGCACGACGATGTCGAAATCCTGGGCCAGCGCCGCCTCGGTGATCGTTTCCAGATCGGAGAGCATGAAGGTTGGACCGATGACAGGCAGGCGTTTGGTGTTGATGATATCGACCACGAACAGCGTGCGCTGTTCAGGAAAAATCACCAGAGCCATATCCGGCGAATGCGCGGCCTCGACATGCACCATTTGCACCGTCTGGCCGCCCAGCGTGATCTCATGCGACGCGCCGGACCAGGTTTCGTCCGGCATCCGCACGCCGCCAAACGGGCTCAGCGGGCCGAACTGCATCGCGAACAGCTCGCGCGCCGTCAGCGCGCCGTCGCCATCCGCATCCAGCGCATCGAAGTTCGCCGCGACATTGGGCGGCGCTTCATCGCGTTGCAGCACGCCATCGCCGTTGGCGTCCGCGGCGGCGAACTGGCCGGTCAGCGGCGCGCCTTCCGCCGGCGGAGTCAGCGGCGCGACCGCGGCTTCGTGCGCCACCACGGTCGCCTCCGGCCAGACCTGCGCGCCGGAAACATGGTCCGCATGATGGTGCGAATAGACAACATAGCGCACCGGAACGTCGAAGCGGCTCTCCAGCTCTCCGGCCAGCCATTCAGCCGCACCAAGATTCAGTGGATCAGCGACAATGATGCCCTCATCCGTCACCAGGAACAGGCCGAACCAGGCGCTGTCCTGAAAGCGGTAGAGATCGGGCGCGACCTCGATAATGCCGCGTTCGGGTGGCTGCTGGCCCAGCGCCGGCGCAGCGAAAGCCAGCGGCGCGCACAGCGCGGCAACGGCCAGATAATGACGGAGTCCGATGCGATTCATGGTGACGCCTCCCCGGCAAACGGCGCCGCTTTGGCGCGCATTGGCCGGGAGTGTAGCGCCGCGCGAGGTGCTCTTAAAGCGCACGCGGGCGGGAAGCATATGTTATATAATAGCGTTTTCTGTAGCGCCCACAGCATCGGGTGATCAGGTGAATCTCCCGATGCTGTGGATTCATGAGTGGTCGCGCCGGTCATGCGAAAAACCGGTTCCCACTTTTTCGCCCTGCGCTTTAGCCGCGCCGGCGCAGATAGACGAACCAGTACACCACGCCGACCAGCAGACTGCCGCCGATCAGATTGCCCAGCGTGGAGACAGCGATGTTGTGCAGCGCCGCGCCGGCAGTGAACGCCGCATAAGTCTCCGCCCCCTGCCCGATCGCCGCCCAGAATTCCGGCCCGGCCCATGCTTTGACGGCGAGCGCATAGGGCAGGAAATAGAGATTGGCGATGGAATGCTCGAACCCGGCGGCGACGAACGCCGCGATGGGCGGAACGATGACCACGACCTTGTCGATGACGGTGCGGCCGCCGAACGACATCCACACCGCCAGACAGACCAGCACATTGCAGAGCACAGCGAGGAAGAAGAGCTGGATGGTGGGCAGCGCCGCCTTGGAAGAGGCGATCCCGAGCGCCGTCGCGCCCACACCGCCATCCGCGAAACCATGTATGCCGGAGAGGAACACCAGCGCCGCTGTGCCAAGGGCGCCAACAATATTGCCGAGATAGACAATCGCCCAGGCGCGCAGCAGCGGCGCAAGTGTGATGCGGCGGCTGGCCCAGGCCACGACCATCAGCGTATCCCCGGTGAACAGCTCCGCCCCGCCGACAATCACCAGAATCAGGCCGAGCGAAAAGACGACCCCCGCCAGCAGACGCGCCGTCCCCCAAGGCATGTCCGCCGCGCCGGTCAGCACCACGGTCATAAAGATGGCGCCAAACGCGATAAAGGCGCCCGCCAGCACGCCGAGAACGAAGAGGGTCAGCGCGTCGCGCCCGGCCTTGGCCGCGCCGGCCTCCTCGCACGCCGCCGCCATATCTGGCGGAAGCAGCGCGGGCGCCGCGCAGGACGGGCGCGCCTGATCTTCCGGCTGGGTCATCGCGCCGTCACGCCCATGGCCTCCTCCCCTTCCCGCACGTTTCACCCGGACACTCCGGTTATGTCCTTCTAGCCCCCGGACAGCGCCTGAAACACAAACACTTCGTCCTGCGCCCCGACAGGATCGCTGAGCGCGTCCCGGTCCGCAATCGTCTCACGATTGACGAAAATCGTGACATGTTTCCGAAGGCGGCGCTGGTCGAAAATATAGGTTCCAAGCTGCGGATTGTCGGCGAATACCGCCTCCAGCGCCGCGCGCACCGTCGCGCCCTCCACCACGCACGGCGGGCAATCGACATGGCGTTTCAGATTCTCTGTAAAGCTGACCCGGGGCATGTCTGTATTGTTTCGGACGCCGGGGCGCCGAGCGCCATTTCGTTGATACCCACCTATTTTCGACGATACATGGCTGCGAGGGGCGTGCAAGCAGGAGGAGGTCGTTCTCCTCCCGGCCAATTTGTAACGCTCGCTAGCCGCCTTCCAACGCTTCACCTGAAAATAACCAATTAGGCAATTTTATGTTGTCAAAATGAAATAATTTGGCAACAATATTAGCCATATTGGAATATTTGGGGGAGCCAGAAATGCATACCAGCCTACGCGAGCCGACTAGTCATATGGGGCTTGCTCTGGCCGCGGGTCTCGCGCCTGGCCAACGCGTCCACTATTGCACGCGATCCGGCCGTCATTTGGGTGATGGAACCATCTGCGGCGTGAGTGAGGATTTCGGTCCGGACGGGGAGGTTATCCCGGTCTACCATGTCCGGATTGAAACTCGGGACGGAGGCCAACATATCCTCTGGGGCTACGCCAACCAGTTCCGGCCAGCGAATTAGCGCCTACCCCTGCGGCACGGATGGCTAGTAGATCGTTCCGTGGATCGTTCAGCGTCTCAGACAGCCTGCCGTTCGGGGATTATCTTGATTCGCCGCCCCTCGCACGCACGGTCGCGCCCTCCACCACGCACGGCGGGCAATCGACATGGCGTTTCAGATTCTCTGTAAAGCTGACCCGGGGCATGGGCGCCTATCCGTCTTTCTCCTCGGCGAAAGATTTCAACCGTTCGAGCGCATCGTCCCATTGTTGCGCGGCGCGTACGAGATAATCCCGCGCCTGACGCACGGCGGCAAGGTCGATCACATAATGGCTCTCGCGGCCCACCCGCTCTGACCTGACAAGCCCGGCCCCTTCGAGCACGCGCAGATGCTTTGTCACCCCCTGCCGCGTCAGCTCGAAACCCGCAGCCAGATTGGCGATGGAATGCGGTCGCCCATCGCCCAGCCGCGACACAAGACGCAGCCGGTTCGGGTCGCCCAGAGCCGCAAAGATGGAGGCGGCCTGCGCTTGCTGGGCCTTGTTACTTCTCGGCATAGTCGGCGATATTCCGCGTCTGAATATCCCAGCCGCGCGAATTGGAACGGAATGCTTCCATCCTTTTGTCCGCCGGAAGGCTCGCAAAGCCGGATTCCGTCACCGTCAGACGCGCGCCTGTTCCGCTCGGCTCCAGACGAAATTCCACCAGCGTCATCGGCGCGGCCGGATTTTCGGCGTCATCGCCATGCGGCCAGCGCATCGAAAATAGCGCTTCCGGTTCGACACGCTCGATGATCGCTCGCCACGGATGTCCCTCATAACCCGGATAGGTCATCTTTCCCGTCGATACCGCGCCGGGGGTGAACGGCTGATCCAGATCGACCCGGAACCATTCCCCGAATTCCTGGTGATCGGTCAAAGCCCGCCACACGCGCGACACCGGCGCGGCGATCTCGATCGTGCGCACGATTCTGTCTTCAACATGATTTATCATAAGCAACCTCCCGGTTGCTTTTCTTGTGACAGATGCGGCGGCTATAGGCAACCAGTTTGTTGCGTGTTTTGCAGCGCCCGCCCGGCTTGCCGGGCTATTGGCTTGCCGAGTCGAAGCCCGAAGGGCGTAGGCTGCCCGCCTTCGTCCTACGGACTTTGGCGCGGCACATCTTGCGCAAAGCGCAAAATGTGGTGGGCGGTGAGAGGGTCGAACTCCCGACATCCTCGGTGTAAACGAGGCGCTCTACCACTGAGCTAACCGCCCGAACCAGTAAGAGCGGCGCAAGGCCGCCCGGAATTTACGAGCCCTCTTCCGGCGCCGCCAGAACCGTGGCCGGCATCCGCTCCATGCCATAACAGCCGAGCACGCGCGCCTGGCGCGTCTGTTGCGACAGCGCCGACAGCGCGCGGCCGACGCGCGGATCGTCGATATGGCCCTCGAAATCGGCGAAGAACATCTCTTCCCACGGATTGCCGGCGATGGGCCGCGATTCCAGCTTGGTCAGGTTGATGTCCGCCTCGCTGAACGCCGCCAGCGCGCGCACCAGACTGCCCGGCTTGTCCAGCGTCCAGAACACGATGGAGGTCTTGCAGGGCAGCTCCATCGGCGGCGCCGAGGCCGAACGCGCGACGACGACAAAGCGCGTGTAGTTTTCCGTATGATCGGCGATGCCGGTGACGATGACATTCAGGCCGAACAGCGACGCGGCCGCCGCGCTGGCCACCGCCGCGACGCTCTCACCCTCGTCCATCGCGTGACGGATGGCGGTGGTGGAGCTGGCGGCGTAGCGCTGCACAATGTCGGCGCGGCGGGTCAGCCAGCGCCGGCACTGGGCCAGCGCCTGGGGATGGCCATAGACGGTCTTTACCGGCGACAGCGAGGTTCCGCGCCCGACCAGGCAATGCTCCACGCGCTGGTGATGCTCGCCAACGATCTGGAGGCTGTTGTCCAGCAGCAGGTCATAAACCTCGCTGATGCCGCCGATGATGGTGTTTTCGATGGGCAGCACGCCATAATCGGCCGCACCTTCCGAAACCGCCTTCACGATGGCGCCGAAATCGCGGCAGGGCATCGGCTCGAACGCCGCGTAGCGGTTGGCGAAATGGTTTTCCGCCGCCTCGTGGCTATAGGCGCCGGGCCCGCCGAGATAGGCGACAACCGGATAGTGTTGATCCTTGACGCTGATCCGGGCGTCGAGCACGCCGCGCTGGGCGCGCAGCGATTCCTCGATGAAAAGCTGGGCCAGACGCTCGGCAAAGCCGCGCGACAGGCCTTCGCCCTGGGCCTTGCGCACAAAGGCGCCGATCACCTCGCGCTCGCGCGCCTCGTCGCGCACCTTCATGCCGGTTTTGGCCTTCGCCTCCGCCACGGAAACGCCGATGCGGCGGCGCTCCCCGGCCAGGACGGCGATTTCGGTGTCGATCTCGTCGATCCGCTTGCGCAGATCTGAAAGTCCGTTATCGGCGGCTGTCTGTCCGGCGCCTTCAGTCATGGTCTCTATCCCCAAAAGAAAAGGCCCTCCCGAGGGAGGGCCCTTTGTCCTGCCGCTCGCGCACGAGCCTAGCGGACGCCCTCCCCGCGGATGGCGTTGCTAAAGCCGAAAAAGGTCGCGCGCAAATCCATATCCGGCCTTTTGCCCGGAGCGGGCGATCCAGTCAACGGGAACGTGCAAGCCCGGCTCAGTGCGGTCTGGCCTGGTCGGCGTCGATGTCCGGCTCCTTGCTGGCCGCGATCTGGGCGGCGCGCTCGTCCGCCTCGGTCCATTCGACAGGCTCCAGCGGCGCGGTGAGCGCATGGCGCAGCACCTCGTCCACCGACTCCACCGGCACGATCTCCAGCCCCTGTTTCACATTCTCGGGGATTTCGACCAGATCCTTCTCGTTGTCCTTCGGGATCAGCACCGTCTTGATGTCGCCGCGCAGCGCCGCCAGCAGTTTTTCCTTCAAACCGCCAATGGGCAGCACCCGTCCGCGCAGCGTGATTTCGCCGGTCATGGCGATGTCCTTGCGGATCGGGATGCCCGTCAGCACGGAGACAATCGCCGAGATCATCGCCACCCCGGCGGAGGGGCCGTCCTTTGGCGTCGCGCCTTCGGGCACGTGGACGTGGATGTCGGTGGTGCGGAACACCGGCGGTTTCACGCCCAGCGCCGCGGCGCGGGACTGAACATAGGAATTGGCCGCCGAGATCGACTCCTTCATCACGTCGCGCAGATTGCCGGTCACGGTCATGCGGCCGCGGCCGGGCATGCGCACCGCCTCGATGGTCAGCAGGTCGCCGCCGGTCTCGGTCCAGGCCAGGCCGGTGACGACGCCGACCCGATCTTCCTGATCGGCCATGCCATAGCGATGTTTGCGCACGCCAGCGAAGTCGCCCAGGTTTTCCTCGGTCACCTCGACCTTCTGAACCTCGCCCGAGACGATCTTGCGCACCGCCTTGCGGGCCAGATTGGCGATCTCGCGCTCCAGATTCCGCACACCGGCCTCGCGCGTGTAATAGCGGATCAGGCCGCGCAGGGCGCCGTCGGCAAGCGAGAACTCCTCTTCCTTCAGGCCGTGATTCTCCATCTGCTTGGGCAGCAAATGCCGGCGGGCGATCTCGACCTTCTCATCCTCGGTGTAGCCGGCGATGCGGATGATCTCCATCCGGTCCAGCAAGGGCTGAGGCATGTTCAGGCTGTTCGCGGTGGTCACGAACATCACGTTCGAAAGGTCGTAATCGACCTCCAGATAGTGATCGTTGAAGTGGCTGTTCTGCTCGGGGTCCAGCACCTCCAGCAGCGCCGAGGACGGGTCGCCGCGGAAGTCGTGGCCCATCTTGTCGATCTCATCCAGCAGGAAGAGCGGATTGTTGGAATTCGCCTTCTTCAGGGACTGGACGATCCGGCCGGGCATGGAGCCGATATAGGTGCGGCGGTGGCCGCGGATTTCGGCTTCGTCGCGCACGCCGCCCAGCGACACGCGCACGAATTCGCGGCCCGTCGCCCGCGCGATGGACTTGCCCAGCGACGTCTTGCCGACGCCCGGAGGACCGACAAGGCACAGGATCGGACCTTTCAGCTTGCCGGTGCGGGCCTGCACCGCGAGATACTCGACGATCCGCTCCTTGACCTTGTCCAGGCCGTAATGGTCCTCGTCCAGCACCTCCTGGGCGGCGACGATGTCGGTGGACAGATCCTTGTTCTCGCCCCAGGGCAGAGACAGCATCCAGTCCAGATAATTCCGCACGACCGTGGATTCGGCCGACATCGGGCTCATCTGGCGCAGTTTTTTCATCTCGGCGTCGGCTTTGGTCCGCGCCTCCTTGCTGAGTTCCTTTTTCTCGATGCGCTCGGCCAGTTCGGACAGCTCATCGCTGCCCTCCTCCGCGTCGCCCAGCTCGCGCTGGATCGCCTTCATCTGCTCGTTCAAATAATATTCGCGCTGGGTCTTCTCCATCTGGCGCTTGACGCGCGAACGGATTTTCCGCTCCACCTGCATCACGCCGATTTCGCCTTCCATCAGCGCAAACACGCGTTCCAGCCGCGCCTCCAGCCGGGTTTCGGACAGCAGCGCCTGCTTTTCAGAAATTTTCACAGAGAGATTGCCGGCGATGGTGTCGGCCAGACGCGCCTCGTCCTCGATCGACTCCACATTGGCGACGACCTCGGGCGGCACTTTCTTGTTCAGCTTCACATATTCGCGGAACTGGTCGATCACCGCGCGCATCAGGGCGGCGGTTTCTTCCTCGTCGCCGCGCTCATCGGCCAGCAGCTCGATCCCGGCCTGATGAAAGTCGCCGTCGCTGTAATAGTCGCGCACCTTGGCGCGCTCCTGCCCCTCTACCAGCACCTTTACCGTGCCGTCGGGCAATTTCAGAAGCTGCATGACATTGGCGACCGTGCCGACATCGTAGAGATCGGTGAAGCCCGGCTCGTCCTCGGTCGGGTCGGTCTGGGTCAGCAACAGAATCTGCCGGTCGGCGCGCATCACCTCTTCCAGCGCGCTGACGGATTTCTCGCGGCCGACGAACAGCGGCACGATCATGTGGGGAAACACCACGATGTCCCGCAGCGGCAGGACAGGCAGTTTCTTCGCAGAAGACCCCTGATCGGCCGGGGTCTGGTCGGAGGGCTTTTCAGCTTCAGTCATCGTGTTCCTCCGCTCCTGGCCCAGGGAATATAGCGATCATAACGGATTCGCGTTCCCTGGCGGGCGGCTGTTTGTTGATGTTCAGGCGCAGATGTGGCCCCCCCAAGGGGCCTGTTCAAGCCGCCCCCGCGTAAAGGGCCGAAAATACCGGGGGATAGAGCCCGGCCCGGCTTACACAGGCCGCGCTTCACGCCTGAAAACGAGCCGGAAATCAGGAGGCGACGGGCTTTGGCTGCTGCTCGCGGCGCTCGGAATGGACCAGCAGGGGCTTGGCCTTGCCGCTGACTACCTCGTCGGAGACCACGACCTCCTCCACGCCCTCCATGCCCGGCAGGTCGAACATCGTGTCGAGCAGGATATCCTCCATGATCGAGCGCAGGCCACGCGCGCCGGTCTTGCGTGCGATGGCGCGCCGGGCGATGGCCGCCAGCGCATCTTCCGAGAAGGTGAGCTTGACGTTCTCCATCTCGAACAGGCGCTGATACTGCTTGATAAGCGCATTCTTCGGCTCGCACAGGATCTGGATCAGCGCCGCCTCATCAAGATCGTGCAGCGTGGCGATGACAGGCAGGCGGCCGACAAACTCCGGGATCAGCCCGAATTTCAGCAGATCTTCCGGCTCCACCTGAGCCAGCAGCTCGCCGGCGCGGCGCTCTTCCACGTCACGCACATCGGCGCCAAAGCCCACGGCGCTGCCCCGGCCGCGCTGGGCGATGATCTTTTCCAGTCCCGCGAAGGCGCCGCCCACGATGAACAGGATGTTCGTGGTGTCGACCTGAAGGAACTCCTGCTGCGGATGCTTGCGTCCGCCCTGCGGCGGCACGGAGGCGACGGTGCCTTCCATGATCTTCAGCAGCGCCTGCTGGACGCCCTCGCCCGATACATCGCGCGTGATCGACGGGTTGTCGGACTTGCGGCTGATCTTGTCGACCTCGTCGATATAGACGATGCCGCGCTGCGCCCGCTCCACATTATAGTCAGCGGACTGCAACAGTTTCAGGATGATGTTTTCCACATCCTCGCCGACATAGCCGGCCTCGGTCAGTGTCGTGGCGTCGGCCATCGTGAACGGCACGTCGAGGATACGCGCCAGCGTCTGGGCCAGCAGCGTCTTGCCGCAGCCAGTTGGACCGATCAGCAGAATGTTCGACTTCGCCAGCTCCACATCGCCGGACTGGGCGGCATGGTTGAGACGCTTGTAATGATTATGGACAGCGACCGAGAGCACGCGTTTCGCGCCATCCTGGCCGATGACATAATCATCCAGCACGTCGCAGATTTCGCGCGGAGTCGGCACGCCTTCGCGGGACTTGACCAGCGAGGTCTTGTTCTCCTCGCGGATAATGTCCATGCACAATTCGACGCATTCGTCGCAGATGAACACGGTCGGGCCCGCGATCAGCTTGCGGACTTCGTGCTGGCTCTTCCCGCAAAAGGAACAATACAGCGTATTTTTGGAGTCGCCGCCCGGCGTCGACTTGCTGCTCATTTCCGCTCCTGCGCCGCCGTTTTCCGGCGGTCCACCCCGCTCATCGGGCTACTATCCCACCGCAACGGTTGTGATTTCGTTGCCATCCGCCACATTCGACCATCCAAGCGCCCGCCAATCAAGCGGGGGGCGCCCCGCAATCGCAGCACCGGCAAGGCCGGCGGCCCGAAACGGCTTTGGCCCAAATATCTCCCCCCGCTTGCGGGAGGCCCTCATTCCTCGCCTTCCCCGGCGGAGGCGCGGCTTTCATAAACATGATCGACGATACCGAATTTCTTCGATTCCTCCGCGGTCATGAAATGGTCCCGGTCCAGGGTGCGCTCAATCGCCTCGTAATCCTGGCCGGTGTGCTTCACATAGATTTCGTTCAGCCGGCGCTTTAGCTTCACAATGTCCTCGGCGTGGCGCTCAATGTCGCTGGCCTGGCCGCGGAAGCCGCCCGAGGGCTGGTGCACCATGATCCGGGCGTTGGGCAGCGCCACACGCGACCCCTTCTCACCCGCCGCCAGCAGCAGCGAGCCCATCGAGGCCGCCTGGCCGATACACACCGTGGTGACGGGACAGCGGATGTATTGCATCGTGTCGTAGATCGCCAGGCCGGAGGTCACGACCCCGCCAGGCGAGTTGATATACATCGAAATCTCTTTTTTCGGGTTCTCCGACTCCAGGAACAGGAGCTGGGAGACCACCAGCGAGGCCATGCCGTCTTCCACCGGGCCGGTCAGGAAGATGATCCGCTCCTTCAGCAGGCGGGAGAAAATATCATAGGCGCGCTCGCCCCGGCTGGTCTGCTCGACCACCATGGGGACAAGGTTCATCACCGCCGCGTGCGGATCGTTCATCGGACTGCTCCCCTTCCCGGAAGGCTCTGTGCGCGCCCGGCCGGGCGCGATTCGGACAATATCTTATATCGAAATGTCCAGAGAGGACTGCAAGGGGTGGACGCGGTTAACGCCGCAGCGAAAGCCGGCGACCCCTACCCCGCGATCACGAGGGCCAGCAACAGCACGGCGACCATGGCCACGGCGGCGAAGGCGCAGCAGACCTGCAACCATCCACAGATGGCGGCCGCGCGACGCCGGAATACGCCGCCGGCCAAACCGGCCTACTCCCCGGCGGCGTCTTCAGCCGCTTCCCCGGCTTTCTTCTTCGCGGCTTTTTTGGCGGGTTTCTTCGCCGGTTTCGCCGCTTTTTCCCCGGCGGCCGAGGGCGCCTCGTCGTCGGTGAACAGCTCTTCGCGGCTCACCGTCTCATCGGTCACTTCGGCCAGTTCGAGGATATAGTCGATGACCTTTTCCTCGTAGATCGGGGCGCGGAGCTGGGCCAGCGCGCCGGGATTCTGCTGGTAGAATTCCACCACCTGCCGCTCCTGCCCCGGATAGCGCATCGCCTCCTGGTTCACGACGCGGGCCAGCTCCTCATCCTGCACGCTGACTTTGCCCACGCGGCCGATCTCGGCCAGCACCAGACCCAGACGCACCCGCCGCTCGGAGATGCGGCGATATTCGGCTTTCAGCTCGTCCTCGGACTTGTCCTTGTCCTCGTCGTCGAGATTGCCGGCCTGGATGTCGGCTTCGACCTGCTGCCAGATCGCGCCGAATTCCTGCTCCACCATGCGGGCGGGCAGTTCGAAATCATGCAGCCCGTCCAGCGCGTCCAGAATGCGGCGCTTGGCGCGGGCGCGGGACTGCGCCTTGTATTCGTTCTCCAGATTCGACTTCACCGCCTCGCGCAGCGAGTCCAGCGATTCCAGGCCCAGATTCTTCGCCAGATCCTCGTCCACAGCCGAAGGCTTGGGCGCGGCGACAGCGCTCACCTTCACATCGAACTGCGCCGGTTTGCCCGCCAGCGGCGCGTGGCCGTAATCTTCCGGGAAAGTCACGTCGATGGTGCGTTCCTCGCCGGCCTTCGCGCCCTCCAGCGCCTCTTCGAAGCCCGGAATGAAGCGGCCCTGGCCCAGCACCAGATCGACGCCATCGGCTTTGCCGCCCTCGAATTCCTCGCCATCGACCCGGCCCACGAAATCCACGGTCACGCGGTCGCCGCTCTCCGCCGGGCCGTCCTTGTCGCCATAGGAGACGTTCTGCTCGGCGATCTTCTGCAGCGACTCGTCGATCTCGGCGCCGCCCGGCTCGGCGACCGGGCGCACGATGCTCAGCGTCTTGGGATCGGCCGGCTCAAAGTCCGGCATCACGTCCAGATGGATGTGATAGACATAGTCGGCGCCGCCCTCGACAACCCGCTCCATGTCGGATTCGGGATGGATGTGCGGGGCGGAGGCCTGACGCACGCCCTTTTCCTCCAGCGCCTTTTCGCTGGTCTCAGCGGTCACTTCCTGGACCACGTCGCCCATGATCGACTTGCCGAACACCTTGCGGATATGGCTGGCCGGCACCTTGCCGGGGCGGAAGCCCTTCAGCCGCACGCGCGGGCGCAGCTCCTCGATTTTCGCCTCCAGGCGCTTGTCCATCTCCGCGGCCGGAATGGTGATTTCATAGACCTTGTTCAGGCCCTCGGAGGACTCAAGCTCGACGACGTTCATGGCGTTTCCCGGATCGGTATTGGCGGCGGGCCGCCCTGGAACCCAAAAGCCCAGGCGCCCGAAATTCAGGCGGCGCTTATGTCAAATCCCCCCGGACCGCGCAACGGGCGGGGACGCGCAGGGCCAGAGGCGGCATGAAGAGGGCTCGCCACCCAAAGCCCCACAGACAGGAAATCTGGTGCGGCCGGAGGGAGTCGAACCCCCACGGGTTTCCCCACTGGAACCTAAATCCAGCGCGTCTGCCAGTTCCGCCACGGCCGCGTGCGGCGCTTTTCGGCCGGGCTGTGGGCTGAATCAAGTCCGGCCGGCGGGTGACGGCGCCAGCCCCGTGACTGCCGGCCCCGTGATGGCCGGCCATGTCGGCCGCCGGCGATCCCTGTCATCATGTCCGCCATGTCGCGGCGCAGCCGGGTTCCAGAACACAGGGTTTCCCGATGACAGATGTCATAGCCATGCTCTCGGGCGGCGACCGGCGGTCTGTCGGGCGCGTCCAGGAGGTGGTTGAGGCCGTGCTGCGGGACAACTCCCTGTTGCCCGCCCTTCTGGACGGGATGGAACACGGCGAGCCTGTCATCCAGATGCGCTCGGCGGACGCCGCCGAAAAGATTTCCCGCATAAGACCCGGCTGGTTCCAGAAACGCGTGCGGGAATTGCTGGAGATGGCGAAGCGGGCGCGGCAGCAGGAGGTGCGCTGGCATCTGGCGCAAATTCTGCCCCGCCTGGACCTTGATGCACGCCAGCGCGCCGCGCTGGCCGGGACATTGCGCCACTACATGAAGGACGAAAGCCGAATTGTCAGGGTTTGCGCCATGTCCGCACTGGCCGATCTGGCGCTTGCCGACGCCGCTTTCAAACCGGCGGCGACGGCGATTGTAGAGGATCGCGTCCGGAACGGCAGTCCAGCCGAACGCGCCCGGGCCAGAAAACTATCCGCGATGCTTGCAGGCCGCTCCGGCTGACCCAGCGACGGAGGGACGCAGCGCCGGGTGAAATCAAGCCGCCACGCCGGCGGCGCGCGCGATGTCCTTCAGCACGCTCTCGGCGCTGGAGAGGCGCTCTTCCGGCGTATCCCATTCGCCGCGCACCACCAGCTTTGAATCCGGGCGCAATTTCCAGTTGGGGCGCTTCTGCACCAGGCCGATCAGCAGCATCGGATCCGGCGCGGCGTTTTCGCGGAAAGCCAGCACCGCGCCCTTTGGCCCGGAGTCCAGCTTCTCCACACCTAACCTCTTACAAAGCGCCTTCACGCCAACAACTTGCAGGAGGGACTTCACCTCGTCCGGCAGCGGGCCGAAGCGGTCGATCAGCTCCGCCGCGAAGGCTTCGCGCTCCTGCGCATCCTCCACCCGTGACAGGCGGCGATAAAGCGAGAGGCGCAAATCCAGGTCGGGCACATAGTCTTCCGGGATCAGCACCGCCGCCCCGGCGTTGATGGCCGGGCTCCAGTCCTGGCGGGCGCTGTCGGCCAGCGGCTCGTCGCGCAGGCTGGCCACCGCCTCTTCCAGCATCTGCTGATACAGCTCCACCCCCACATCGCGGATATGGCCGCTCTGCTCCTCGCCCAGCAGATTGCCGCCGCCGCGCAGGTCCAGATCGTGGCTGGCCAGCATGAAGCCCGCGCCCAGCGAATCCAGCGAGTGCAGAACCTTCAGCCGCCGCTCCGCGCCCGGCGTCAGCGTGCGGCCGGCCGGCGTGGTGAGATAGGCGTAGGCGCGCTGGCGAGCGCGCCCCACCCGGCCGCGCAACTGGTAAAGCTGGGCCAGGCCGAACATGTCGGCGCGGTGGATCACCAGCGTATTGGCGGTGGGGATGTCCAGCCCGCTCTCGACAATCGTGGTGGAGAGCAGCACGTCGTAGCGGCCCTCATAAAATGCAGTCATCGCGTCTTCCAGCGCGGTCGGAGGCATCTGGCCGTGCGCGGTGACGGCGCGAACTTCCGGAACCTGGGTGCGCAGGAATTCCTCGATGTCCGGCAAGTCGGCGATTTTCGGGACCACGAAAAAGCTCTGCCCCCCGCGATATTTCTCGCGCAGCAGCGCCTCGCGCACCGTCACCGGATCGAACGGCGCCACATAGGTGCGCACCGCCAGCCGGTCCACCGGCGGGGTGGAGATGATGGAAAGTTCGCGGATGCCGGTCAGGGCCTGTTGCAGCGTGCGCGGGATCGGCGTGGCGGATAGCGTCAGCACATGCGTATCGGCGTGCATCTCTTTCAGCCGCTCTTTGTGTTTGACGCCAAAGCGCTGTTCCTCATCCACCACCAGCAGACCGAGATCGCGGAAGCCGACCTGCTTGCTGAGCAGCGCGTGCGTGCCCACCACCACGTCGCAGCGCCCGGTCCTGAGCAATTCCCGGGTCTCGGCGGCCTCCTTCGCCGGGATCAGGCGCGACAGCGCCCGCACCGTGACCGGCCAGCCCCGGAACCGCTCCGCGAAGGTCTGGTGGTGCTGGCGCGCCAGCAGCGTGGTCGGCGCGACGACGGCGACCTGACGCCCGGTCATGGCGACGATGAAAGCGGCGCGCAGCGCCACCTCGGTCTTGCCGAAGCCGACATCGCCGCAGATCAGCCGGTCCATCGGCCGGCCGGAGGCGAGATCGGTGAACACATCCTCGATGGCGGAAAGCTGGTCGTCGGTCTCCGCATAGGGGAAGCGGGCGGCGAATTCGTCATAGGCGCCCTCGGGCGGGGCCACGGCGTCCGCCGTCTTCATGGCGCGGCGGGCGGCCAGCGCGATGAGCTGTTCGGCCATGTCGCGCAGGCGCTGTTTCGCCTTCGCCTTGCGCGCCTGCCAGGCCGCGCCGCCCAGCCGGTCCAGCGCCGCCTCGCCGCTATCCGCGCCATAGCGCGACAGCAGCTCCACATTCTCCACCGGCAGGAACAGCAGGTCGCCGCCGGCATATTCCAGCTCCAGACAGTCGTGCGGCGCGTCCATCACATCCAGCGTGCGCAGACCGGCATAGCGCGCGACGCCATGATCGACATGCACCACCAGATCGCCGGGGCTGAGCGCGCCCGCCTCGGCGATGAAATTCGACGCCCGGCGGCGGCGCGCGCCCCGGATCAGCCGGTCGCCCAGAATGTCCTGCTCGGTGAGCACGGCGGCGTCCGGCGTCTCGAAGCCGTGCTCCAGCGGCAGCACGGCTGCGAACACCCCCTCTGCCGGGCCTTCGGGAATCTCCGCCCAGCTTTGCACGGGCCGCAGCCGCATCACCCCATGCTGGGCCAGCACATCGGCCATCCGGTCGGCCGCGCCCTCGCTCCAGGCGGTCAGCAGCACCCGCTTTCCAGCCTTGCGCAGCGCCTCAATATGCGCAGCCACAGCATCGAAAACATTGATGTTTTCCTGTGCGCGTTCGGCGGCGAAATTGCGCCCCTGACGGCCGCCGAGATCGGCGGCGGCCTCTCCCTCCGCGGCGAAGGGCGAAAAACGCCGCAGCGCCCCGGCGGCGGCCAGGCCAGACTCCCAGCCTGCTTCGTTCAGATACAAAGCCTCCGGCGGCAGCGCACGATAGGCGGGCGCGGCCAGCGACCCGGAGACGGGCGCGGCGGCGCTTTGCGCACGCGCCTCGTGATAATCGCGGATCAGGGCCAGCCGGTCGGCCCAGGCCTCATCCGCCTGATGATCCAGCGTAATCAGGGCCGCCTCGCCGAAATAGGCGAAGGGCGTTTCAGTCTGCTCGTAGAACAGCGGCAGCCAGTGCTCCATGCCCTGAATCCGGGCCCCGGCGCTGACCGCCTCATAAACCGGGTCGTCCATGCCACGGCCCAGCGTTTCCAGATAGTTGCGGCGGAATGTTGCGATGGTTTCGCGGGTCAGCAGCGCCTCGCTGGCCGGGGAAAGCTCCAGCGCCTCCAGCCCCGCCTCCGACCGCTGGGTCTCCGGATCGAACAGGCGCAGCGCATCGACCTCGTCGCCGAACAGGTCGATGCGCACGGGCAGCTCCGCCCCCGGCGGGAACAGATCGACCACCCCGCCCCGCACGGCGTAATCGCCGCGCTCCACCACCGTGCCGGCGCGGGAATAGCCGTTGGATTCCAGAAAACCGATCAACGCCGCCTGATCCAGATGCGCGCCCTTGCGCGTAGCGAAACTGGCCGCCGCCATCGCGGCGCGTGGCGGCGTGCGCTGGCCCAGCGCGGAAACCGTGGTGACGACCAGCAGCGGCGCGGCCTCGCCCGCATCCCGCCGCGCCAGAGCCGACAGCGTGGCGGCGCGCAGGGCTGCGACCTCCGGCGCCGGCGAAACGCGGTCATAGGGCAGACAGTCCCAGGCCGGCAGGCGCAGCAATGGCAGGTCCGGCGCGAAAAAACCGCAGGCGGCGGCGAATCCGGCGGCGCGCGCATCGTCCCGCGCCACAAAGACGCTGACCCCGCCCCGCAGGCGCGCGCCCGCGCAGAACGCCATTGCGTCCACGCCCTCCGGCGCGCCGCCGATCAGCGCCGCGCCCGGCGCGCGCGCAATGAAGGAAATGGCGTCTTGCATCCTCAATCCGGGAGGTTCGCGGCCGGACCGCCACGCCGCACGAAATCCTGCATCGCAGCCATCAGCCCGGACCGGTAGCGCACCGGCGGCGGCTCTGTTCCCATCACCCAGGCAAAGAGGTCAGGGTCCGGCTCGGACAGCATCGCCTCGAATTCATCCAGCGCCGCATCGTCCAGTTCTGAAAGCCGGGCGCGCGCAAACCCGCCGATGGCGAGATCGGCTTCCTTGAATCCGCGGCGCCCGGCCTGCCAGGCCAGACGCCGGATACGCTGGTCCCGCGATTCCGGCATGGGCGCGCCGATATAGGCGGCGGCGAGCCGCGCGTCATCTCCCTTGCTGCGGCTCTTTCCCTGCCGCGGTCCGGTTGCGCGGGACGGTCCGCGATCCTATAGCCAAGAAACGCCCGCGCCCGGCTATGGAATGAAAACCGGGGCGGACCGGGAGGATAACGTGCCGCTGCTCAGCTTCACCGCGCCGGACAAGCCCTTGCCGTTCATGAAATGGCGCAGGGTCGCGTTCGTTCTGACTTCGCTGATGATGCTGATAACCCTGACCTCGTTGTCGACCATCAATCTGAATCTGGGGGTGGATTTCACCGGCGGCACGGTGGTGGAGTTGCGCTCCAGCGAGCCCATCGACGTCGCCGCCCTGCGCGCGCAATTGACCGAGACCGGGTTCGAGGCCGCCTCGATCCAGGGGTTCGACGCCGGCATGGGCGCGACGGTGCGCATGCCCCCCGCCGAGGATGAGGAAGGCGAGCAGGAGACTGTGCGCCTGCTACAGGCGGCGCTGGGCGCGGACTACACCATCGCTGGCGCCAGCGTGCTGGGCCCGAAAATTTCCGGCGAGTTTCTGAGAAATTCGATCATCGCCGTGGCGCTCGCGATCCTGGCCATCGCCGTCTATATCTGGTTCCGCTTTGAGATGAAGTTCGGCCTGGCCGCCTTCATCACCACGCTTTACGACGGCCTGATTATCTTCGGGCTGTTCTCGCTCACCCGGATGACGTTCGATCTCACCTCCATCGCCGCAATCCTCGCGGTGGTGGGCTATTCCATCAACGATACGGTGGTGGTGTTCGACCGGATCCGCGAGAATCTGCGCAAGTACAAAGCCGCCACGGTCCCCGAGATCATCGACCGCTCGATCACCGAGACCCTGCCCCGCACCATCATGACCGGCGTCACCACGCTGTTCGCCAGCATGGCGCTGGCGATCTTTGGCGGGCCGGTTCTGTTCAGCTTTGGCATCGCCATTTCGTTCGGCATCGTGGCCGGCACGATCTCCAGCGTTTTCGTGGCCGCGCCGCTGCTGATCTATCTGCCCGGCCGCATGCCCGGCGAGGAAGGCCGCGCCGAGAAGGAAAACCTCCCCGTTCCGGCGGAATAGAGCGCGATCCGTTTATCCGGATCACGCTCTACACTTTGAAGTCGAGCAATTTCCATCGGCTTGAGTTGGCTCTTTGATTCAACTTAAACCGATATTGCTCTAACGTCCGGCGCCACCGCGCCGCTCTCTCTGCTATGACTCGGGCGCAATGCGTCCTGAAATCCTGTTCCCGCTCTTTGCCGGTCTGGAGACGCTGCCGGGCCTCGGGCCGAAGACCGCGCGTCTGGCCGCGCGCGCGGCCGGCGGCGAGGCGGTGCGCGACCTGCTGTTCCACGCGCCTGTGGGGCTGATCGACCGCGGCGCCCGGCCGGGCGCGGCGCACGCGCAGAACGGCGAGGTCGCCACATTCGAGGTCACCATCCACCGCCACGAGCCGCCGGACCGTGGCGGGCGCCGCCCCTGGCGGGTGATGACCAGCGACGAGACAGGCTTTCTGGTTCTGGTCTGGTTCCATGCCCGGCCCGACTGGCTGCGCCGGGAATTGCCGGAAGACGCGCGGCGCATCGTTTCCGGCCGGGTCGAGCGCTATGGCGACGAGCTGCGGATGCCGCACCCGGACCATATCCTGCCGCCGGAGCGCGCGGCCGAGCTGAAAGCCATCGAACCGGTCTATCGCATGACCGCCGAGCTTTCGCCCAAGACGCTGCGCAAGGCGGTGGAGGCGGCGGTGGAACGTGCGCCGGACCTGCCTGAATGGCAGGACCCCGCCATCCTCGCCCGCCACACATGGCCCGGCTGGCGCGAGGCGGTGACCGCCCTGCACACGCCGCATACCGCGGCCGATCTGGAGCCCTCCGCTCCAGCGCGTGAGCGGCTGGCCTATGACGAATTGCTGGCGCACCAGCTCGCGCTGCGGCTGGCGCGGGCGCAGCGCCGGGCCGCGCCGGGCCGGGCGCTGACCGGAGGCGACGCCAGGGTGCGCGCCGTGCTGGACGCCGCGCCCTTCGCCCCGACGGCGTCGCAAACGCAAGCGCTGGAGGAAATCTCCGCCGACATGGCGGCGCCGGCGCGGATGATGCGGCTGCTGCATGGCGATGTGGGGTCGGGCAAAACGTTTGTGGCGGCGCTGGCCGCCGCGCGCGCCGCAGGCGCAGGCGTGCAGACCGCCGTGCTGGCCCCCACCGAGATTCTGGCGCGCCAGCACGCGGCCGCTTTTTCCCGCTTCCTTACCCCCGCCGGGCTTGGCGTCGAGGCGCTGACCGGCCGCGACAAGGGCAAGCGGCGCGCCGAGATTCTGGCCCGGCTGGAAGCGGGAGAGATCGACGTGCTGTGCGGCACGCACGCGCTGTTTCAGGAGAGCGTGGCGTTTCACG
The DNA here is from genome assembly GCA_050486445.1 of Euryhalocaulis sp. GTDB lineage: Bacteria > Pseudomonadota > Alphaproteobacteria > Caulobacterales > Maricaulaceae > Euryhalocaulis. The sequence continues at coordinate 27,006 of JBJHDH010000011.1, forward strand.
ATCTGGGTCTGGTGGTAGTGGACGAGCAGCACCGCTTCGGCGTCTCCGACCGCGCGCGCATGGCGGCGAAAGGCCCGCGCCCCGATACGCTGGTGATGAGCGCCACGCCGATTCCGCGCACGCTCGCACTCTCGATTTACGGTGACCTGGATATTTCAGAGCTGCCCGACAAGCCGGCCGGGCGCAGGCCCATCGCCACCAGCGCCGCGCCGATGGAGCGGCTGGACGAGGTGACCGAGGCCGTGATCCGCGCCTGTGCGCGCGGCGAGCGGGTCTATTGGGTCTGTCCGCTGGTGGAGGAATCCGAACTGAGCGACCTGACGGCGGCGGAGGAGCGCCAGCGCCATCTGGCCGCCCGCACCGGGCTTCCCATCGGTCTGGTCCACGGCCGCATGAAGCCAGCAGAGAAAGAGAAAGCCGCCGAGGCATTCCGCGCCGGCGAGACGCCGATTCTGGTCGCCACCACGGTGATTGAGGTCGGGATCGATTCCCCCGACGCCACGGTGATGATCGTGGAGCACGCCGAGCGGTTCGGTCTGGCCCAGCTCCACCAGTTGCGCGGCCGGGTCGGTCGCTCGGACCGGCCTTCGTCCTGCCTGCTGCTCTATCAGGGGCCGCTGGGCGAAACGGCGCGCGCGCGGCTGGACATCCTGCGCCAGACCCAGGACGGGTTCGTCATCGCCGAGGAAGATTTACGCCTGCGCGGTTCCGGCGACCTGCTGGGTCTGAAACAGACCGGCTTTCCGCAATTCCGCATCGCCGACCTGTCACGCCAGACCGATCTGCTGCGCATGGCGGCGGACGAGGCGCGGCTGATCGCCGGGCGGACGCCGGAACTGGAAGGACCGCGCGGCGAGGCGCTGCGCGTGCTGCTCTATCTGCACGACCGGGATACGGGCGTCCGTCTGTTGCGCGGGGGTTAGGGCTAGGCTTCCGGCGGCGGCGTTTCCTTGCGCACCGGCGGGGCGCCGTTCACCGCTCCCGGGGCGGCGGGCTTGGGGAAGTCCTCGCCCGGCAGCATCAGCCCGGCGGACATCACCAGCTTGGCCCCCTCTTCCAGCGTCACGTTCAGCGGCTTGATCCGGTCGCGCCGCTCATAGATCAGGAAGCCCGAGGTCGGGTTGGGCGTGGTCGGCACAAACACCGCCACCCGCTCATCCCCCAGAAGGTCGGCCAGCGATCCGGTCACCGAGCGGGCGACAAAGCCCACCGCCCAGACATCGTCGCGCGGCCACTGGATCAGCACCACATCGCGGAAAGAATTCTCCCGCTGGAGCATGATCGAGGAAATGATCTGCTTGATCGCCCGGTAGATGTTGCGGACCAACGGCACGCGATCAACCAGCCGGTCGCCCCAGCCAAGGGCCGCGCGGCCGGCGATATTGGTCGCGAATGCGCCCAGCACCGTCAGGAACACGACCGCGAACACCAGACCCAGGCCCGGAATCCCGAACGGCAGATAGGTCTCCGGATTATAGACCGGCGGAATCAGCGGCTTCACCGTCCGGTCGACAAAGCCGATCAGAGCCAGGACCAGCCACAGGGTCACTGTGATCGGAGCCGCCACCACGATTCCAGCCAATAGATTGTTCCGCAAGGCGCGCATCAGCTCGCCACGCGGCTTCGGTTCGGTAGTTCCAGGAGTTTTAAACACCGAGGGGCCCTTTGCTGCGAATGCCTGTGATACCGCGCCGCCGGGTTGCGGGAAAGCGCACCCCCTGCCGTGCGGCGATATGGCGGCGCCAAAACCGCCTGTCCGCGCCTTGATGCCGTCACAGCCAGATGGTCAGTTGGCGCGCATGAACCGCGCGCAGGCCTATATCGTTCCCGTGCTGGCGTTTCTCACGCGCCGCTGGCGCCTGCTTTCCATCGCGGCGGCGCTGGCGCTGACCGCTTTGCTGTCCATTCTGGTCATCACCCATCGCAATAATCTGTTCGTGCTGCTGAACGATCCGGGCACGCCCTTCCAGATCTGGCAGCCGCCGCCGGCGCCGGATTACGCCGAAGCCGACGCCTGGGCGCTGGCGCCTGATCTTTCGGACGATGACGTGGCGGCGGTGTTTTTCATCCACCCGACCACCTATTCGGGCGGCGGCGACTGGAACGCGCCCATCGACAAGCCGCTGAGCCGCAACACGGTCGACCGGATAATGCTGCCCAATCACGCGGGGCCGTTTATCGCCGCCGGGCCAGTCTTCGCGCCGCGCTATCGCCAGGCCTCGCTCTACACGCTGCTGACCAATCGCGACGATGCGCGCCGCGCGCGCACCTTCGCCTATCGGGACGTGGCGCGCGCCTTTGACGCCTTTCTGGAGCGGATCGGCGATGAACGGGCCTTTGTGCTGGCAGGGACCGGCCAGGGCGGGCTGCACGCTATCGGGCTGCTCCGCGACCGCGTCGCCAGGGATCCGGCGGTGCAAAACCGCATGATCGCCGCCTATATTATCGAGTATCCGGTTCCGGCCGATCTTTATGACAATGCGCTGTCGCCCCTGACGCCCTGCCGCGCCGCCGGCGACTTCCGATGCGTCATCAGCTGGGCCTCGGCGCGCGCCAGCGATACGCGGCGCATCCGCCACCTCACCGAGCACCTGATGGTCTGGGGCCCCGGCGATATGCGTCCCGTCTCCGGCCGCCGGCTGACCTGCATGAATCCGCTGTTGTGGAATCTGAGCGAAGACTTTGCTCCGGCGCGCCTCAATCGCGGCGCAGTGGCGGCCGAAGGCCTGGAGTCCGGCGTGATGCCCAGCCCCGCCCCGGGCCAGACCAGCGCCCAGTGCCAGGACGGCGTTCTGCTGATCGAAGATGCGGCCTCGCGACGGTTCCGGCCGCCTCTGGCGCTGGTCCAGCGTTATCGTGTTCAGCCTTACAATCTTTTTTACGAAGACATTCGCGCCAATCTCGCGGTCCGCACCCAGGCCGCACTGGCCCGCATGGCGGATGACGCACGCTACGCCGCGCCGATCGAACAGGAAGTCATTTTCGGCGCTGCGCCCATCCACCGCGTCCCTGACTAGGCTGTATTGCAAAACAAAAGACCGGCGCGAGGCCGGTCTTTCGCATATCCGTCTTTATATCTCGCCGGTATCAGCAGGTGCGGTCTTCGCGGCATCCGACGATTGCCCCCGCGGCCGCGCCAACACCGGCGCCAACGGCGGCGCCTTCGACAACACCAACGCCGCCTGAAAGAATGCCGACACCCGCGCCCGCTGCGGCGCCGACGCCCGCTCCGGTCAACGCCCTGTTCTGCGTATGCGCCGAACAGGCGCCAAGACCGAGCGCCAGCGTGCCCGCGGCGGCATAAGCGACGAATTTTGATCTTCCATGCATCGTCTTTCTCCCTGACTGCACACAGCAGTTCAATGATCGTCTGAAGCAACGCGCGCGCTGCGGTTGCGTTCCCGCATCGCCGCGCCAACGCTGAATCCCGGCATTTTTTTACGTTTTTCGGCCGCCGGCCCCATGTTTCCATTATCGGGGCAACACTTTCGTAAACCGTTTGGGGCAATTTCCCCCCCGGGAGAGGGGTAAATGCGCGTCGACTCGGCGGAATTGCAACGAATCGTTGATTTGGCGTCTCCCGGCCTGTTCGCGGCCGGTGAAGACGGCGCCATTCTTTATGCCAATCCCGGCTTCGCCTCATTACTGGGATATCGCAGCGCCGACGAGTTCGTGGCGGTTTCCGGCGGACTTGCGGCCTGTTTTGCCGAACCCGGGCAGTGGCGCGCACTGGCGGATCAGATAGACCGCGAAGGCGCCGTGGAGGGGGCGATCCGCCGCTTCCTGCGCAAGGATGGCGCGGAGATCGCCCTTTCCTTTTCCTGCCGCCGCGCCAATGAAGATTCCGGACCCCGCTATGCCGGTTCTGTTACGGATGTCACGGCGCTGGCCGGAGATACATCCGAGCAGCACTATCGGGAAATCTATTCCAGTGCGCCCGTTGGAATCTATCGCATCTCGCCCGAAGGACGCGCGATCAGCGCCAACGCCGCTTTCTTTTCCATGTTCGGATTTTCCACCGAGACCGGCCTGCGCGCCGGCTTCAACGCCGATACGATCTATGCCGAATCTGGACAGCGCACCGAACTCTTGCGGCAACTGGACATCCACGGCTACGTCGAGGGATTTGAATCCGAGCTTGCCGTGACGGGTGAAGGCCGCCGCCGCTGGGTCAGCGAAACGGCGCGCGCGGTGCGCGGCGAGGACGGCCGGGTCGCCTATTATGAAGGCGTTATGGAAGACATCACCGCGCGCAAGGAGGCCGCCGCGCTACGCCGCATCGCCGAACAGGCCGAACGCGCCAATCGCATCAAGTCCGAATTCCTCGCCTCCATGAGCCATGAGCTGCGTACGCCCCTGAACGGGGTGATCGGCGCCGCGCATGTGCTGAAGCGCAGCGTGGCTGAGGAAAAGGATCGTCAGCTTGCGCAGCTGATTGTCACTTCGGGCGAAAGCCTGCTTACCATCCTCAACGACATTCTCGACCTCGCCAAGGTTGAGGCCGGCCGGCTGGAGCTGGAGATCGACACATTCGACCCGCACCAGATGGTGGAAGAGACGCTGCAACACTGGCGCCCGCTGGCCTCTGAAAAGCGGCTGGAGCTGAAAACCGAGATCGGCGCCGCTGTGCCAGGCAGGCTGCGCGGCGACTCCCGCCGTATCCGCCAGGTGATGAGCAATTACATTTCCAACGCGCTGAAATTCACCGAGAACGGATCCATCACTGTCTGTCTCACCGCCCGGCCGGACGGCGCCTGCACGCGGCTGTGCGTCGAGGTGCGCGACAGCGGCGTTGGCATCCCGGAGGACGGCCGCGCGCGCGTTTTCGACAAATTCTTCCAGCTCAAGGAAATTTCCCGCAACAAGGGCGGCACGGGTCTGGGCCTGGCGATTTGCCGTGAGTTTGCCGCGCTGATGGGGGGCGAGGTCGGCTGCGACGTGGCGCCGGAAGGCGGCGCCTGTTTCTGGCTTTCCGTGCCGCTGCATGTTCCGGATGAAGCCGCGCGGGAAGAGACCGAGGAAGAGAACGATGTCGTCAGCCTGCACGGGCTGAAAATTCTCGCCGCCGAGGACAACGCCATCAATCGCCGGGTGCTCAGCGCTTTGCTGGAAAATTTTGACTGCACGCCAATCTTCGCCGAAGACGGCCGTCAGGCGCTGGACGCGCTGATGGCCGGGCGGTTCGACGTGATCCTGATGGATATCCAGATGCCGGAAATGGACGGCATCGAAGTGGTGAAACGCTTCCGCCAATACGAGACGGAGACGGGAGCGCCGCGCACGCCCGTAATCGCGCTGACCGCGAACGCCATGGAAGGCGACCGCGAAGCCTATCTGGAAGCGGGCATGGACGATTTCGTCGCCAAACCCATCGACCCTGCCCTGCTGTTGCAGACCATCGCCAGCGTTCATGTCCATCTTGGCGGCGGCGTTATCACTGGCGGCGCGCCGGCGCAGGTCTCTGCCGCGGACGCGGCCTGACCGCACTCAGGATATACAGGTTTATTCTGCACCCATCGCTTTCATGGCGGCGGCTGTGATTGACTGGCGCAGGCCGGGCATCTCTGCCCATGGGTCGGCTTTCATCTTCGCCAGCCGCTTCTCCATGCTCCCCAAGGTCCATGCGGCGGGGCTTTTCAGCGTATCCAGCTCGTCCCATGACAGCGGCGCCCCGACCGGCGCGCCTGCTCGCGCGCGTGTGGAGTATGGCGCAATCGCCGTGTTCATCCGGTCGTTGCGCAGATAATCGACGAAGATGCGGCCGCTCCGCCGTTTCTTCGCCATGTTTGCGACATAGCGCGCCGGGTCGGCCTCCTCCATACGCTCCGCCACAGCACGGGCGAACGCCTTCACCTCTTTCCATTCGCGCCTTCGCGTAAGCGGTGCAACAACATGCAGCCCCTTGCCGCCCGTGGCTTTCAGGAACGAGGTCAGCCCCACAGACTCCAGCACGCCCCGCACCTCACGCGCAGCCTGCTTCACCGCCGCAAAATCCACATCCGGGCCCGGATCGAGATCGAAGATCATCGTATCGGGCCGCTCCAGATCGTCGATGCGCGCGCCCCAGGGATGCAGCTCCAGCGCGCCGATCTGCGCCGCGGCGACCAGCGCCGCCGGAGTCTGGAACAGCAGATAATCGCCCTCACCTTCCCGCTCAGGCACGGTGACGCGACCGATCTGCTCCGGCGCCCCGGCCCAGATATGGCGCTGATAGAAGCACTCGCCGCCCTGCCCCTCCGGACAGCGCAGGATGCTGACCGGCCGGTCCTTCAGGAAGGGCAGAATACGATCCGCCACCGCCAGATAATATTCGGCCAGGCGCCGCTTGGTGATTCCCTGATCGGGCCACAGCACGCGATCGGGGTGCGTAAGGCGCACGCCCGCGAGCGTGGCGGCGTCATCGCCGGACCTGGCCTTTGAGCCAGGCTTCGCCACGGCGCCGCCCTTGGCTTTTGTTTCCGCCGGCGGCGGCTTCGGAGTCTCCCGCACAATATCCTCCGGCTTTTTATCCTCGCGCAGCGCCACGAAGGAAGGATGACGCAGCCGTCCGTCCTGCGTCCACTCCAAAAACTGCACCTCCACCACATGCTCCGGCCGTGCGAACACGGCGCCGCGCGCCATGGCGCGGGGAATATCGCCAAATGGATTGGGCGCGCAGGTGGCGTCCAGACGCCGCTTCCATTCCCGTGTCTGCGCCGCGCTGAATCCCGTTCCAACGCGCCCGGAATAATGCAGCGCATCACCTTCCCACACGCCGAGCAGCAGCGAGGCGACGCCCCGCGGATTTTTTTCCGATGGCGAATAACCGCCGACAACGAATTCCTGCCGCCGGATGCATTTTGTCTTCAGCCATGTCCGGCTGCGCGCGGACACATAGCGGGCGTCCGCCTTTTTCGAGATAATCCCTTCCAGCCCCGCCTTGCAGGCCTGTTCGTGAAAGGCCGCGCCGCGCCCCGCGACATGATCGCTGTAGCGCACCTGACCGATAATATCCGGGCCGCCGAACAGGGCGCGCAGCATCTCCTTCCGCTCCACGAGCGGGCGCCGCACCAGGCTTCGTCCGTCCAGCTTCAGAATATCGAACAGGAAGAGAGTCAGCGGCTGCGGCCCGCCGCCCAGCGTATCTTTCAGCAGTTTGAAATCCGTTCGGCCTTCGGAATCCACCACGCAGATCTCGCCGTCGAGCAAAGCGGACTTTACGCCAAGGCGTTCCAGATCGGGGACCAGCGTGCGGAATTTTTCCGTCCAGTCCTTGCCGGAACGGGTGAAGATGCGCGCACCGCCTTTCCCAAGCGCGCAAATCGCCCGATAGCCATCGAACTTGATCTCGTGCAGCCAGCCGTCACCCTCCGGCGCATCGCTCACAAGCGTGGCAAGCTGGGGCGCGGCGAAGGCCGGCCGCGCCAGCGTTCGCTTTACGGACGCTGTTTTGGCCGCGGGCGCCTTCACGTCCGCCCCCGCCGCGATGTCCTGCATGCCGCGGCCGGTCTTCACACTGACATCCAGCTCGGCGACCGGGCCAACGGCGTCACGCGCCGCCTTGTCGCGCTCCTTGATGAGCAGCCAGTTCTCCCGCCCCCGCTCCTCGTTCATGCGAACCAGAACCCAGTCGCCGGAAAGACGCTCGCCATACAGGGTGAATTTCAGCTCGCCCTTTTCCAGCCCCGCATCGACATCCCCGCGCGGCGTCCAGCGTCCGCGATCCCACAGCATGACCGTGCCGCCGCCATACTCGCCCTTGGGGATCACGCCTTCAAAATCGCCATAGGTGACGGGGTGATCCTCTGTCCGCACAGCCAGGCGCCGGTCTTTCGGATTCAGCGACGGTCCCTTGGGCGCGGCCCAGGAGAGCAGCACGCCATCATGCTCCAGCCGGAAGTCGTAATGCAGACGCCGGGCGGCGTGCTTCTGGATCAGATAGGCGCGGCCGTTCTCTTTACCGGCTTCGCCGCGCGGTTCCTGCGTGCGGGTGAAATCCCGTTTGGCGTTATAGGTTTTCAGCGAGCGCCGCTTTTCGCGGGGCGCGGCGGGCATCTATGCGCTCCGGCGCGCGCGCTTGTTCGCCGGGGCCTTCGCGGAAGTCCTGGCGGACTTCTTCGCCGCGGCTTTGGCAGGTTTCTTCGCCGGCTTCTTCGCAATGGACTTCGCGGGCTTTTTCGCCGCGCCGCCCTTGTTGCGCTCGACGCTGCGTTTGAGCGCTTCCATCAGGTCGATGACATTGCGGGTTTCCGGCGCCTCATCTTCGCCGATTTCCTCGACCGCACGGCCTTTGCGCTTGGCCTCGATCAACTCTTCCAGCGCCTCGGCGTAACGGTCGCGGAACGCCTCCGGCTCAAACGGCCCTGTCTTGCGCCGGATCAGTTCGGCCGCGAGGTCCAGCGCATCCTCGTCCGGCTCCACCTCAAGATCGTCGAAATAGGATTCGGCGTCGCGCACCTCACGTGCAAAACGCAGCGTCTCCAGCAGCAACCCGGCGCCGCAGGGGCGGATCGCCGCGATCCGGTCACGGCCCCGCATCGCCACCTGACCAATGCCCGCCATCTTCGCCTGACGCAGCGCGTCGCGGATAACGACATAGGCCTCCTCCGCCGCCTCGCCATCCGGCGCCAGATAATACGGGCTTTCGAAATAGAGCGGACTGATCGCCCCGTGCTCGACGAACTGGACCAGCTCGATGGTCTTTTTCGACTCGACCTTCAGCTCGCTCAGCTCTTCATCGGAGAACAGCACATAGCGGTTCTTCTCGATCTCATAGCCTTTGACGATCTCGTCCGTATCCACGGGGCCGACGCCCGGCGCGACTTTCTGATAGCGGATGCGCTTGCCGGAAGGTTCGTGAATCTGGTGCAGCGGCAGCGACGCCGAGGACGAAACGGCGTTGTACAGCCGTACCGGAACCGACACGAGCGAAAGCCGCAAATTCCCTTGCCATGTGGGTCTGGGGGCCATGATCCACGCGCTGCTCTAACCCGGGCAAGAACGTTTCGCGCGCGCGCGGGGTTCCTCCAGCCAAAGAAGCAAGCGGCCGGAACAGTTTCCCGTTCCGGCCGCCGTTGAACGCAGCAACGTCAGGTCTAGTTTTGGGCGGCCAAGACCCGGCGCCACAGCGCCCAAGGGATCAGGCGCCGCCCGCGCCCAACCTGTGGATTCTCCACCATCATAAAGTTTTCTGGAGGGATTTGAACGGCCGGATGCGGTTTTCCGCATCGAATCGCGGGAATTATTCGCCGTCCTTCACGCCCAGCTTCTTTTGCAGGCTGGAGCTGGAGGTCGTGTACTGGAAGCGCAGCGTCTTGTCCGGATGTACATAAGTATGGGCGGCCTGCGTCATCAGCGCCGCTTCGTGAAAACCGCTGAGAATCAGCTTCAGCTTTCCGGGGTAGGTGTTGATGTCGCCAATCGCGAAAATGCCGGGCGTGGAGGTCTCGAATTTCTCCGTATCCACCGGAATCAAATTCTCATGCAGGTTCAAGCCGAAATCGGCGATGGGGCCCAGCTTCATGGTCAGGCCGAAAAACGGCAGATAGGCGTCGGCCGGAACCTCGACCTCGCCCTGCTCCGTGGTCACGCTGACCGACTCCAGCGCCGGCGCCGGACCGTGCAGCGCACTCACAGCCCCCATCAGGAAGCTCACCTTTCCCTCCGCTACCAGTGCGCGCATCTTGTTCACGCTGTCCGGCGCGGCGCGGAAGCTGTCGCGACGATGCACCAGCGTCACCGACTGTGCGACGGGCTGAAGATTCAGCACCCAGTCGAGCGCGGAATCGCCGCCGCCGCCGATCACCAGCCGCTTGCCGGCAAAGCGCTGCATCTGGCGCACGGCGTAGAAGACGCCCTCGCCCTCATAGGTCTCGATTTCCGGGATGGGCGGCTTTTTCGGCATGAATGAACCGCCGCCCGCGGCGATCACCACCACCGGCGCTATAATCTCGGTTCCCATATCGGTGACGACACGCCATTTTCCGTCGTCCAGCCGCGTCATCTCCACCGCCATCTGGCCAAGATGGAAAACCGGGCTGAACGGGGCGATCTGCTGCATCAGCTTGTCGACCAGACCCTGCGCCGAAATCTCCGGCCAGGCGGGAATGTCATAGATCGGCTTTTCCGGGTACAGCTCGGTGCACTGGCCGCCGGGCCGGTCCAGAATGTCGATCAGATGCGCCTTCATGTCCGCAAGGCCCAGCTCGAACACCGCGAACAGCCCTACCGGACCCGCGCCAATAATGATGATGTCGGTGATATGCGCCAGGCCCGGCTCGGCGGCCTGCGGCGTCTCGGGCAGAATATCGGAATCGGCAAGGCTCATGGGAACTTCCCGGACAGCGGAACCGGCCCGGAAATAGAGCCGGTTCAGTGTAATCTGAAAACGCTATAGAGACGCCGGAGCGGCGAGGCCAGCGTTCCCGCTCAGCGGCCGCGCAGCCCGCCGATCTCCGCGGCATGGTCGCGGGCCGCGACCGCGTCCAGCACCGCCTTCACCGCCGCGCGCACATCCTGCGCCGCCACGGCGCGCGCCGCGGCCGAGCCTTCGGCCGCCGCCTCCGCCGCTTCGCAGCATTCGGCCAGCGCGAACGCGCCAATGCCCCGTGCCGAGCCTTTCAGCGTATGCGCGGCGGCGCGCCAATCCTCAATCGCGGCCTCCACGGCCAGCAGACGCAGCCACATTTCGGTCTGTTCGCGGAACAGCTCGAAAATCTCCGCCTCCAGCGCGCGGTCGCCGCCCGTATAGGCGGCCAGATGCGCAAAATCGACAGGTGAATCCGGAGGCGGCGATGTCATGGCGACACTCTGGCGCTGTGCGGGTTTTCGGCGCGTTAACAGCGACTTGCAGCGCAACTGCGCGCTGAACCTGCAATTCATCGGCGCTTCATGGGGTTTCTGGGAGTTTAACACGCAGAGGGATGCAGACCGACTCGAATGAGGCGAACATGCATTGGAAACCTAAACTGATCGCAGCGGCCGGAGCGGCAGGCGTCTTTCTGGCGCTTGGCGCGGCGGCCCCCGCGAACGCCCAGATTCACTTCGAACTGAACCTGGGAACCTATGGCGGACCGTTCCGAGCCCCGGCGCAATGCTATTGGCAGCGCATGAGCCGCGGCCCCGTCGATGTGGTGGAGCAGGTCTGCCGCGACCGCTTCGGCCGCGCCTATGTCGTGCCCGGCACGCGCTATACGCTGGTCGATTATAACCGGCGGCAATGGCGGCGCTGGAGCGATTACGACTATCGCGACTGGAACGACTGGAACCGCCGCAATCCACGCTGGAACTGGAACAGCTACCGCTGGCATGACCGGAACCGCTGGGATAACCGGCGGGACAACAGGCGGGATAACCGGCGCGACAATCGCCGGCGCTGATAAAACAGGCGTGAAACGCAAGGCGATGAACAGCCAGTGTCATGCGCTGTTCATCGCTGCTTCACAAGGCCCGGCCGATGCTATGAAGGATAAAGGAGGACAGACCCAGGAATGATGCGCTCCAGGTTCAGCCGCTTCGCCAGCGCCGCCATCGGCGCCGGGCTGGCGCTCGCCCTGCTTGTTACATCCGTCACACCCGCCGAGGCGCAGTCGCGCACCAGCACAAGTTTCAGTTTCGGTCTGAGCGTCGGCGACCCTTACTATCGCTATCGCTCCGCCTGGAACGATCCGTGGATGCGCGATCCGTGGTTTTATGGCGCGCCCCGGCGCGGCGTCCGGTCATCCTGGTCCTGCCTGAACGATCCGTTCTGTTACCGCCCCGCGCGCAGTGTCTGGCGCGGACCCGTCTATGCCCCGCCGCCGGTCTATATGGCGCCGCCACCGGTGGTGATTTACGACTCGCGCGATATGTACGATCCGATGCCGCGCTGGCGCGCCGTCGCTCCGCAGACCAGCACGTATCAACAGCCATACCAGCAACAACCCTGGCAGCAGCCGGCGCAGCAGCAGCCAATCTATCAGCAGCCCTATTATGCCGGCGCCGCGCGTCCGTTCGGCGAGCCGCCCGCGACAATGGGCGACGGCGTGCGCTTCGATCTTGTGCAGCAGGGTTACACCGCCTCGGATCTCGGCACGGGCTACAACCCCGCCTACGATCCCTACGGCGCGGCGCCCGGCGTGCGGTTCGATCAGTCCGGCGGCTATAACGGCTATAATCCCGGCGCAGCAGATTCCTATATCCGCGATCCCTGGGCCAGCCCGAATGATACGCTGCTCGGCGGCCCGCGCTAACCGCCAGCGGCCTCCCCTCTACTCTATCTCCGCCGTTTGCCGGACACGGCTGGCCGCTATAGGCTTTCGCCCGAACCTGCTTTCGCCGTCCTGTCACAATCGCGGCGCAAGCATAGGGAGGACCAAACCGGACCCGCAAAAGACGGCGCTGGTGCAGGGGAGACGGGGATACGATGAATATGGGTTTTCTGGCGCTGCTCGCCGTGGCGCCGATTGCGCTGGCCGCCGTGCTGCTGGTCGGGTTCCGCGTGCCGGCGCGCATCACCATGCCGCTGGCCTTCCTGGCCGCCGTCGCCATCGCGCTGCTGGTCTGGGGCATGACGCCGCAACAAGTGGCCGCGGCCAGCATTCAGGGCCTGGTTGTCACCTTCGATCTCGTCTTCATCATCTTCGGCGCCATCCTGCTGCTGAAGACGCTGGAAAAATCGACGGCGATCCATGTGATCGAAAAGGGGTTTTCCACGATCACGCCAGACCGGCGCATCCAGGTGGTCATCATTGTCTGGGCGTTCGGCTGTTTCATCGAGGGCGCCTCCGGCTTCGGCACCCCGGCGGCGGTGATCGCGCCGCTGCTGCTGGCGATGCGTTTCCCCACCATGGCGGCGGTGATGCTGGGCATGATGGTGCAGAGCACGCCGGTGACCTTCGGCGCGGCGGGCACGCCCATTCTGGTCGGCGTCGCGCAAGGTCTGGACAGTCCCGAAATGCTGGCGCGCGCCGCCGCGGCGGGCATGGAGTATGATTCCTATGTCCGCCTGATCGCGGTCTTCTCCGCCGGGCTGCACGCCATTATCGGCGTCGTGATGCCGGCTTTTATGATCCTGATGATGACGCGCTTCTTCGGCGCGAAGAAATCCTGGTCGGAGGGCTTCTCGGCCATTCCCTTCGCGATCTTTGGCGGGCTCGCCTTTGTCATCCCCTATTTCCTGACGGCCCTGCTGCTGGGCCCGGCCTTCCCCTCGCTGCTCGGCGGGCTGATCGGGCTGGTCATCATCACCGTCGCGGCGCGGATGAAGTTCCTGACCCCCAAAGACACCTGGGACTTCCCCGAAGAGTCGAGCTGGCCCGCCGACTGGTTCGGCAAGATCAGGGTGGAAAGCGGCGGCGCGGGCAAGCCGGGCATGAACCTGATCCTGGCCTGGATTCCCTATGTGCTGGTGGCGGTGTTCCTCATCATCACGCGCCTGCCGGCCTTCGGCGTCGGCGACGCGCTGCGCAGCGCCGCGGTGACCATCAGCCTGCCCAATATTCTCGGCGCCGGAATTTCAGCCTCCACCACGCCGCTCTATCTGCCGGGCGCCATCTTCATCCTTGTGGTGCTGATCACCGCCGTGCTGCACAGGATGCGCGCCAGCGAGCTGGGCGCGGCGTTCCGCTCGGCGTTCGGCGTGCTGCTGGGCGCGGGCTTTGTGCTGATCTTCACCGTGCCGATGGTGCGGATCTACATCAATTCCGGCGTCAACACCTCGGGGCTGGAGAGCATGCCCATCGTCATGGCCGACTGGGTGGCCACCAATGTCGGCGGCGTGTGGCCGGCCGTGGCCGGCGCGGTGGGCGGCTTTGGGGCCTTCATCGCCGGGTCGAACACCGTCTCGAACCTGATGTTCGCGGCCTTCCAGCATGGCGTGGCCGACGCGCTGATGATTTCCGGCGTGCTGATAGTCGCGCTGCAATCTGTCGGCGCGGCGGCCGGCAATATGGTGGCGATCCACAATGTGGTCGCCGCCTCGGCGACCGTCGGCTATCTCGGCAAAGAGGGCGTGATCCTGCGCAAGACGATCATCCCGACTATCTATTATCTGACCGCGCTCGGGATTCTCGGCCTCATCGCGCAGCACTTCATCCGCATCCCCAACCCGCTGGGGTGAGGCTGGAGGCCGTGTGAGAAGCAGGGGCTTCGTGCGCCGGAAAAATTGGTGCGCCCAGAAGGATTCAGATTACTTCGCGATACGCCATCCACGTTGGAACATACAGGCTTCTACAAAATCATTTCGAAGCGCCAACGCGTCTGCATACTCTCGCCGCTGCATATCCTGATCGCGACGTTCCTGAGCACGTTCCTGACCAGCCAAAAAACCGTCCATCAGAGCGTTGCCGGACCTCACAGGGCGCTCACTAAGTGTGGCGCTGTATGAACCTGTATACATTTCATCAGAACTCATACCGGCGGAACGCCCCTCGATCTGATACTCGGTGGGTGAGGATGAAGAACGAGGGGCCGGTGGAGTTGGAAGCTGCACCGCTTCATACGCGCTGACCCTGCATTCGGCTTGGTCGATCCGAAGTTGAACTGCGACTGTATCTGGATCGTAATCAGCGTGAGTCCATACCTGTTGTTCTTGCGCAGACGCGCAAGAAATCAGCAGGGGGAAGAGCGTCAACGGAAACCGTGACATAATGGCCTTCTTCATTATGATATATCAATCGTATAGTGACCAAATATACATTACAAATTCGTTGTGCTTGTGCAATGAGGAACCCATGAAACGAGTATTGGCCATGCTGATTTGGTTGGCTCCGGTGGCTGCACATGCAGAGAGTGAACGATGGGAATGCCAGCCATCCGGGATTGGGTTCAACAATGCGCGAGAACCTGCCATTGTGCTAACTATCAATAACGATGGCGAAACCGGCACGATCATGGTTGCCGGAACAGTCCATCAGGCAAGCTATATCGTACAGGGTTTTAATCGACGGTGGGATTTTGGGCTTGGGTCGAGCCAGAGTGATGGCTTCGACTATGCCTTCCTTATCCACCCAGATGGCCGTGGCCTCTATTACGAGTTCCGGCATAATCCACCAGGAGAAACCGTCGAGCCGAGATAACGGTTCTTCTGCCGAGATGTTCCTGCAGAATAGGGCTCAGCGAACAAAGCGTCGAAACGCCAAAAGTATTTGGTGCGCCCACCAGGACTCGAACCTGGGACCCGCTGATTAAGAGTCAGCTGCTCTACCAACTGAGCTATGGGCACTCCGAAATCGGAAATAGGCCAGCGCGCACGGGCGTGCAACCTCCGCGCCCCAAATCCGGCGCCCGAACGGCGAGAGCGCGTTGCGGAAAAGTGGAGGCCGGTTTTCCGTGTAAAACGCGCGAAAAACAAAAAATAAAGCCTGTTACGTTGAACGTGTTTAACGCAACAGGCTCCAGGCGCCGAAAGACAAGCGCGGCCCGCCAAACCGTGCTATTGTAACTTTTATTGCAATATTTGCGCGACAGTCGGCCCTTACGCCCGCCAAACGCGGACGGAGGCGTATCATGGCCATGAATCTCAGCCGAATCGTATTCGCCGTCATCGAAGATGGCGCGGGGTGGGCCGTGGAAAGCGGCGGCTCCATTCTCGACCGCCGCGCGAACAAGGAAGAAGCCAAGGCCGCCGCGCACAAGCGCGCCCGCTCGTCGCAGGATTCCGGGCGGGCATGCATGGTGCGCGTGAACGGCGAACATGGTTTCGTGACACGAACCGACCGCGACATGGCCCGCGCCGGACCGCGCGCCGGTGATTCCTGTCCGGGTCTGCCGTCCAGAACATGACGGAACGCCCGCGAAACGCCCAACCGGAAGCGCGCCGGTGCTGATCCGCTACGGTTACGACATCACGCTGACATGTCTCGAACCCACGCCGATGATCTGTCTGCTGTCAACGCAGCCGGAACGGACCGGCGACATTCGCGTGGAAGAAACACTGGTGACAACGCCCAAAATTCCGGTGCGCGCCTATTTCGATTCCTATGGCAATGTCTGCCGCCGCTTCGTAGCGCCACAAGGAGACCTGTCGCTCTGGAGCGACGCCACGATCACTGACACGGGAACCCCCGACCCGGCCGATCCGGACGCCATGGAACACGCCGTCGCCGGCCTGCCGGACGAGTGCCTGCTCTACCTTCTGGGCAGCCGCTATTGCGACACCGAGACGCTGAGCCAGACGGCCTGGGACATGTTCGGCAATCTTCAGCCCGGCTGGAGCCGGGTTCAGGCGATCTGTGACTTTGTCCACGGACACATCAGCTTCGACTATGAACGCGCAAGCCCGGCGCGCACCGCCTCTGACGCATTACGGGAGGGCGTTGGCGTCTGCCGCGACTATGCCCATCTGGCCATCGCACTGTGCCGCTGCATGAATATCCCGGCGCGCTATGTGAACGGCTATCTGGGCGATATCGGCGTGCCAATCGTCGAGCCTATGGATTTCAGCGCCTGGATCGAAGTTTATCTCGGCGGACAGTGGCGCACGTTCGACCCGCGCAACAATGCCAGACGCATCGGGCGCATCATGGTCGCGCGCGGACGTGACGCGGTCGATGTCCCGCTTATCCATTCGTTCAAGCCGCACACGCTGAAATCCTTCCGCGTCTGGGCATATGATGTAACAAACGCGCCTCCCACACCCGCCGGCGAACCCGGCGCGGCATAGGCGTGCGGCGCGCACTGAAAAGCCCGCCGCGCAGCCGCTCATCTTTGCTATTCTGAACGCGCCAAGCCGAAGCGCGTCAGGACACCGCCATGAGTCAGAATGTCCCAGCCGCCATAAAATCCCGGACGCAGCCATTCGTCTGCGCGCTGGCCGGGCTGCTATCCGCGCTGACCGTAACGGCCTGCGCCACCCCGCCGCCGCCCGCGCCCGGCCCTACGGCGGAAGACTGCGTCACGCTGCGGCTTTCCTCAAATGGATTTCACACCAATATCGCCATGCCGGCGGCGCTGTTTCCGCCGGACAATCCGATCCGCCAGCACTTTCCGGACGATGACTGGTTCCTGATCGGCTGGGGCGACAGCGACTATTATATCGACCCCGACCCCGGAATCGGACAGGCCATTGTCGCCGCTCTGTGGCCCACCTCTTCCACGCTGCACGTCATTGCACACCATGCGCCCGTCGAAGACACGATCTGGCGCGGAGAGAATGTGGAATTCGGCGTATCGCGGGCCGGAGCCGACCGGCTGGTGCAGGACATCACCGCGACGCTGAGCCTGGATGCGCGCGGCGAGCCGGTCATCCTGGCCGAAGGCCGGGTGGCGGAATCCAGCCTCTTCTTCGCCGCCGAGCCTTCCTTCCATCTTTTTTATATGTGCAATCACTGGAGCGCGGCGCGCCTGCGCGACGCGGGCCTGCCGGTGCAGGCCTGGTGGTCGTTCACCGCCCCGGGCCTGATGAACGCGGTGCGGAACAAGGCGCCGGTCTGCGAGTGACGGCGCAGCGCCTTCAGACCCGGCGAAACACGCCGATCATGCTGCGCCCGGCGCCCAGCGCCAAAAGCGCCGCGCTATATTCGATATAGGCGGCGATGTCCTGCGACAGCACGACCGTCATGCGCTTGCGGATCGCATTGGCGATCGGGCCGAAATCTCCGGCATAATAATCCGTCGCCTCGTGGAGCAGGAACTGGTCGATGGGAAACTCGGCCAGCATCCGCACCGTCTCGAAACCGCGCGAGCACACCGCCGCCTCCAGCGATTGCGGACTGAAATACCGCAGATGTTCGGGCGGCGTGACCCATGGCGCGTCACCGTCGGCGATGCCGGTCCGGTTCAGCCAGGCGCGCTGCGCAATGTTGAATTCGTTTGGCGTCTCCACGAACAGCAGACCGCCGGCCGTCAGTCTTTCATGGATGCGTTCCAGAAACCGGTACAGGTCGATCACATGTTCCAGAACATGGTTCGCCGTCACCACATCGAACCTCTCTCCGGCAAACACCTCGTCATTGACGAAATCACCCTGAAAGAAGCTTATGGCGGCCAGCGTCTCCGGATTTTGCGCCGCGAATCCCGCGCGGGAGAAATCCGCCGCGAAACATTCATGCCCGCGCGCGTGGAACCAGGCGGTGGTGAAGCCCTCACCGCAACCCGTGTCCAGAATGCGGCGCGGTCCCGGCGTTTCCGCCAGATAATGCTCCAGAATGCGGTGCTTGACGTCAAAATAGGCGCGGTCGTCCGGCCCGTATGTCCCTGGAAATTGCAGCGTGGAGCCGTCGAAATATTTTTCGGCGTAAAAGCGGCGCAGCGTCTCCGCTTCTGGCAACGGATCGACTGTCAGCACGCCGTTCCCGTCCGCGACCAGCTTTGCTTTCGCCATCACCGCCACCCCCGGCCCGCGAATCGCGGTCTGTCGTGTGGATTATACCGTCCCGCTAGCGATGGCGGCGGCTTGCCGCCCTGGCCGGGGGCAAGGTAGAGGGTCGGCATGAGCTATGTTTTCCCCCCTGCCGAGCCGCCCGCTTTGCCCGTCGCCGGCAGCGGCGCGCTGTTCCCCGTCCGCCGCATTTTCTGCGTCGGCAAGAATTACGACGCGCATATCAAGGAAATGAATAGCGCCGCCAACGCCACGGCGGTGTTCTTTATGAAGCCGGCCGATGCGCTGGTTCCGCCGGGCGGCCCCGATCTCTCTGTCCCCTACCCGCCCGCGACCAATAATCTGCACCATGAGGTGGAGCTGGTCGCCGCCCTGCATAAAGGCGGACGCGACATCGCGCGCGCGGCGGCGCTGGACCATGTGTTCGGCTATGCCGTGGGCGTCGACCTGACGCGCCGCGATCTTCAGGCCGCGGCGCGCGAAACCGGCGGCCCGTGGGAGGCCTCCAAGGCCTTCGCCGCCAGCGCGCCGTGCGGCCCGATCCGGCCCGCCGCGGAGACCGGCCCGCTGACCCGCGCCGCCATCCGCCTGTCGGTGAACGGCGCGATGAAACAGGATTCCGACATCGCCGACATGCTGCTGGACGTGCCGGAGATTATCGCCCAGCTCTCGCGCCTGTTCACGCTGGCGCCCGGCGATCTGATCTTCACCGGCACGCCCGCGGGCGTCGGCCCGCTGGTTCCCGGCGACGCTGTGCACGCCGAGATCGCCGGTCTCGACGATCTCGATTTCACGATCGATTCCTAGACGTCGGCCGGTGAGGCTCTATTCCCACTACCGCTCCTCGGCGTCATATCGCGTCCGTATCGCGCTCAATCTCAAGGGGCTGGAATTCGAAACTGTCCCGCTCGATCTGGGAAAGCGCGAGCAGAAAGCTCCGGACTATCTGGCGCTGAATCCGCAGGGCCTTGTGCCCGCGCTGGAGACGGGGGCCGGCCTTATCACCCAGTCCGGGGCCATTCTGGAATGGCTGGAAGAGACGCATCCGGCGCCGCCGCTGCTGCCGCCGGAGCCGATGGACCGCGCCCATGTCCGCGCCATGGCCGCGCTGGTCGGCTCGGACGTCCATCCGTTGCAAAACCGCCGCGTTCTCAGCCACTTAAAGCATGAGTATCACGTGCCTCAGGAAGAGCTGTTCACCTGGCCGCGCCACTGGACGGCGCAAGGGCTGGCGGCGCTGGAGCAATTGATCGGGCGCCATGGCGGCCGTTTCGCCTTTGGCGCAGCGCCAAGTTTCGCCGACATCTATCTGGTCCCGCAGCTTTATAATGCGCGCCTCTATGGGCTGGACCTTGCGCCCTTCCCGCGCATCCTCGCCGTCGAGCGCGAATGCAATGTGCTGTGGGCGTTTCAGGCGGCGCACCCGGACGCCCAGCCGGACGCGCCAAAACCCTAGGCGCGTTTCCGCATCGGCTGGAGGCGTCCATAGGTCAGGCTGCGCCAGACCCATTCCAGCGGGCCGAAACGAAATGCGGCGAGCCAGAGCGGCGACCAGATCAGCAGCAAGGCCCAGACACCGAGCACCACCGCGAACTGTCCGGTGCGTTCCACCGTTCCGAACCAGCCCAGACCCGGCGGACCGAAAAACAGGAAACCGGCGATCACACTCTGCGTGATATAATTGGTCAGCGCCATGCGCCCCACCGCCGCGAACACCATTGTCACCCGGCGCAGCACATCGGCCTTCGCCGCCAGCATCACCAGCGCCATATAGCCGAACGCCGTGGCAAGGCTGGTCATGTGATCCAGCACGCTGGCCCAGGCCAGAACCGGCGGCAGAAACCCGCCCTCCATCATTGCCCGCGCGGTGAAGACAGCGGCGCCAATCCCGGGCGGCAGGCTGAGCGCCGCCGCCAGCGCATAGCGCCGCGCCGGCCATGCGCCGGTCAGGAAGCCGGTGCGGTAAAGCGCAATCCCGATCAGCATGCAGCCAAGTACGCGCGGGCCATAGAGCGTCAGACTGCCCATCTGCACGGTCGCCGACTGTTCCGCCCCGCGCAGGATGCGCTCACCGAACGGCGCGCGCGCGATCTCCGCCGCTGTTTCGATGACGCCCGCCGAGGGCCGCCAGCCAAAGCTCGATCCGCCCCAGGAGGCGTAAAGCTGCCAGAACAGAAAGGCGGTGAGCGCGGCCAGCGCGACCCCCGCCGCGATCAGCAGGCGCGGCTGGCGATCCACGAACAGCGCGGCGACCATGCCCCACACCGCATAAGTGACCAGAATATCGCCATACCAGAGCGCATAGGCGTGGATCAGGCCGAGCAGCAGCAGCCAGGTCATGCGCCGCCCGTGGCGGGACAGCGCGCCGGCGCGCTCGCCCACCGTCATCGCCACGCCGGCCCCGAACAGGATCGAGAAGATGGCGATGAATTTCAGCGAGAAGAATACGTGCCCCGCGAACCAGACAGCGCGGTTGGCGCCGCTGAAATCCATATGCGCCAGCGGGTCCAGATAGGCCTGCTGGATCATGGCGAAGGTCTGCACATTCATCATGAAGATGCCGAGCACGGCGAAGCCGCGCAGCGCATCCAGCGCAACATGACGCCCGGCGGCGGGTCGGGAATCCTCCAGCATTGGCGGAGTATCCTTTATCGCCGCGCGCGCGGAAATGCGGGGGAGCGGAGGGGACCGCGACGATCCTCCCCTGCGCTACGCGCAGGGGAGGATCGCAGCCCTAGGGCAAAATCCATCTGGATTGCATCGGCGGATGCAATCCAGATGGATAAATTTGCCCGCCCCAAAGTGTGGAGCATGGTCCACGAAGGTGGATCATGCTCTAAATCCCCAGGCGCTCCTTCTCCGCCAGATAGATCGGCGCGCGCAGAACGCCGCGCGAGGCGTTCACCCGGCCTTCCGGCTCCGGCTCGCCCACCGGCACGGAGGCCAGCAGTACGTCGCAGCGGTCACTTATGCCCTGATAGAATTCCGGGTGGGTGAGGATGAAGAGGTCGTTGCGCCGCACGCCGCGCAGCACCTTTTCCCCGGCTTCCAGCGGGTCCATCGCAAAATCCATGATGTCCACGCCGCCGCCGCCGCCCGGCGGCGGTCCGGCCGGGCCCGCAGGCGGCGCAGCCGGCGCATTCATCAGCTCTTCCGGCCGGTTGCGCGCGGAGTCGCGAATATTGCTGCGCACCAGACCGGGGCAGAAGGCAGAGACGCCGATGCCGCGCGGATCCATCTCCGCGCGCAGGGCCTCCATCATTCCGGTCACGGCGAATTTGGTGGTGGTGTAGATACCGGCCTGCCCGCCGGGAAACACGCCACCCATCGAGGACGTCGTCACGATATGGGCCGGAACCTCTTCCCGCCGGGCGATCATGCGCGGCACAAAGGTCTGCACGCCGTTGACGACGCCGCCGACATTCACCCCCAAGCCGAAATCCCAGTCATTATAGGTCGCGGCGGTGATCGCGGTCAGGATGCCGACCCCGGCGTTGTTGCACAGCAGATTGACCGGGCCGAACACTTCCTCCGCCTCGTCGGCTGCGCGCACAAAGCCCTCGCGGTCGGTCACGTCCAGATGGATGGCGTGGACCGGCGCGCCGGGCTCGAAGAATTCCATCGCCTCTTCCAGATTGGACTGGGTGCGATAGGTGATGACCACATTCATGCCCGCTTCGGCGGCGGCGCGCGCAATGCCGAGCCCGATGCCGCTGGATCCGCCGGTGATGAAAATCGTCCGGCCCGTCAGCTCGCGCAGCGGCGCGTTCGGGTTGGGCGCGCTCATGTCGCGCGGCGCGGGGCCGGCGGTCTGCGCCTGCGCTGTGCCCGTTGCCGCGGCCATCGCCGCGCCGCCCGCCGCGGCCCCGGCCGCCGCGCTCAGAAACCGGCGCCGCGAAACCCCCAGGTCCGTATTCTGACCTGCATTTTTTCCGTTGGTCGTCACTGGGCTGTCTCCCCCTGTTTATTGTGTTGTGGAGCGGCATCATGGCCGCCCGTCCCTTGGCCGTCCACAGGCCAGCGTCCGGCGCGCTTGGGCGGCGCGGACCGGCGGACTAGACTGCGCCCTCAACCCGGAATTCTCAGACGGCCATGACCCCGGAAACCGCCACACACGACCGTATTCAGGACCACATTATCGAGATCGAGGCGCTGGAGCCCCCGGCCCGCGACCGCTCGCTGACGCCGGTGGAAACGCCGCTGGACGAAGGCGGCGGGCGGCGCGGCGGCTTCTGGGCCGTGCTGCTGGGTGGCTCACTCGGGGTGCTGTGGATCGCCGGCTGCGCCGCCTATCTGATCGGCTATTCAGGTATCGAGGCTCTGACCGCCAGCACCCCGGCCCAGATCGCCGGCCTTTCCTTTATCGCCTTCGGTCCGGCGCTGTTCGTAATTCTGGCCGGGATCGCGGCGCGGCAGATGATCCGGTTTTCCGCCGAGGCCCGCCTGGTGGCCGGGGCGGCGCGCCGCCTGACGCGGCCCGAGCGCGTGGTGGAGGACGAGGCCCGCACCCTCTCCGCCGTGCTGTCAGCCGAGGTCGGACGGATCAATGCCGGCATGGACGCCGCGCTGGCCCGGCTTTCAGCGATGGAGGAAGTGATCCGCCATCATGCCGACTCGCTGGAGGGCGCCACGCGCCGGGCCGAGGAACAGTCGCGCGCGCTGATCGGCGATCTGCGCACCGAGCGCGAGGCGCTGGCCGCGCTGGCCGATGTTCTGGACACGAAAGCCAAAACAGTGGCCGACGCCATCGCCGACCAGTCGCGCATGGTCGCCCGCGCCGCCGAGCTGGCCGAAAGCGCCGCAGAGGAAGGCCGCAACCGGCTGGAGGCCGGGGCCGAGGCGCTGCAATCGGCGTCCTCCGCCGCGCTGACCCAGAGCGAGAGAGCCGCCGGCGCGCTGGACGCGCAGCGCCAGAATCTGGACGCGCTGGCCGCAAATTTCGCCGATCAGGGCAAGGCGCTGAACCAGCTTTATGAGTCGCATCGCGAAGAGATGGATGAGGCCAGCCGCACCCTGCGTGAAGAACAGAAGCGCATCGCCTCGGCGCTGGATTTCCACCGCGCCGAGCTGGGCGAACTGGTCAAGGTCGCGGGCAAGGGCGCCGAGGATATGGCCGAGACCACCCGCGCCGGCGGCGAGGCGCTGCGCGCCGCCGTCGAGGACGCGCTGACCCGGGCGCGCGATCTTGGCGACATGATTCTGTCCCGCACAGAGCATCTGGCCGAGAGCCAGCGCATCCGGCTTCAGGCGCTGGACGAGGCCGCGACCAAGGCGCAGACCGCCAGCGAAGCCGCCGCCGCGGCGATGGAGGCCCAGACTGCCTCAATCCAGAGCAAGGTGGAACAGATCGGCGAATCCACCTTCGAGGCGGCCCAGCGCGCCGAAAAAGTGCTGGAGCGCCGGATCGAGGAGGCCACCCGCGCGGTCAGCCGTGTCGGGCGTCTGGCCGACGAGGCGGACGCGGCGCTGGCCGAGCGTTTCGAGCGATCGCTGAAAACCTGGCGCGAACAATTGGACGAAGTAGAGCGGCGCATCGACGCCGCCGGCGACAATCTCGGCCAGTTTCCCGAAACAGCGCGGGAACGGCTGGCCGAACTGGAATCCGCCGTGCGCAAGGGCATCGACGGAATGCGGGGCGCGGCGCGCGACGCGGCGGAGGAAGCGCGCGAGATCGACGCCGCTCTTCAGGCGCGGATGCGGCATAATTACGAACTGCTCAGCGACCTGGTGATGCGCATGGGCGCCATCGGGGTTTCGGCGGGCGGCGGCGCAGCCGGGGCCGCCCGCCGCGATCCGTTCGCCGCGCAGGAGCGGATCGTCCCGTCCGCGCCGCAAGAGGACGCTCCGCCAAAATTCGAATCCGGTCTTTCCTGGCGCGACATCGTCTCCGGTCTGCGGGAGACCGAGGCCCGGCGCGAGCCAGCGCCAGCGGCGCCCCGGCGCGAAACGCCGCCCCGCGAGCCAGCGCCAGCGGCCCGGTCCTTTGCATCTTTCGGCGGCGGGGAAGCCACCGATGCCCCCGAAGACCTCGGCGCGGACCCCTCTGCCCTCAGCATGGACGGCGCGCGCGGCGCGGCGCATGCGCGGCGCTCGGCCGGCATTGACGCGATGCGCGAGGCCGTGCGCGCGCACGCGCCGAACCATGTCGCCCTCCTCGCCCGCACGATGGAGCGCGACCCCGATCTGCGCCGCCGGGCGCGGCTTCTTGTGGACCAGACCGAAACCAGTGTCGCCGGAGCGGCGCGCGAGGACCAGCCCGACCGCCTGATCGGGCTGTTCACCTCACCGGAGGGACGCGGCTATCTGCTGCTCTCGGCTGCGCTCGGGGGGGCTTGAACTTTACGCCGGAAGGCTAACAAACCCGCCAGATAAATCAGCTACGCGGCGGGCGGTCCCGCGCCTCGGCCTCGGCCACCGCCGCGCCAGTCCAGCCGACCAGCGCGGACGCCACCTCCTCCGTCGCCTGATCGAAGGCGGCGATGATATCGCCCATGCGGTTCGACCTGGCCCGCACCTCCGACGAAAATCCCGACGAGGCGACCAGGACGCGCGCACCGCTGATAAGCCGTGCGCCCATCGCCACACGCACCAGCGGCGCGCTCTCCATATCCTGATCGTAGTTCGCCTCGAAATTACGCAAATCCAGCGACAGATCGTAATCGGCGGCCAGACCGTCACCAGGGCGCAGCGGCGCGGGACCGTCCACGGCCTGCTCGAACATCTCGATCAGATAATCCTGCAACATGCCGCGCGCCGTTCCAGCCCAGCGCGCGCCCGCCACCGATGCAAGCGAGGCGTCCGGCCGCGATATCAGAATATCGGAGGCGCCAAAGGCCCGCCCCGCGGAAGGCGAGGAAATCATGACGGTCGGCTGACCGAACGGACGCGGGGCGGTCTGGCTTTCCGGCGCAGGCGGGCGCAGACGATAAATGTCGGCCGTGCGAGCCTCGGGCAGCAGCCGGACACAACCGCCGAGCAGTAAAGCGGCCAGAACAACAGCGGCGGCGCGCCTCATCGGGGAATCTCCACTTCCTGACGCCGGTTGCCGGCGAGCAGCGCGCCGGGATTGTCCTGAAGGTCGGCGACCACGGTTTCGAGTGTCTGGGCCAGCGAGCGCAGATCGGCGACCAGCAGGGCCAGCTCGCTGGAGCCGCCGCCCGTATAACGGGCCAGCGTATCGCTGGCGAGCTGTGCGAAATCGCGGAATTCGGTGGCCGCTTCCTCGGCGCGGGCGGTAGCGCGATTCAGGTTTCCGACCGCTTCACGCCCATCGCCGTTCAACATCTCTCTGCTCATCTCCGCCACCTGCCGCCATTCCTCCGCCGTTGCGCCAACCGTGACGATGGTCTCGCGCGTCTCGGCCAGCAACTCGGTGTTGCGTCGAAGCTCCTCGGTAATCCCCTCGATATTCCGCAGCGTCGCCTGCACCGTGGCGAGATTTTCGTCGTTCAGCAGCACCTCCATGCGCTGCAACGCCCCTTCGGCGGCGTTCATCACATCCTCGACATTGGCGACAAATCCTTCCAGCGGCCCCAGCTTGGCGTAGATGATCGGCGGCCGGTTCGGGTCCACATCGCGCAGCATCGGCGCATCGGCGGTGCCGCCGGTCAGCTGGATGAACGAAACGCCGGTGATGCCCTGCGGCTCGATCTGCGCGGTGGAGTCGGTCTTCACCGGGGTCAGCACGTCGACGCGGATGCGCGCGATCACATTGCCGGGATCGCTCGGGTCCAGGCCCAGCCGGGTGATCTCTCCCACCTGGATGCCGTTAAAGCGCACCTCGCTGGACTGCGAGACGCCACGCACCGGGCCCTCAAACACCACATCGTATTCGGTGTATTCCGTGCGGTAATTCAGCTGGCCAAGCCACAGCACAAACAGCGCCACGCCGATCAGCAGCGCAAGGGCGACCCCGCCCACCAGGGCGTAACGCGCGCGTGTTTCCAAGGCCCTGCCCTCCTGTTCCTATGCTTGAGCCGGTTCGGTTTCGTCCGCAAGCGCCGCCCGGCCACGCGCCCCGGTGAAATATTCCCGGATCCAGGGATGGCTGTGGCGCAACAGATCGCGCGGCGGCGCCACGGCGACAATATGCTTGTCGGCCAGCACAGCGACACGGTCGCAGGCGGCGAACAGCGTATCAAGATCGTGAGTCACCATCAGAACCGTTAGATTGAGAGTGTCACGCAAATCTTTGATAAGATGGTCAAATTCAGAGGCTCCGATTGGATCCAGCCCGGCCGTCGGCTCATCCAGGAACAGGATGTCGGGGTCCATGACCAGCGCCCGGGCCAGGCCGGCGCGCTTGCGCATCCCGCCGGAAAGCTCCGAGGGCTGTTTCAGCACTGCTTCGGGCGGCAGACCGACCATGGCGATTTTCATCCGCGCAATCTCGTTCATCATCTCGTCGGGCAGGCCGGCGTGACGGCGCAACGGCGCTTTCACGTTCTCCAGCACGCTGAGCTGGGAGAACAGCGCGCCTGCCTGAAACAAAACGCCCCGCTTGCGGTGAAGTTCGTCGCGTTCGGCCCGGTCCAGACGGGAAATGTCCCGCCCAAACACCCGGATCGTCCCGGCCCGGGGCCGCATCAGCCCCAGAATCTCGTTCAGCAGCACCGATTTGCCGGATCCGGACCCCCCGACCAGGCCCATGATCTCGCCATGCTCCACGGTCAGGTCCACGCCGTCATGCACCACATGGTCGCCAAACGCCGTGCGGACGCCACGGACTTCGATGACCGGCTCGCGGCTCAAATGCCCAGCTCCAGATAGGCCATGGCAAACAGTGCATCGACCACGATCACCATGAAGATCGCCTGCACAACCGAGGTCGTGGTGCGCTGGCCCAGCGACTCCACGTCGCCGCCGACGTTCATGCCCTGACGGCAGCCGATCACCGCGATAATCACGCCGAACACCGGCGCCTTGGCCAGACCGGCCCAGAAATGGATCAGGTCCACCATCTCATAGGTGCGGGCGATGAAGAATCCAGGCTGCAACCCCAACGCCGACCACAGCACCAGCATCCCGCCAAAGATGCCGGTCATCATCGCCACAAAAGTCATCAACGGCGCCATCAGCACGATGGCCACAAGGCGCGGGGCGACAAGCACGTCGTAGGGGTCCAGCCCCATCACCTTCATCGCGTCGATTTCCTGCTGCATCCGCATCGCGCCGATCTGGGCGGTGAATGCGGAATCGGAGCGCCCGGCCAGCATGACCGCGGTAATCACCACGCCGAATTCGCGCAGCACGGAGATCACCACCAGCTCGACGGCGAACACCGAGGCCCCGAAATTCTCCAGCTGATTCAACCCGATATAGGCGACAACGGCGCCAATGAAGAAAGACAGCAAGCCGATGATCGGCAAGGCGTTCAGCCCGGCCTGCTCCATTACATTGACCGTGGCGGTCCAGCGGAATTTGTGCGGCGCGGTGAACAGTCTGCCGACCGCGACCATCGTGCGGCCGAAAAACGCCAGCGTGTCATAGAATTCCAGCAGCAGCGCCTCCACGCCGCGCCCGGTCCGCTCCAGGAAAGAGATCAGGCCCCCTCCGCCCCGCCGCTCCGCTGGCGCGGGTTCGTATTCCGCCGCCGCGTCATGGATCAGCCGGGCGGCGTAATCGTGCGCGCCCTCCACCTTCGCCGAAGTCTCCGCCCCCGGCGCGGCGGCGCGCGCCAGCATCAGCGCCCCGGCCGTATCCAGCCGGCCCAGGCGTGAAACGTCGATCACCGCCTGGCCGGCCTTCTGGCCGCCGCCCCGCCGGCGCAGGCGTTCCAGATCGCGGGCGACCGCCGAGATGGTCAGCACCGTCCAGTCGCCCGTCGGGATAATGCGCGTCACCCCGCCTTCATCGGCGATCTGGAGCGCAGTAGCATCGCCCATTGGATTCCCCCTGCCGCGCTCCACCGAAGCCGCCGCGCCCTGACCCGTCAAGCGCCTGAACGAGGGCTTATGAAACTTCACGCCGAAGCCCAGTCCTGGCCGATCCGTGGCGGTTTTCGCATCGCACGGGGAGCAAAACGCACGGCGGAGACAGTGGTTGCCCGAATCGAGGGGGACGCGGGGGCCGGATGGGGCGAATCTGTTCCCTATGCCCGCTATGGCGAAACCGTCGATTCGGCGCTGGCGCAGCTTCACGCCCTGGCCGGCGGCGCGATACCGGACCGGGCGGCGTTGCAATCGGCCATGCCCCCGGGGGCGGCCCGCGCGGCCCTGGACTGCGCCCTGTGGGATTATGAGGCCAAGACCAGCTGGCAGAGCGTAGCTGAGGGGCTGATGGCGCTGACCCGGGCCGCGCCGCGACCCGGGCCGCTGACCACCGCCTTCACGATCAGCCTCGATTCGCCGGAGGCGATGGCCCGCGCCGCCGCCTCGGCGGCGGACCGGAAGCTGCTCAAGCTGAAACTCGGCCAGGCGGCGGACGACCTGGCGCGCGTTCAGGCGGTGCGCGGGGCGCGGCCCGATGCGCGCCTGATCGCCGACGCCAATGAGGGCTGGGACATCGCCGCGCTGGAGGCGCTGGCCGGGCCGCTGGCGGCGCTGGGCGTGGCCCTGATCGAACAGCCGCTGCCAGCGGGGGCCGATGCGGCGCTGGCGGAGAGGAGCTGGCCGGTGCTGCTCTGCGCCGACGAAAGCGTGCATACGCGGGCGGAGCTGGACGCCCTGCCCGCCGCTTATGGCGCGATCAATATCAAGATCGACAAGGCCGGCGGCCTGACAGAGGCGGCGCTGCTGGCCGCCGCGGCGCGGGCGCGGGGCCTGCAAATCATGGTCGGCTGCATGGTGGCCACCTCGCTCAGCATGGCGCCGGCCGCGCTGCTGGCCTCGGCCGTGGGCGCGGAGTTCGTCGATCTGGACGGGCCGCTGCTGCTGGAGCAGGACCGCGAGCATGGCATTCTTTATCGCGGCGCGGAGATGGCGCCGCCCTCGCCTTTGCTCTGGGGATAGAGACCGGCGAACAGCAAGAGCGCCGCCAGCGCGCCAATCCCGGCCGGAACAGCCATTACCGCGAATCCCCCTGCGCCATAGCGCGCGAACAGCCAGCCAGAGGCTGCCGCCGCCAGCGCCGCGAACGCCCCCCCGGAAATCGCCGAATTCAGCGCCAGCGCGCCGGCGGCGCTGCGCTCGCCCGCGATCCGCTCGGCGAACAGCACAAAGCCCAGAAACACCGCGCCAAAGCTGAGCGCATGCAGGCATTGCAGCCCGAACAGCACAGCCAGCGGCGGCGACATGGCGGTCAACAGCCAGCGCAGCGCCCCGGCGATTCCGCCCGCCGCCAGAAACAGCGCCGGATGCAGGCGCGCGCCAAACCGCGCCGTGACGGCGAAGAACACGATCTCGGCCGCCACGCCCACGCCCCACAGCGCGCCGACCACGGTGGCGTCCATGCCCTGCTGGCGCCAGGCCAGCGCCGAGAAGGAATAATAGAAAGCGTGGCTGGCGATAATGAAGCCGGAGGCGGTGAGCGCCAGCAGGAAGTCCGGCCGCGAGACCAGCGCACTCATACTCCGCAGCCGCTCGCGCAGGGTCTCCGCATTGCCCATCCGCTCTCCGCGCGGCAGAAGATGCGCCGCCCCGGCCAGCAGCGCCGAGGCCGCGATCATCCAGACCAGCATCGCCTCCGCCCCCCAGCGCCCGATCGCCGCGCCGCAGGCCAGATTGGCGACGATAAAGGCGGCGGACCCCACCGCCCGCACCGGACCGAAGGCGAAGCCGCCGCGCCGCGCCTCGCGCACCGCCAGGCTGTCGGACAGCGGGATGATCGGATACAGCGCCGCGCCGGTGAAAAACGCCAGCGCCAGCATGATCGACGGATCGCGCGCCGGGATATGCGCCAGCCAGAACGCCAAAGTCAGCCAGGCCAGCGCCACCAGCGGAAACCGCGCCAGACGCAGCCCGTCACTCCACAGCGCCGCCAGCGGCGAGACCAGCATCCGCGCCACCAGGCCAAGCGCGGCGGCCAGACCGACCTGCTCGGCCGTCAGGCCGCGCGCCTCGTGCCAGACCGGCCAATAGGGCAGCACCGCCCCCCAGGCGAGGAAAAAGGCCGAGTAAAACAGGCAGAGGCGCAGCGCGGGCGTTCGGAGAGACATGGGAGGGCGTCGTATCGCGGCTGGAACGCCGTGCGCTCGGGGTTGGCTTCGCCGCTCCTTTAGCGAAGACCCCGCATTTCAGCGAGTCCGGCGAGGGCCCCAATCTCATTCCTCATCTCGAGGAGCCGCCGCAAGGCGGCGTCTCGAGGGACGCTCCAGCATGACGCAGGCGTTGGTGGAATCTGGAGCGTGCTTCGAGACAGCCGTCAGCATCAAATGCTGACGGCTTCCTCAGCATGAGGGTGATGTTTGGTATTGCCGCGTCCGGGGACCGCCGTTGAGGTAACAAGGATGCCTCAGCTTGAGGCCGCCAGCGCGGCGCGGCGGCGCTCGGCGAACGCATCGGCATGCCCGGTCAGGGTCTCCGCCCCGGCGCGTAATTGCTCCTGCCGCGCCCGCAGCGCCGTATGTTCGGATGAGCGCAGGCGCGAGGCCATCGCCGTAACCGCCTCATCGAAGAAGCGCGCGCCGCGCAGCGCCGTCTGCGCCGCGCTTTCAGTCTCGGCAAGATCCAGCTCGGCGCCGCGCGCGTCGAACGCGCCGCCCCGCGCCGCATTCGCGGCCAGATTGGCCGCATCGACCAGATGCGCCGCGCGCTCCAGATCGGCGCCCAGCTGCGCCCCTGCGCCCTCGCCCGCGGGCAGGCGCGCCAGATACCGCTCCAGCGGGGTTTGTTCCGGCGCCTCTGCGCGCCCGCGCAGCAACATGGAGGTCAGACGCTGCGCCGCGCCCGGTTCGTCTTCAGCCACGCCCCAGCCTTCCGCCGCGAAGACCCGCCGCAGCTCCGCCGCCGCATTGTGCAGCGCGCTTTGCTCAGAGCGCGGCATGGCGGCGCTATCCAGGCTGACGCTGGCGCAGCCGGAAACGGTCAGCAGGGCGGCGGCCAGCGCCAGCATGGGCGCGGCGCGAAACCATGCGGCGAGCGATGCGATCTGGTGCAAGAACAATCCCCAATCGGCGCGGCCGGGCATACGGGCCGCGCATTCTCTATAATGCTATGATACCCAACACGTTCCAGTCTTCCGATGACAACCCCCGGACGCAGTTTTTCGCCCCATGCACGAACCCGTCTCCGCACGCCGCGGCTTTTATCCCCCCATAGAGCCGGACGAATCCGGCTTCCTGCCCGTCGATGGCGGTCATGAACTCTATTGGGAGCGAGTCGGCGCGGAAGACGGCCTGCCCGCCGTGGTGCTGCATGGCGGGCCGGGCGGCGGGATCAATCCCTGGATGCGCCGCTATTTCGACGCACAGCGCTGGCGCGTGACGCTGTTCGACCAGCGCGGCTGCGGGCGCAGCCGGCCATTCTCGTCGCTGGAGCACAACACCACCTGGGATCTTGTCGCCGACATCGAACGCTTCCGCGAAATCGCGGGCGTCGACTCATGGACCGTGTTCGGCGGCTCGTGGGGTTCGACGCTGGCGCTGGCCTATGCCCAGACGCACCCGGAGCGGGTGCGCGCGCTGATCCTGCGCGGGGTCTTCCTGCTGATGCGCGAAGAGATGGACTGGCTCTATCGCGACGGCGCCAACCGCCTTTTCCCCGACGCATGGGAGCGGCTGATCGCGCCGATCCCGGAAGCCGAACGCAGCGACCTGATCGCCGCCTTTCATCGCAGGCTGACCGGCGGCGACCCGGAAGCGCGGCGCGAAGCGGCGCGGGCCTGGGCGCAATATGAGGGCGATCTGCTGTCCATCGCCGGGCCGGCGGGGCGGCCGCCCGTCTTCAATGATGAATCCTATACGGACGCCTTCGCCCGGATCGAGACGCATTATTTTGTCCATGACGGCTTTTTCGCGCGCGACGGCCAGCTCCTGAAAGACGCCGGGCGCCTGGCCGGCATTCCCTGCATCATCGTCAACGGGCGCTATGACGCCCTGACTCCGCCGCGCGCCGCCTTCCGCCTGCACGAGGCCCTGCCCGGCTCGCGTCTCGTGATCGTGCCGGACGCCGGCCACGCCGCTTCGGACCCCGGAATTGTCGATGCGCTGGTTCGGGCCACCGATGAAATGGCGGGCTTGCCGGCCCGCCAGGCCGCCGGCCGTTAATACTTACGCTAACCGATTTGAAAGGCCTTGCAGCTGATGATCGGGGCTGCGGAGGGACCAGCGGCCGGAAACGGCGGCGCCAATAACAAGGGAAAGGCAATGAGCCACCCGAACGGAAGCAACAATGCTGCCGAACTGCCGCTCGTGGACCGGTCGGCGCTCGATCCCATCATGAAGGTGACGGGCCCGGCCGTAATGCGCCGGATTATCGACGCCTTCTGGGCCGAGGCCGGCGCCATGACCGGCGCGCTGAACACTGCCATCGCCTCGGGCCAGCAGGAGGAAATCCGCAGGGCGGCCCACACGCTGAAAGGCGCGGCGTCCAATGTCGGCGCCGGACGGGCGGCGCGCATCGCCGCGGCGATGGAAAAAGCCGACCCGGCTCAGGCGCGCGTGCTGCTGGCGGCGCTGGAACAATCGCTCGAACAAACCCGCCCCGCCCTTGAA
The DNA here is from genome assembly GCA_050486445.1 of Euryhalocaulis sp. Taxonomy (GTDB): domain Bacteria; phylum Pseudomonadota; class Alphaproteobacteria; order Caulobacterales; family Maricaulaceae; genus Euryhalocaulis. The sequence continues at coordinate 59,873 of JBJHDH010000011.1, forward strand.
ATGGTGCTGAACGAAGCCGCCTGAGAAGCGTCCTGAGCGGTTAGAGCAGCGCGCGGGTCTGTTCCAGCCGCTGGCCGCGATTGATCTGCGCCGACAGGATAATTCCGAACCCGGCCATTACCGACAGCATGATCGTGCCGCCATAGGAAATCAGCGGCAGCGGCACGCCCACCACCGGCGCCAGCCCGATCACCATCGCGATATTGATCAGCACATAGAACACAAAGGTGGCTGCGATGCCGGTCACCGCCAGACGGTTGAACTGGCTGCGGCAGCTTACGGCGATCTGGCCGGCGCGCAGCGTAATCATGCCATAGAGCGCCAGCACGAACAGGCCGCCGGCCATGCCGAACTCCTCGCCGATCGTGGTGAAGATAAAGTCGGTATGCTTCTCCGGCAGGAAGTTCAGCGCCGATTGCGTGCCTTCCAGATAGCCCTTGCCCCAGACACCGCCGGAGCCGAGCGCGATCTTGGACTGCATCAGCTGATAACCGGCGCCCAGCGGATCGCTTTCCGGATCGAAGAAACTGAAGACGCGCTCGCGCTGATAATCGTGCAGCACGAACTCGAAAACGACTGGCACGCTGACCGCGATGCCCGCCACCCCGATCAGAATCACCCACCAGTTGAGGCCCGCCAGAAAGATCACCGTCACGCCCGTCAGCACCAGCAGCACCGCGGTGCCAAGATCGGGCTGGCGGGCGATCAGGGCGGCCGGCGCGAGGATCAGAACCAGCGGGATAATGGCGCCCAGCACGCTGCGCGCGCGTTCAGGCGACAGGCCGTGATAATAGCGCGCCAGCGCCAGAACCAGCGCGATTTTCATAAATTCCGAAGGCTGCATGCTGAGCGGGCCAAGGCTCAGCCAGCGCTGCGCCCCGCCGCCGACAAAGCCGAACAGCTCCACGGCGATCAGCAGCACCATCGTCGCCGCCCAGGCGGGATAAGCCGCCGCCATCCAGATGCGAGGATTAATCATCGCCAGGGCCAGCATGATTCCCAGCGCGAGGAGAAAGCGCAACGCGTGCGCGGCCGCCCAGGGCGTCCAGGAGCCGCCCGCCACCGAATACAGCATGGCCACACCCATGCCGCCCGCCAGGCACAGCAGCGTCACCAGCGTCCAGTCCAGTTCGACAACTGCGCCGCCAATATTGCGTGGCGCGGATTCGGAGCTGAAGATCGCCATCGCCGGAACCGCTACAACGCCGCTATCGGGCTGGCGGGGGAGCGGCCCGAATTGCGGTCCATCGCGGCGATCAGAATGTCGCGCGCCATCGGGCCGCTGACTCGCGACCCGGCGCTGCCATGCTCGACGATCACCGCGACGGCGTAGCGCGGCGCGTCGAACGGCGCATAGGCGATGAACAACGCATGGTCGCGCAGCCGCCAGGTCAGATTTTCGTTGCGGATCACGCCCGTCGCGCGCTCGGCGGCGGAGATGTTGCGGGCCTGGGCCGAACCGCTCTTGCCCGCCATTTCCACGCCGCGTTCGGTCAGCACCGCGCGCAGCGTATTATACGCTGTGCCGCCCGGCTCATGGCACACGCCGCGCATACCTCGCCGCATGACGGCGAAGGCGTCCTCCGCATAATCCAGCGTCTCGAACTGCGGAGCGCCGCCATCCAGAACCAGACGCGGCAGCACGCGCCGGCCGCTGGCCAGGCGCGCAGTCATGGTTGCGAGCTGCAACGACGAAGATGTGATGAAGCCCTGACCGATGCCCGCGCTGATTGTCTCGCCGGGATACCAGGGCTCGCCCATCGTGGCGCGCTTCCACGCATCGTCCGGCATCACGCCGGCGCGCACGCCGGGAAGGCCGATATCCGGCAATTCGCTGATGCCGAATTCGCGCGCGACCTCGGCCAGCCGCTCGATGCCCAGCCGCCGCGCGGCCTCGTAAAAATAGACGTTGCAGGAATGTTTGATGGCGTCGTGCAGGTCGACCGAGCCATGCCGGCTCCAGCAGGCGTAACGCCGGTTGCCGAACTGGAAGCCGCCATTGCAGAACACACGCTCGCCCGGCCGCATGGCGCCATGGCGGGCCGCCGCCATCGCCACGATCGGCTTGAATGTCGAGCCGGGCGGAAACTGGCCGGCGATCGCTTTCTTGAACAGCGGATTGGCCTCATCGGCCAGCAGCGCGTCATACTCGGTCTGCGTGATGCGGCGCGCGAAGACGTTCGGGTCGTAGGCGGGATAGGAGGCCAGCGCCAGAATATCGCCGTTATGGATGTCGAGCAGCGCGGCGCTGGCGGCGCGCTCTTCCGACAGGCGCTCCACCGCGTATTCCTGAAGCCCGGCGTCCAGCGTCAGGCGCACATCGTTCCCCGGACGCGCGGCCGTGGCAGGGTCCGGAAGCTCACGCACCACGCGGCCAAAGGCGTCCACCTCGACCTTCAGCGAACCGGCGCCGCCGCGCAGTTCCGGGTCCAGCGCCTGTTCCATGCCGTCGCGGCCGACGCGGAAATTCGGGCTGCGCAGCAGCGGGTCGTTGCCCGCCATCTCCTGATCCGCCTGGCCGACATAGCCGGTGACATGCGCGAAGAGCGGCCCCTTTGGGTAGGACCGTGTTTCCCCGACAAGGGGCAGAACGCCGGGCAGTTCCGGCGCATGAAGATTTACCTGTACAAACGTATCCCAATTCAGGTTTTCCGCGACGGTGACGGCGCGGAATACGGGCGTGCGTGAAATCTCGCGCAGCAGGCCCTGCTTGCGCTCCTCCGACATCGGGACGATGCGCGACAGGCGGTCGAGCACCATCGCCGGATCCTTCGCATTCTCCGCGACGATCTGGACGGTGTAGTTTTCCTCGTTCTCCGCCAGCGGCTCGCCGAACCGGTCCAGGATGCGTCCGCGCGAAGGTGTGAGCAGGCGATAATTGAACTGGTTGCCGTCCGACAGGACGGCGAAGCGGTCCGCCTCATTCACCTGGATATGGTGCAGTCGCCCGGCGAGCACGGCAAAGCCCACGCCCGCGCCGAACCCCAGAAGGATGGCGCGCCGCGTAAAGGCTGCTTCCGTATCCCGCGCGTCGCTGCCGCTCACGATCTCCCCCGGCCCAGCCCCACGGTCTTCGCCAGCGCGAAAAAGCCGGCCTCAAGAACAGGATACGTCAAAACTGTAAGAATCAATTGAAGAAGTTGCAGCCATGTGACGCTAACTGGCCGGGCGGACGCGCCAAAAGCGGCCAGCCCCGCCACTGCGACCGCCGCCACGGCTCCGGCGATCCCGGCCAGGCGCCGCCACAGATCGGCCCCCAGAACATAGGGCCGCAGCACGCGGGCCGCGCCAGAGGCCGTCAGCAGGCCGAGCGCCCAGAATCCCAGCGGCGTCCAGGTCAGCAGATCCAGCGCCAGACCGGCCAGAAACACGGCCAGTGGCGGCATCAGAGATGGCCGGACAACGGTCCAGAAATAGACGACCATCACTGCGAACAGCGGCGCAGGAACCGGGCCCAGTAGACCCGGCGCGGCGGTCAGCACCAGCGCGACCACAAGCGTCAGCACAGCCAGAAAGACCGGAGCCGGACCGGGGCTGTCGCCCTCGAACAGCCGGGAGCGGATCATTGCCCCACCCCGCCCAGAATGCGCGATTGCGGAAGCTCCGGCGACGGGCGGGACGCAGGCGGCGGGCTGTCAGGCTCCGGCTGGGGCTCTGGCCGGGGTTCAAATTCAGGCGCGGGTTCGGCCGGGGGCGCGGGCGCGGCAGGCGGAGTCACTCCGGCGGTCTGAACGGTCTGAGACGGCTGGGCAGACTCCTGCGCCGCCGGGCCAGGCGGAGCGGACGCCCCGGCCATGATCGCCGTTTCTGTATCTCCAGCGTCTTCGGCGTCTTCTGCGTCCGGCGCATCCTCCACCATCGGATAGACGGGTGTCACTGCCTCAGGCGGCGGCGATGGGACCGGGTCGTGCGGATAGACCCAGACCGCGTCGATAGGCGCCCTGCTGGAATACAGCGCCACGCGCCAGCTTTCATCGCCGGCCATGGCGGTCACGCCGACCGGAAGGCCGCGCGGAAACACGCGGGAATCGCCGGATGTCACGATGCGGTCCCCTTCCGCCAGACGCCGGTCGCCAGTGGCGAAGTCCAGCCGGGGAACGCCCGTATTGTCACCGATCAGCACAGCGCGCACGCGGCCGTCCTCGGTCATCACCGGCGTGCGGCTGCTGGCGTCGGTCAGCAGCAGGATGCGCGACGAGCGCGCCGAAACGCTGATGAGGCGGCCGACCAGGCCGCGGTCGGTCAGCACCGGATAGCCGGGTTTCAGATCCTTGTCCTCGCCGCCCATCATCAGCCGCACATGCTGGAACGGGCCGCCGCTTTCGGCGACCGTCCATGCGGCGATGGGGTCAGCGGTCTCCACGCCGGGAATATTGAGGATAGCCTCATAGGCCGAGACCTTGTCGCGCAGCGACAGGGCCAGCTCGCGCCAGCCTTCCAGCTCGGCGATCTCCGCCCGCAACTCCTCATTCTGGCGATAGACGTCCCAATGGCGGTCCAGCGTCTCGCCGAACGAACGGACGCCGCTGAGCGGAGCGGAAACGCCGCTCATCACCGGCGCGGCCAGATCGTCGGCGCCGCCGCGCAGCGCCTCCACCCAGCCGGGACGGGAATCGGGGCGATCCAGCACCAGAAGCGCCAGCGCCGCCACGGCCAGAAGGCCGTAGCTAAGCCGCGTCCAGCGCGTCCGACGCCGCCATGACCCCGGTTCGATCACGTTTTCAGGCCTCCCCCTGCACGGGGAGCCGGGCCGGACCTAGACGGCCCCGGCCAGCAAACCCCGCATCTGACGCGGATTTTCAAGAACCTTGCCACATCCCAGAACAACACAGGTCAGCGGATCGTCGGCAATGGCCACCGGCAGGCCGGTGCGGTCGCGGATCGCCTCGTCGAGGTTCCGCAGAAGCGCGCCGCCGCCGGTGAGCATGATGCCCTTGTCGACAATGTCCGCCGCCAGTTCTGGCGGGGTCGATTCCAGCGCGATCTTAACGGCTTCGACGATGTGCTCCACCGGTTCGGACAGCGCTTCGGCGATCATCCGCTCGGTCACCTCCACCTCGCGCGGCACGCCCTGCATTAGATCGCGGCCCTTGACCTCCAGCACCATGCCTTCGCCCTCCAGCGGCGGCATGGCGGTGCCGATCTCCTGCTTGATTCGTTCGGCGCTGGTCTCGCCGATCAGCAGGTTCTCGGACCGGCGGATATAATTGATGATGGCCTCGTCCATCATGTCGCCGCCGACGCGGACAGAGCGGGCATACACGATGCCTTGCAGCGACAGCACTGCCACCTCGGTCGTGCCGCCGCCAATATCGACCACCATCGAGCCGCTGGGCTCGTGAATCGGCAGGCCGGCCCCCAGTGCAGCGGCCACCGGTTCCTCAATCAGCGCCGCCTTGCGGGCGCCGGCCGCCAGCGCCGATTCGTGAATCGCGCGCCGCTCCACCGCCGTAGCGCCGGACGGCACGCAGATCACCACCTGCGGACTGACAAAGGTGCGCCGGTTATGCACCTTGGTGATGAAGTGCTTGATCATCTCCTCGGCGACGTCGAAATCGGCGATCACGCCGTCGCGCATCGGCCGGATGGCCTGGATATTGCCCGGCGTGCGTCCCAGCATCAGCTTGGCGTCGTGGCCGACGGCCAGAACCCGCTTGCGGCCCCCGTCGACGCGGAAGGCCACCACCGACGGCTCGTTCAGCACGATGTTGCGGCCTTTGACATAAACAAGCGTGTTGGCCGTGCCGAGGTCGATCGCCATGTCGGCCGACATCATGCCGAAGAGACTTCCGATCATTTCATATACCTGTCAGGGAATTAGCTGCACTTGTGCGGCTGAAGCAGGGCGATTTCAAGGCCCCTTCTCCCCTTCTTCCACGCCGGAGCGCCGTTCGCGGCGCTTCAGAAAGCGGCGGGCGGCCAGCATCGCCCCCAGCCACACCGCCAGACCCAGCCCCACAAGGGCGAAGGCCCCCCAGATGTCCGCGCCCAGCAGAGCCTCGCTGACTCCCTTTCCGGTAAAGGCCACCAAGGCGATCTTGGGCACAATCCCGAGGCCGGTGCCCGCCAGATAGGCCGGTGCGCCGATATGACTCATGCCAAGCCCCATATTCACCACAATGAACGGGGCGCTGGGCACGTTGCGGATGGCGAATGCGCTCCAGAACCCGTTGCGGCCGACAAAGCGGGACATGCGATCCACCGCCTCGCCGCCATATCGCCGGGCCAGCGGCGCGCCGGAGATTCGCCCGAGCCAGAACGTGATCGCGCCCGAAATCATGGTGGCGATCCAGGACCAGGCGGCGCCGGTCCAGGGGCCAAAGGCCACTACCGCGGCGGCGATCAGCAGAAATTGCGGCGCGCCCAGAAAGGCCAGCGCGGTAAAAGCCAGAATCGTCACCGGCAGCGCCCATGGCGAACGGGCGGCGCTGGCAAACCAGTCCTCCAGCGCGCCGGCGTCGGGACCAAACCAGAACTTGCCCAGCACGAAGATCAGCGCCACCGCCGCGAGCATCGCGAGGCAGGCAAGCGTCGCCCGCGCCATGCTGGCGTCCATCGCGGTCAGGAACCGAACCAAACGCCGCATCGGGTGCCGCGCCCTCCCCTTTTCCTCCAACTAGCCCAGACCGAGCGCGCGGGCGAGTTGCGCGGATGCATCCGGCGCGGCGGGGTCGAGCCGGGGCCAGTCCGCCATCTGGTTACGCAGCCAGGTGCGCTGGCGCTTGGCGTATTGGCGGGTGGCGATAACCGTGCGCTGGATTGCCTTCTCTTCCCCGATCTCGCCGCGCGCCAGCGCCGCGAATTCCGCCGCGCCCAGCGCCTTCATCGCCGGCATATCCGGGTCCAGCGCCCGCGCGGCCAGCACCGCCGCCTCTTCCTTCGCGCCCTGCGCCAGCATCCCGCGCAGCCGCGCCTCGATCCGCGCATTCAGCCAGGCTGTTTCAGGAAACAGCGCCACGCCGCGCCAGCGCCCGGCCGCCAATACCGGTTGCGTCCGCGTCCGCAGGCGCGAGAGCTGCTCCCCTGTTCCATAGACCACCGCGACCAGACGCAGCAGGCGCTGGCGGTCGTTCGGCCCGATGGCGGCCGCGCCCTCAGGGTCCAGACGCGCCGCTTCCCGCGCCAGCGCCCCAATCCCGTCCTCCGCCAGCACGGCGCGGGCGCGGGCCTCGGCCGCCGCGCCGGGCGCGGGAATCTCCGCAAGCCCATGCGTCAGCGCCCGGAAATACAGGCCCGTGCCGCCAACCAGAATCGGCGCGGCCCCGCGCGCCTCAATGTCCGCGATCGCCGCCAGCGCCTCGTCCAGCCAGCGGCCCACGGAATAGCGTTCGCCGGCGTCCACATGGCCAAACAGATGATGCTGCGCGCGCGCCAGCTCCCCGGCTGAGGGCCGCGCCGTCAGCACTGAAAGATCGCGATAGACCTGCATCGAGTCGGCGCAGACGATCTCGCCGCCGATGCGCCCGGCCAGGTCCAGCGCCAGCGCGCTCTTGCCTGAAGCGGTCGGTCCGGCGATCAACAGCACAGGATGAGCAGCCCCCGCCATCAGGACCGGACCTTTATCGTGCTGGCTTCGCCCGAGGCGGGCGACGCCCTGCGCGCGCTGGGCCTCGACCCCGCGCCGGACGGGCCGCTGCTGCGCGCGACAACAGCGGGCCCGGAGGCGGCGCGCGCCGCCCTGCGCCCCCTCGATGTGGACTGGAGCGTGCGCGCAGCGAATGCGCCGGTCCCGCGTGTCTTCGTCTCGGACATGGATTCGTCGATCATCGGTCAGGAATGTATCGACGAATTGGCGGATTTCGCAGGCCGGAAAGCGGAGGTCGCCGCGATCACCCGCCGCGCCATGGCGGGCGAGCTGGATTTCCATGACGCGCTGCGCGCGCGCGTCCGCCTCCTTGCCGGCCTTGAAACCGATGCGCTGGCGCGCTGCCATGCCGAGCGGGTGCGGCTGCGACCCGGCGCCGTGGCGCTGGTTTCCAGCCTGCGGCGCGCCGGCGCCCGCTCCGCGCTTGTCTCGGGCGGGTTTGAGGATTTTGTCGGTCCGGTGGCGCGGGAGGCCGGCTTCGAATCATATCGCACCAATACGCTGGCCGTGCAGGACGGCGTGCTGACCGGCGAGGTCCATGACCCGATCCTGGACGCCGCGGCCAAGGTCCGGGCGCTGGAAGAACTGGCCGCCGAAACCGGCGCTGCGCCCGCGGAGACCCTGGCCATGGGGGACGGCGCCAACGATATCCCGATGCTGGAGGCCGCCGGCTTCGCCATCGCCATTGGCGGCAACCCCCTGGCGCTTTCCGCCGCCAGCGCGGCGGTGCGCCGGGGCGATCTGTCCGTCGCCATCCGGTTCCTCGGTCTTGCAAGCCTTACATCTATGTGACTTTACACCGGGATGGCTTTACGCCCGCCGCGCGTCGCGTATGCTCCGGCGTGCAGGGGGCGTGAGTTACGGAGCCGGAATGCGAGCGATTCTGACCGCCGCCGCCGCCGCATTTTTTATCGCTGCGCCCGCCGCCTCGGCGCAGAGCATTTCCCTGCTGCGCGACGCCGAAATCGAGGAAGTGCTGCGGGACTTCACCAACCCGCTGCTGGAGGCCGCCAATCTGCGGCCAGAGGATACGCACCTCTATCTGGTCGGCGACCGTTCCATCAACGCTTTCGTCGCCGGCGGCCAGAACATCTTCATGAATACCGGCACCATTCTGGAAGCGAACACGCCAAACGAGCTGAAAGGCGTGATCGCCCACGAAATCGGCCATATCGCCGGCGGACACCTGACCCGCTCGCGGCAGGCGCAAGGCGCCGCGGTCGGCTCGATGCTGGCGACAATGGGTCTGGGCCTGCTGGCGGCGGTGGCCGGCGCGCCCGACGCCGGCGCGATGATTATGGCGGGCAGCCAGCAAATCGGCATGGGCACGTTCGTCCGCCATACCCTGGTGCAGGAATCGGCGGCCGACCAGTCGGGCATCGCCTATCTGGAAGCCACCGGACAATCCGGCCGCGGCCTGCTCGCCTTTTTCGACAAGCTGCGGATGCACGAAGTGATGCGGGACCGCCGCACCGGCTCGATGTATGGCGACTTTCTGCGCAGCCACCCGACATCCGCCGACCGCATCGCCCGGCTGCGCCAGCGGGTGAACGCCAGCCCGTATCGGGATGTCATGGACCCCGAAGAGGATCAGCACGCGCTGGAGATGATCCAGGCCAAGATTGTCGGCTTTCTGGAAAGCCCGAACCGGGTGCTGCGCCGCTATCCCGACTCAGACCAGAGCAAGCAGGCGCGTTATGCCCGCTCGGTCGCGCATTTCCGCAACGGTGTTTTGCCGCGCGCTCTCACAGAGATCGACAGTCTGATCGGGGAAGAGCCGGAAAATCCCTATTTCCACGAACTGAAGGGCCAGATTCTGTTCGAATCCGGCCGGCGCGACGAGGCTGTCCCGCCCTATCGCGAGGCTGTGCGGCTGAAACCGGACAATGCGCTGCTTCGCACCGGACTGGGCCAGGCGCTGGTCTCCGCCAACGACCCGGAAATGGACGAGGAGGCGCTGCATGAATTGCGCCGGGCAACCGTGCTGGAGCGGGATCTCTCCATGGCCTGGTATCAGCTCTCGCTGATCTATGAGCGCCAGGGAAACCGGCCGATGGCCGAACTTGCGGTCGCCGAGCAATCCTACGCCATGGGTGATTACATCCGCGCCCGCGCATTTGCCCAGCGTGCGCGGGAGGGCCTGGAGGATTCCGGCGGCGACTGGCGCCGCGCCGCCGACATTCTTTCGGTCAGCGAGCACCCCGCGCGGGAACAGGAGGACCGGATGCGGCGCCAGAGAATATCCGGCGCGCATATCCATTAGCCTGGCGGCCCATTATTAGTCCGACGAAAAGGTTTCGCTATTATCCTCCCCGCATGGAGATTTCGATGAGACTCGTCCCGATCGGACTTCTGGCCGCCGCGCTGTGCCTTGGCGCCTGCGGCGATGTCAGCGAACAGCGCATGCGCGAGATCGTGCATGACTATCTGATGGAAAACCCGGAAGTGATCCGCGAGGCGCTGATCGAGCTTCAGACACGGGAGCAGACCGCCGCGCGCGAGGAAACCCGCGTTACCGCCCTGGCGGCGCTGGACGAGATTGTCTCCGACCCGCGTGTGCCGGTCATCGGACCGGACGACGCCCGGATCACCATCGTCGAGTTCTTCGATTATAATTGCAGCTTCTGCAAAGTCGCCGCCGGCTGGCTGGAAGAGGCGATGGAGAACCATCCCGGCGACATTCGCGTAGTGTTCCGCGATTACCCGATTCTGGATGGGCGCACCGGAAGCTCGGTCGAGGCCGCCAAGGCGGCGCTGGCCGCCGCCGATCAGGGCCTGTTCTACGAAATGCATTTCGGGCTTTACGAAGCCAGCGGCGCGCTGACCTCCGAACAGATTGACGAGATCGCGCGCGAGGCCGGCGTCGATGTGGCGCGGATGCGCGCCGACATGGAGTCCGGCGAATACGAGGAACTGATCGCCGACACGCTGGTGCTGGGCCAGCGCATTGGCGTCGAGGGCACGCCCTATTTTATGGTCGGCGACCGCATCGTGCCGGGCGCCGATCTCCCGCTGCTGGAATCCAGCCTCGCCGCCCTGCTGGCGGAAAGCTGACCGCGCCGAGTGTCTGGCCCATAAAAATATTATCCCCCGGAATGCGCGCAGCGCATATCCGGGGTCCAGAAATACCAAAACAACAAATTCAAATCAGCCCGGCCAGCGGGCTGGATGGATCAGCATAGCGTTTCTTCGCCATGCGGCCGGCCAGATACGCTTCGCGCCCGGCGATCACCGCGTGCTTCATCGCGCGCGCCATGCGCACCGGGTCTTTGGCCTCGGCGATGGCGGTGTTCATAAGCACGCCGTCACAGCCCAGCTCCATCGCAATGGCGGCGTCCGAGGCCGTGCCCACGCCCGCGTCGACAATCACCGGAACCTTCGTCTGCTCCACGATCAGGCGGATATTCACCCGGTTCTGGATGCCGAGACCCGAGCCGATAGGCGCGCCCAGCGGCATGATGGCGCAACAGCCCGCATCCTCCAGCTTGCGCGCATAGACCGGGTCATCGCTGCAATAGACCATCACCTGAAACCCGTCGGCGATCAGCATCTGCGCGGCGCGCAGCGTCTCTTCCATATCCGGATAGAGGTGTTTCGGATCGCTGAGCACTTCCAGCTTCACCAGATCCCAGCCCCCGGCCTCGCGCGCCAGACGCAGCGTGCGCACCGCGTCCTCGCCGGTGAAACAGCCCGCCGTGTTCGGCAGGAAAACGGTTTTTTCCGGGCTGATAAAATCGACCAGCATGGGCTGGGACGGGTCGCTCAGATTCACCCGGCGCACCGCCACGGTGATGATCTCCGCGCCGCTGGCCTCCAGCGCCGCGGCGTTCTGCGCATAGTCCTTATATTTGCCAGTGCCGATGATGAGCCGGGAGGCAAACGTGCGCCCGGCGATCACCAGCGGATCGTCATTCACCGCCGCGGGCCGGGGTGTCGAGGGACTTGCGTCGTCGGGGGTCATGTCACGCGCCGGCCTCAGCCGCCTCCGATAAAATGTACGATCTCAATCCGGTCGCCGGGCGAAAGCGGCGTCGCCGCGTAGCGCGATTTGGGCACAATCTCCAGATTGCGCTCCACCGCGATCTTGCGCTCCGGCAGGCCCAGATGGGCGAGAAGAGCCGCGACGGTGGCCCCGTCCGGCACGTCCCTTGCGTCTCCATTGATCGTCAAGCGCATCGGTTCTGCTTGTAGCGGCGGGCCATGCTCCGTAAAACCCCGCCCCACAGAGGAAACCGGACCCCGGACGACCCATGGCCAGGCCGATCTACATCCTGAACGGCCCCAACCTCAATCTACTTGGGGTGCGGGAGCCGGAAATCTATGGCCGGGATACGCTGGCAGACATCGAATCGGCCTGCCGGGACAAGGCCGCCGCCCTGGGGGTGGAGACCGTGTTCCGCCAGACCAATCTGGAGGGCGAGCTGATCGACTGGATTCAGGAAGCTCGCGAAAAGGCCTCCGCCGTGGTGCTGAACCCCGCCGGCTATGGCCATACCTCCGTAGCGCTTCACGACGCCCTGAAGGCGCTGGACGCGCCGCTCGTGGAAGTCCATCTTTCCCAGCCCGCCGCGCGTGAGCGGTTCCGGGCGCGGTCTTTCGTGTCGCCGCTGGCGCTGGGCACCATCAGCGGCTTCGGCAAACTGAGCTATCTCCTCGGACTGGAAGCGGCTGCGAACGCCGTCAAAAAGAACAGCGAGTCATGAGCGACGATTCCGACGATTCCCCCAAAAACGCCCTCGACCCCGATCTGGTGCGCGAGCTGGCCGCGATCCTGAACGAATCCGATCTGCTGGAGATCGAGGTGAAGCATGGCGGGCTCAAATTGCGCCTGTCGCGCGCCGCGCCCGGAATGCAGACGGCCATGGCCCTGACCGCCGCGCCCGCGGCTGCGCCGGCCGCCCTGCCCTCTCCCGCCCCGGCGCCAGCCGTGTCCGAGGCGTCGAGAGAGCCTGCGCCGGGCGCCCCGCCGGCCGGCGCGGTTACATCTCCCATGGTCGGCACGGTCTATCTGCGCCCGAGCCCGGAAGAGCCGGTCTTCGCCGAGCCGGGAAAAGAAGTGAAGCAAGGCGCCACAATCCTGCTGATCGAGGCGATGAAGACCTTCAATCCGATCACCGCGCCCAGATCCGGCGTGTTGTCGCGCGTGCTGGTCGGCGAAAGCCAGCCAGTGGAATTTGGCGAACCGCTTTTCGTGATAGAATAAACAGATAGCTTCCGGATGGACGCGCCCATGTTCGACAAGGTGCTGATCGCCAATCGCGGCGAGATCGCGCTTCGCATCCATCGCGCGTGCAAGGAAATGGGAATCCAGACCGTCGCCGTGCATTCGGAGGCGGACGCCCAGGCCATGCATGTGCGTCTGGCCGACGAGAGCGTGTGCATCGGCCCCGCGCCGGCGCGGCTTTCCTATCTCAATATTCCCGCCATCATCGCGGCCTGCGAGATCACCGGAGCCCAGGCGGTGCATCCGGGCTATGGCTTTCTGTCCGAGAATGCGCGCTTCGCCGAGATCGTAGAGGCGCACGGCCTGACCTTTATCGGCCCGCGCCCCGAACATATCCGCCTGATGGGCGACAAGATCGCCGCCAAGAAAGCGGTGAAAGAGGCCGGCATTCCCGTCGTGCCCGGCTCCGACGGCGCGGTGACGGAAGAGGCCGAAGCCATAAAGCTGGCCGACGAAATGGGCTATCCGGTTCTGGTGAAGGCCGCGGCCGGCGGCGGCGGACGCGGCATGAAGGTCGCCTGGTCGCGTGAAGAGATACGCCAGGCTCTCTCCACCGCGCGCGCCGAGGCCGAGGCCGCGTTCGGCGACGGCGCCGTGTATCTGGAAAAATATCTGGCCAATCCGCGCCATATCGAAATCCAGATCATCGCGGACGAATACGGCAATGTGGCGCATCTGGGAGAGCGCGACTGTTCGCTACAGCGGCGCCACCAGAAAATTCTGGAAGAGGCGCCCTCGCCCGCGCTCGACGCGGCCCAGCGTGAAAAGATCGGCGAGGTGACGCGCCAGGCCATCGCCGACCTTGGCTATCGCGGCGTCGGCACGGTCGAATATCTCTATGAGAACGGCGAGTTCTACTTCATCGAGATGAACACAAGGCTTCAGGTCGAACACCCCGTCACCGAGGCGGTCACCAATATTGACCTGGTGCGTGAGCAGATCTGCATCGCCAATGGCGCACCGCTCTCGTTCCGCCAGCAGGACGTGAAAATCCAGGGCTGGTCCATCGAGTGCCGCATCAATGCGGAAAATCCGGAGAGCTTTGCGCCATCACCCGGCCTCGTTACGGAATTTCATGCGCCCGGCGGGCTCGGCGTGCGGCTGGATTCGGCGATTTATGCCGGCTACCGCATCCCGCCTTATTATGACAGCCTGATCGGCAAGCTGATCGTGCGCGGCGCCACCCGCAAGGAGGCGCTGATGCGTTTGCAGCGGGCGCTGAGCGAAATGGTCATTACCGGCGTGGATACCACCGCCCCATTGTTCCAGCGGCTTCTGAAAGAGCCAGACTTCGTAGCCGGGGATTATGACATCCGCTGGCTGGAAAAATGGCTGAGCGCGCCGGCGCGGGCCGAAGCCGCCGAATGAGGCCGTTCGGGCCGGAGCAGCTTCTGGATTGCTATCGTGGCGGCGTGTTTCCGATGGCGCGGAGCCGCGACGACCCGAATGTGTTTCTGGTCGATCCCGACGAGCGCGCCATCATTCCGCTGAGCGCCTTTCATATCTCACGCCGTCTCGCCCGCACCGTGCGCAACAGCCCGTGGCGGGTGGAGACCGACCGCGACTTTCGCGGCGTGGTCGAAGCCTGCGCCGCGCCCGCGCGGGGACGCGAAACCACCTGGATCAATGACGGCATTCTCGATCTTTACAGCCAGCTCCACGACATGCGCCATGCGCACAGCGTCGAGGTCCGCGCGGCGGATGGCGCGCTGATCGGCGGCGTTTACGGCGTGTCCCTCGGCGCGGCGTTTTTCGGCGAAAGCATGTTCAGCCGCGCGCGCGACGCCTCGAAAATCGCCCTTGTTCACCTCGTCGCGCGGCTGCGCGCCGGCGGCTATCGCCTGCTCGACGTGCAGTTCATGACGGAACATCTGCGCCAGTTCGGAACCCTTGAGATGTCCCGCACCGAATATCTGGCGCGGCTCCAGCGCGCGCTGATAAAGACTGCGGATTTCGCCGCCGCCGGTCCTTCCCTTACCGGCGCACAGGCCGCGTCGATGGCGGCGGATTGAGATTAATCGGCCGCACTGGCCGCAGCGCCGGACTCGGCCGAGAGCCGCGCCTCGGCCTCGCGCGCGGTTTCGCAGGCCACCGGCCAGATGTCATAGACCGGATGCTCCAGCCCGTGCAGCGCGGGACTGGAGCCCAGCATCCATCCGCTGAAAATGCGATAGCCGTACGGGCTTTCTTCCGCGTCCTGCGCCGCTGGCGCGCCGCCGCCGACCGGGCGGTCGTGGATTTCCAGAAACACAAAGGTCTCGGGGATCAGCTCCGGCGGCCGCCGGCTGCAATAGCGCACCACGACCGTGAGCGAACCGAATTCCAGCGGCTGGTCGAAGCCGACCGTCAAATCCTGAGTAAAGGCCGTCACCTTGTTCAGCGCGCGCAGCCATGCGCGCTGGCCCTGGATCACGCTGCTGAAATCATCGGCCGGCGCCACGGCCACCCCGTCCCCCAGATCCACCGCCCCGTCCGGGAGCGCGAGGAACGGGCTGTCGTCCTCCGGCGCGGGGGCGGGGTCGTCCGGAAAGGCCTGGTCCGGTTCGGGGATCGCTTCCAGCCCGTTATCTTCGAACGGACCGAATTCCTCAGGCGCCTGCGCCAGGCCCGGCGCGGCGGCGAGCGATACCGCCGCCAGCGCGGCCAGCAGCGAACGGAAATGCGTATCCGGGAATCTCATTTGCGTGATCCTCGCGCGCATTTGCGGCGGGTTTTGGGCCGGCCCTATTCCGGCCGCCAGGCTTCGTAATCGCCGGTCGCCGCCGGGGTCTGCGAACCGCGCCACAGGCTCCCCGCCGGGCGCCACGCATGGATGGTGCCGGTGAGGTTCGGCTGATGCGCGGTCTCCCACGGCCGCGCGAGCAGCGGCGCCACGGTGGGCGGTTCGGCGAATGTATGGTGCAGCCAGCCGTGCCAGTCGGCCGGAACCTTGGAGGCGTCGGCATAGCCGCGATACATCACCCAGCGGCGCGGCCGCCCGTTAAAGCTCGTGCCGCGCTCTTCGAAATAGCGATTGCCGAAAGCGTCCTCGCCGACGAACCGGCCGCGGCGGCGCAGCGTCCACATCAGCCCCAGCGTCGCCCCGCTCCACCAGATGAAGATGCGCTTGATGATGTCCCACATGGCTCCGGCCGCCTTTTTGAAAGCGCCGGACTATGGCGTCTGGGCCGCCGCCCGTCCAGCGCCGGGCTCGCGCCCTTGTGAAACAAACCTAACCGTTTGTTAGGAGAGGCAGTTTTAGGGTCCGGATTGGGAGGACCGTCATGGCAAAGACTCGCGCTGAGGGGGGCGCGGCCGAGGCTAGGGATTCGGGATACGAACATATTGATTACCTGTTGTCGCACTTTCCGGGTGCCGTCAGCGTGTATGATTCCGACCTGCGCCTGCTCGCCGCGAACGAACAACATTACGAGCTGACCGGCCTACCGAGAGATGTATTCGGTATTGGCGCAACCTATGAGTCCATTGTCCGCCACCTTGCGGAGAATGGCGGCTATGGCGATGTCTCCGATCTCGACAGCATGGTCGACGAGCGGCTGGCCGCCATCCGCCGGCCGCACTGGAAATTCGAGCGCGTCCAGAAAGGCCGCCATATCGCCGGCTATACCAGCGTCACGCCGGATGGCGGGGTCATCTGCTGCCAACAGGACGTGACCGAGCAGAAAGAGGCCGAACAGCGGCTGATCGCCCTGACCAAGGAACTGGCCGCCGCGCGCGACCTGGCCGAATCCGCCAACAAGGCGAAATCCGAATTCCTGGCGATGATGAGCCATGAAATCCGCACGCCGCTGAACGGCATTCTCGGCATGTCCGAGCTGATGTATGCGCGCGCCGCGGACGAAACACAGAAGGGCCATCTGGGCGTGGTGCTGAAATCCGGCCGCGCACTGCTGGAAATCATCAACGACATTCTGGACCTGTCGCGCATCGACGCCGGACGCATGTCGCTGGAATCCAAGTCGTTCAATCTGCCCGGACTGGTGGAAGATGTGGCGACGCTTCTGGCCTCGCGCATCGAGAAAAACCAGGTCGATCTGGCCATTCGCATCGACCCTGCCCTGCCGGAAGCGTTTCTGGGCGACGCCGCGCGTCTCCGTCAGGTTCTGGTGAACCTGATCGGCAATGCGGTGAAATTCACCCATGAAGGCCATGTCGCCGTCAGCGTCACAGGGACGGTGAAGCACGAACGCGCCGCCCTGGAGGTCTCCGTGGCCGATACGGGCATCGGCGTGCCCGAAGACCGGCTGGAATCGATCTTCGAGCGCTTCGAGCAGGCCGAACCCGGATCCACCCGCCGCTATGGCGGCGCCGGTCTTGGCCTTGCCATCTGCCGCCTGCTTGTGGAGGCGATGGGTGGGCGCATCGGGGTTGAATCAAAGGCCGGCGAAGGCTCCCGCTTCTGGTTCACCGTCACGCTGCCCGTGGCGGAACCGGCGCAGACCACCATGCCCTGGGCCGATCTCGGCGGCGCGCGTATCCTGGTGCTGGACGATACGGCGCCCCAGTGCGATGCGTTGCGCGAGCAGCTCGAATATTACGGCGCCTCGGTGGAAACCGCGGCCAGCGTCGCCGAAGGCGTCGCCCTGGTTCTGTATGGCGCGGCGCGCGGATCGGCCTTCGATCTCATGCTGGCGGACAACGCCATGGCCGACCTCGATTCGCTGCTTGCCGCATGGCCCTTTGGCGCACGTCCGCCGGTGATCGCGCTCAGCACCGTCGCAACCGGCAAGGCGAAGGGCGAAGCCTTCCACGCCTGCCTGTTAAAGCCGCTGTGCCGCAACGCCCTGCTGGAGACTGTGAACGCGGCGCTGGGCCGCGGCGTAGCGCCATTGCTGCGCGCCACGGCCTGAACCGGGCCGCCTCCTCACGCCACAATATCTTGTGGGTTGAATGCGGGCGCCTGCGCAGATGCTGTTGATTGTCCTGCCCCCCCGGCTCTAGGCTCCGTCAGGAACGTGAGGAGTCGGGGGACGCATGGCGGCGGAAGACGGACAGGGAGGCGGCCAGAACGGCGGCCGGGAACAGGAAGACGGGCGCCCCGCCCAGCGGCGGCGCCTGCCGGACCGGCGCAAAGGCTATATCCAAAAAGCCACGGTGGGCGGCCACAAAGTCTATCTGCACACCGGCGAATTCGACGACGGCGAACTCGGCGAAATCTTCATCGACATGCACAAGGAAGGCGCCGCCTTCCGCAGCCTGATGAACAATTTCGCCATCGCCATCTCCATCGGCCTGCAATACGGCGTGCCGCTGGAGGAGTATGTGGACGCCTTCGTGTTTACGCGGTTCGAACCGGCAGGCCCGGTCACCGGCAACGATTCCATCCGCCACGCCACCTCGATCCTGGACTATCTGTTCCGCGAACTCGCCGTTTCCTATCTGGAGCGCGAGGATCTGGCGCATGTGCCCCCAGGCGCGCATGACGGGCTGGGCGGTGGCGCGGCCGAAGCCGCGCCCACACGCTCGCTGGAAGAAGACGCGGCCCGTTTTATCTCGCGCGGCTTTGCGCGCGGCGCCACGCCGGCCAATCTGATCTCCTTCGCCAACCATCCGGCCCGGCTCCGAAGCCGCACAGACGAACCGGAAGCCGGGACGGATACGGCCGAAGCCGGGGAGACCGCCGTGAAGGCGCCGGCGGACCCGGGGCGCAAGCGCGCCTATGCCGGCGACCCCTGCCCCGAATGCGGCCATTTCACGCTGGTTCAGAGCGCCGGCGGCCTGCGCTGCGACGCCTGCGGGACGGTCGGTGCAACTGGCTAAGTGTCTTTTTAAGACCTTCCCCGACTAGCACCTCAGCCGCAGAATAAAACGGAGTCAAAATATCAATATTAGGGCGTTTTATGCCACCAACGTAGCTTTCGAATTTTCCATTGATGTCTTTGCGTTTTCCCCGGCTGAACATTTTGCGATATTGGCGGGGGGTAACCCCCCAAAAATGCATAAACTCCACACCATCAAATTTCCTGAACTGGCCGCGGTCAGCGCCCTCAATCGAAATTGAATCCTGATGAAGCAGAGGAGCCAAACTCTTAGGATATGGTTCTAAAAAGACGACTTTAGAAACCCCGCTAGACACAATGTGCTTTGCACACAAATGGCAGGGAAAGGTAGTAACATACATGGTCGAATTCTGCAGCGACCGTCCATTTCTTGCTGCATCGGTGATGGCACACATTTCAGCATGCACGATCCGGCCATATTCGATAGCATCCATAAAACTGGAGTTTTCAATCGCTTTTCTCGTACGCTTGTTTAGCGGTGAAGACCGCCCTAACTTTTTTAAGAGATCATCGAGAATTTCCTCCTTACGTTTATCGTTGGAATCTGAGCCAAACTTAAATTCACGACCGTCGTGGTGATCATCGCTCCAATATGTTCCGCCCCCCGCCTTCGGCACCTCATTGGACCCCAAAGCAAGAATACCATGCGTAGGGCTAAACAGCGCGGCGCCGACCTGCCGGGATAAGTCCGATGTACGTAATGCAGCGGAATTGGCCGCGTACATTCCATATTCCCCCTTCGTGGGCGTTACGGAGTTCGAAGAGAACAGGAGCTCAAAAAAACGCCCAACTTGATGAACGACATCCCCGTCATCAATATCAATATTTATGATATAATCCGCATCGTGAAATATTTTTGAAACTCTCTGGCCTGATGCGACTGCATCTTCATTTTCGTCTAATGACACAAATCTCTCAGCTTCATCGCGAAAATGTGCCGGATTACTTCCTCCCTTCGAGTGACAAAATTCGTTTGCCAGATATGCCACTCGATTTGAACGCGAAGAATATATTGAAATTTGAAAAAACAGGCCTCGGTATGTAGAGCGAAGGAGAGCTATTTCCTCTGGCCGTTTAAACTGATGTAACAAATAGGCTGTTCGCTCAAACTTTCGCTCTCGGTCAGATGATTTTGGGCGCCGATCAGCGATCGTTTGAATTGCTAACGCGGCGAGTATGTTATTATCGCCAGACCGTTCACGCAGATAATTTCCATAATCTATATATGCATCCAGACGACCGGGGAGCGGTTTCTCGACAAGTTCCTTGCGCGGTGGAACCCCCCTCGAAAGCCATTTGAAGGCATCCGTCACTTTAATTCGGTCAACTTCGTAGTCTGAGCTTCGGAACAAAGCGTCCAGTGCATCAATGGTCGTATCGGTGCGCGTTCCAATGGGGGCCACAATGCCAATTATGATCTCTGGATAATCGATACGCGGGAGTGAAATCGGCATAGCGACGCTCTCAGAATCGTGCGAAATTTCTCATATGGCGCGAAACATAAAATCTACGGGGAGTTCCGATGCGGATCAGCGTCGGTTGGAAGCCGCTATTAGATACATTGATCGATCAATAACTGCACAACAAAAATACTACCTAGAATGGCATAGCGAAGCCATTGATCGAATACAAGGCTCTAAAAAAAAATAAACCAAAAGCCTGCCTCAACAACGTGCAAAGGCCGGGCGGTTATCGGATCGACACAAAATCGGCCGCCTATACTGGAAATGTCTACCCAGCGGCTTTCATATGAGCCGCCATCTGGCGAGTATCAGGCTCGGGATTTCCGTGGAAGGCCGGAGAGCGCCTCTCTGATTGTTCAAACCTCTCCGCGAAAAAGCGCGTATCTTTCCGCAAATCTCCACGCCCTCTTCGCTGCGCATAGGATGGCGGTGTTCCTTCCGCCTGAGGGAAGTAGCTGATCACTATGGCGGGAGGGAGTGCATGGCGCGTCCGGCGAAGGGTCAGATC
>JBJHDH010000012.1:0-75172 GCA_050486445.1 Euryhalocaulis sp.
GCCGGGCGAACGGCGAACAAGGCGTCGCCGGCATGCCCGCCGATATGCGCGAGCGTTTTGCAAACATGCCGGAATCCGAACGCGCCGAGATGCGCCAGCGCTTCCAGCAGGGTGGCGGACAGGCGGGCACGCGGGGCGGCAATGGACAGGGCGGCCCGGCATTCGCGCAGGGCTCCGGCTCCATGGACGATTCGCCCTTCGCCACCGACGCACTGCCGAACTGGATGAGCGACGGATCGGTGCGGCGCACCCAGATGTTGCTGGTGCAGACGCCGAACGGTCCGGAGGCTCGCGAAGTGGTCGTGGGCCTGGTAAGCCGCACCGAGGCGGAAATTGTCTCCGGTCTTGAGCTGGGCGAGGAAATCATTCTCGGCATGGCGGCGGCGGGTCAGGCCGCGGCCGCGGGCGGCGGAGGCTTCGGCGGCCCTCCGGGCATGATGTTCCGCTAGGCCGGAGCGAGGACGGGGACAATGGAAGCGCCACTGATCGATCTCAAAAACGTCTCCCGGCTCTATCCCTCGGGGGACACGGTGATCCGGGCGCTGGACGATGTGTCTCTGACCATCGAAGCTGGCGAGTATGTCGCAATCATCGGCCAGTCAGGGTCGGGCAAATCGACTCTGATGAACATTCTGGGCTGTCTCGACCGGCCCAGCATGGGCAGCTACCGCGTGCGCGGCCGCGAGGCCTCGTCCATGGAGCCGGACGAACTGGCCGCGCTGCGCCGCGATACGTTCGGCTTCGTGTTCCAGCGCTACAACCTCCTCTCCTCGCTGACCGCACTGGAGAATGTGGAGATTCCCGCGGTCTATGCGGGCATGTCGCTGGAGGAGCGGGAACGCCGCGCCTATGAGCTGCTGACCGATCTGGGGCTGGGCGACCGTATCGACCACAAGCCGAACCAGCTTTCGGGCGGCCAGCAGCAGCGTGTCTCTGTCGCACGCGCGCTGATGAACGGCGCAGACGTGATTCTGGCCGACGAACCGACCGGCGCGCTGGACAGCCGTTCGAGCGAGGAGCTGCTGGCGCTGCTGCGCAAGCTGCACGCATCGGGACGCACCATCATCCTGATTACCCATGACCATCATGTCGCCGAGCACGCCGACCGGCTGATCGAATTCAAGGATGGCAAGATCATCCATGACAGCGGCGCCAAGCCGGCCGCAGCGCGCCCACAGCCCGTGGCGCCGACACGGCGCAGCCCCAAGCCGATGGTCCAGGTTATGGAGTCGGTGAAGATGGCGTTCCGGTCGCTGCGCGCGAACCTGTTCCGCACCTCGCTGACCCTGCTGGGCGTTATCATCGGCGTGACCGCGGTGGTCGCCATGCTGGCGCTTGGCGAAGGCACGCAGCGCCAGGTCGTGGAGCGGATTTCCACCATGGGCTCCAATCTGCTGTTCGTGAACCCGGGCGCCCCCGGCATGCGGCCGCGGGGCGGCCAGTTCGCCACGCTGACCATGGAAGACGCCCAGGCCATCGCCGAGGAAGTGGCCAACGTGGCCTATTCCCTGCCCACCCGGCAGGGCAATTTCACAGTGCGCGCCAGCAATGTGGACTACAGCACCCAGGTCCAGGCCGTTACGGAAATCTTCCCACAGGCCCGCGAATGGACCATGGCGGAAGGCGCGTTCTTCACCGCGGAAGATGTGGCCCGCTACGCCCCGGTTATGGTGCTGGGCGCCACGACGGCGGCCAATCTGTTTCCCGAGCGCTCGCCCATCGGCGAGATCGTTCTGGCCAGAGACAGCCCGTATGAAGTGATCGGCGTGCTGGCGGCCAAGGGCGCCTCCGGCTTTGGCCAGGACCAGGACGATGTGGCGCTGATCCCCATCACCACCGGCTTTACCCGCATGTTCGGGCGGCAACACCTGTCCAACATCACGGTCTCGGTTAACGACCCGGATCGCATCAGCCAGACCGAGGCCGATGTGCATCAATTGATGCTGCAACGGCATGGTGTGGAGGATTTCCAGATTCGCAACACCGCCGCCATTCTGGAGACGGTGCAGACCACGACGGCGGTGTTCACCATCCTGCTGGCCTCTATCGCGGCGATCTCGCTGCTGGTCGGCGGCATCGGCGTGATGAACATCATGCTGGTGAGCGTGAGTGAACGAACGCGCGAAATCGGCGTGCGCATGGCCACGGGGGCCAGACGCAGCGACATCATGGTGCAGTTCAACACCGAGGCGCTGGTTGTCGGCGGGCTGGGCGGCCTGCTCGGAGTCGGGATCGGGATCGGGCTTGCCGTGCTGATCGGCAGTTCCGGCGTGATCGAGACCGCAATCTCGCCGGGGCCTGCGATCATGGCGTTCTCCTGCGCGCTTATCACCGGTCTGGTCTTCGGCTATCTGCCAGCGCGCAAGGCCGCGCATATGGATCCGGTGACGGCGCTGGCTTCTGAATAATTGTCTGGATTGATGATGATGAACATGCGCGCGCTTTCGTCCGCCGCCCCTCTGGTTTTTCTCGTTACGCTGACGGGCTGCGCCGTGTTGCGTGAGCCGGATATCGGCTCGTTCGGGCTCGAAATGCCGGCGGCCTATGAATATCTGCGCCAGGAAGCCAGCGCGACGGCGCCCGATCCAGCCTGGTGGGCCGCGTTCGACGATCCGACGCTGAACGCGCTGGAAGTCCGCGCCATGCAGACCAACAACGCCCTGCAAGCGGGGCTGGAGCGCGTGATCCAGTCGCGCGCCACGCTGCGCCAGTCGGGCGCGGCGTTCCTGCCGCAGATCACCGCGGGCGAGACCACGACGTTCAGCACAATCATCAATTCATCGGCCGGCGCGCCGACCGGCGACTGGACCGAGACCAGTTCCGCGCGGCTGTCCGCCAGCTATGAGCTGGACCTGTTCGGCCGCAACCGCGCCAGCCTGCAAAGCGCGCGCGCCGCGCTGGCCGCGCAGATCTACAATCAACGGGCGCTGGAGCTTTCGGTCCAGTCCGACGTCGCCAATCTCTATTTCAACATTCTGTCGCTGCAACAGCGGCTGGACACCGCGCGGCGCAATCTGGACTCGGTCGAGCGGGTCATGGCGCTGGTCCAGCGCCAATATGACGAAGGCGCGGTTTCCGGCTTTGACCTGTCGCGCCAGCGCAGCGCCGTGGCCACCGCCCGCGCGCGCATCCCGCAACTGGAAGAACAGCTCGCCGCGGCGAGGTCGTCGCTCGCCATCCTGCTGGGCGTGGTTCCGCAAAATTTCGAGGCGCCGACAGGCGATCTGCGCGCCATCCTGCCACCGCCTATCGCAGTCGGCCTGCCCTCCGAACTGCTGACGCGCCGGCCCGACCTGATGGCCGCCGAGGCCAGCCTTGTTGGCGCCCGGGCCGACATTGGCGCCGCGCGCGCCGCCTTCCTGCCCACGCTCGACCTCAGCGCCGGCCTGAACGCGGCGAATATTTTCAGCGGCGGCTTTCTGGACGACCTGACCGCCTCGCTGGGCGGCGGAATCGCCGCGACCATTTTCTCCGGCGGGCGGCTGGAAGCCGGGCTGGAGCGCAGCGAGTCGCGCTATCGCGAACTTCTCATCAATTATCACCAGTCGGTGCTGTCAGCCCTGAAAGAGGTCGATGACGCGCTGATGTCGCTGCGCTCCGCCGAGGAGCGCGAGGAACTGCAGCAGATCGCCGCCGAGGAGGCGCAGCGCGCCTTCGATCTTTCCGAGGCGCGCTACGAGGCCGGGGCGGACGGGCTGCTGGCCGTGCTGGACGCGCAGCGCACGCTGCTGGACGCTTCGGACAGTCTGGTGCAGGCGCGCCAGGCGCGGCTGAACGCCGCCATTGGCCTGTTCGCGGCGCTGGGCGGCGGCTGGCAGGGCGACGCCGAAGCCGCGCGCCTCGCCGGGCGGTAGGCGGAAATCTTAGAACAGGCTTGTCAGCGGCCTTCGCCATAAAACAGCGAGCGCGATGAACGCCGCCGCGAAGGGCATATAAGCCAGCGCGCCCGGATCGGACGCCGCCGGGGCCAGCGCCTGCCCCGCCACACCCGCGATCTGCTGGACTATCCCGCCGAGGCCGGCGGCGGAGATCGCCAGCCCGGCCCCGCCGGCGATCGCCAGCGCAACCGTGCGCAGCCGGCGGCGGCGCTTGATGCGCACCACGACATCGCCGGCGAAATCCGCCGCGGCATCCGCCCCGCGTAAATCGGCGTCGGACATCAGTGACCGCAGCGTTCCGTCGAAATCAGCGTTCTGCGTCATTGTTCGCCTTTCCCGGTGTCATAAAGTCTTCCAGCTTTTGTCTTCCGCGCAAGACATGGGACTTCACAGTTCCCACGGGCAGTCTCATCACCTCCGCCGCCTCGGCATGACTGAACCCGCAGGCATAGCAGAGCGTCACGGCCGCCCTCTCCGCGTCCCGCAGCCGGGCGAGCGCGCGTTCCAGGTCGATGATGTCGCCCGAGTCCGGCCCCGCGCCGCCAGCATCATCGTCAGCCATGTCCCGCAGGCTTGCGAGGCCGCGCTGTTCCGAGGCGCGCCGGCGCGCGGCGTCGATGAACCTTGTATAGGCGATGCGGCACAGCCAGCTGCGGAACGAGCCGCGCCCGCCGAACTGGTCGAGCCGCTCGAAGGCATGGACGAACGCATCCTGCGCCAGATCGTCCGCCAGCGCCCGGTCGCCGGTCATGCGCGCCAGCATGTTGCGCACAAGCGCCTGATGACGGCGCACCAGCTCGCCAAACGCATCCGGATCGCGGTCTGCGATCAGGCGCGCTGTCAGTTCGGCGTCGGCTGCGCTGGACACGGCGGGGGACGGCCGGATGCGCCTCAGCCGGCGGATTTCGGCCGCGCCAGATGCAGCACGATCCGCACGATCCCGAGAAAGCCGGGGAAGGCCGCGACGCCCGCCACCAGCCGGCCAACTTCGGGGGCGTCCGCGCCGCCAAGATCCGGCGGGATGAGAAAGGCGAGCACCAGCAGCGCCAGCGCGATGGCGAGGAGTTTGAGCCCGCCCCGCAGGTCGTTGTCCTTTTTCTCCGCCTCCCGGTCCGCCGTGATGGCGCGGACCATGTCCGGCGTCAGCGTCTGGCCGGTCTGCGCCAACTGGCGGATCGTCTCCTGCGCCTCCCGGCGGGCGCGCGCCGTGCTGGCGTGCCCGATCCAGATCAGCAGGGCGAGAAACCCGAAACTGATAGCGGTATAGAACACGCCCAGAAGCGGGCCCAATGCATTTGCCTGGTCTTCCATGTCACGCTCCGATGTTAGGGTCCGGACCCACAAATGTGACGGCTCTGGTATGGGCCGATTTGGTCGAGGGCAAGGAGCGAAGCCGCCGGAAGTGTGATCACTTTCAAGGCTTCGCGACGCAGCCATTCGGGCAAATCGGCCATATCCTCCGGACGGCGAAAGGGCTTCGATCCGCGGCGTCGGGCCGCTTGGCCGGGCGGCCAGCCCGCCCTGCGCGTCCCTTCTGGCGGCTCTTTGCCCTTTCGCCGCCAGAGCCTGTCAGATTTATGGGTCCGGACCCTAGTTTGATCCGGCGCCTGGAGGCGCACTCTACTCGAAGACGACCCGCAGACCGCGGCTGAACGTCGCCGGCAGGACCGAGCCGTGGGTTTCGCCCTCGAACACATGGAATGTGTAGTCGAGGTTCGGGCGGCGGCTATCGCTCAGGCGCGCGTGCATCTTCCGCACGGGCGCCAGCATCTGGTCTTCCGGTTCAAGCGAACCGGCGGAGAGGAAGAGCCGCGCGGATGCATCGCCGGACACGGCTTCATGTTCGAACAGGATGTGTTCGCCCCAGAACAGGCTCGGGCTGCCCACTACGTAGCGGTTGAAGGATTCCGGCGCGTTGAAAAGCGCGTAAAGGGCGAACAGTCCGCCGAACGAATCCCCGGCCAGCGTTGCGTCATACGGGTCCGCTTCCGGGTAATGCGCGGCGATGAAGGGCTTCAGCTCTTCATTGATGAAGCCGAGAAACGCCTGCGCCCCGCCCGGCCGGCCATAATCCGGATAGACCCCGCCAAAGCCGGCATAGGTCTGCTCCATCTGCGCAAGAAACGCCGGATCGGGCGTTGGTGTGAGATCGCGGGCGCGGCGCGCCTGAATTTCCAGCAGGGACAGGCCGAGCATCGGCGCGGGCGCGAGATCATAGCCGATCCCGACGACCAGAACGGACGGGATGTCCTCAAGGGTCAGGACGGTCGCGGTCGATGCGACCATCGGAAAGAACAGATTGCCATCCAGCACATAGACCACGGGGAGCTTCTCGCCCGGGGCCGGCGGCCGGAACGGCGAGATAAGCGGCAGAACGTCGATCACATACGTCTCGTCGACGGCGCTTGCCTTCAGCAAATGCCGGCTGGCGCCCAGCACGGGCGCGGGCGCGCTGGCGGCGGCGGGCGGCTGTTCGCCCGGCGCGGCGTTCTGGGCCAGGGCGGCGGCCGGGGCGCCCAGAGTGGCCAGCACGGCGGCGGACAGGGCGATCAGGGGGTTACGAGTCATGCTTCCGGTCATGGCGGCGTCCTCGCTCGGTTTTTCCAATACCGGCGTTGAGACGAAGCCAGAGGCCCATCTGGATGCACGCGCCCCGAAGGTCCGATGGGGATCGTCTGTTTCCGGGGGCGCGGAAGTCGTTATGATCGCCGCCAATCACAACAAGCATGGCTGGTGGAGGACGATCATGGCGGAGATGGCGGGCGTGACCATCGCCCATCCCGACAGGCTGCATATTGGCGGACAATGGGTCAGCCCGCGTGACGGCGGCTCGCTGGACATTATCAATCCGAACACCGAGCAGGTGGTGGCCACGGTGGCCGCCGCCGGAAACGCCGATATGGACGCGGCCGTCGCCGCCGCGCGGGCAGCCTTCGATGACGGCCCGTGGCCGCGCATGAGCGCCAAAGAGCGCGCCAAATATCTGCTGGTCATGGCCGACTGGCTGGAGGCGCGCACCGGCGAGCTGGGCGCGGCATGGACGGCGCAGATCGGCGCCCTGCCCGCTATCGCCCCGATGGTGGTCGGCGGCGGGGTCATGGGGCTGCGCGGCTCGGCGGCGCTGGCCGATACGGTGGCGTTCGAGACGCGCGCGCCCTCCCCGGTCGCCGATACGGCGCTGGTGGTGCGCGAGCCGGTGGGCGTGGTCGCGGCGATCACGCCATGGAACGCGCCCTTCCCCATCATGTGCAACAAGATCGGCCCGGCGCTGCTGGCCGGCTGCACGGTGGTGATGAAGCCCTCGCCCGAAACGCCGATGGAGGCGTATCTGATTATGGAGGCGGGCGAGGCCGCGGGCCTGCCGCCCGGCGTGCTGAATCTGGTTCCCGCCGACCGCGAGGCGTCGGACCATCTGGTGAATAATCCGGGCGTGGACAAGGTCGCCTTCACCGGCTCCACCGCGGCGGGCCGGCGGATCGCCACGGTCTGCGCCGACCGCATGGCGCGCTATACGCTGGAGCTTGGCGGCAAGTCCGCCGCCATCGTGCTGGACGATTTCCCGACAGAGATCGCGGCGAAGATTCTGGCCAACACCATCACCGTGTTCAGCGGCCAGGTCTGCGCCATGCTGAGCCGCGCCATCGTTCCCGCGAAGCGGCATGACGAGCTGGCCCAGGCCATCGCCGACGAGATGAAGACCATCCGCGTCGGCTATTCCGACGCGCCGGATACGATGATGGGGCCGCTGGCCATGAAGCGGCAGATGGAGCGGGTGGAATCCTATATCCGCAAGGGTCAGGAGGACGGCGCCGATCTGGTCCAGGGCGGCGGCCGGCCGAGCCATCTGAACCGGGGCTATTTCATCGAGCCGACCCTGTTCGCCAATGTCGATAATCGCAGCACGATCGCGCAGGAGGAGATTTTCGGCCCGGTCCTGTCGCTGATCCCGTGCGAGGATCTGGACGACGCCGTGCGCATCGCCAACGACTCGCAATACGGGCTTTCCGGCGCGGTGCTGACGGGTGACGCGGACGCGGCCTATGCCGTGGCGCGGCGCGTGCGCACCGGCGTCATCAGCCAGAACGGCATGCGCGCCGACTTCAACCTGCCGTTCGGCGGCTTCAAGATGTCCGGAATTGGGCGCGAGGGCGGCGAAGAGGGCCTTATGGCCTATCTGGAAACCAAGACCGTGCTGCTGGACGGCGCGCCCGCGCACGTTCAATAAGGACCGGCAAGAACGAAAGCGTGGCCGGATCCCGGACCGCGCCAATGGGGAGAATGGCGATGCACCGGCTGCTGATCCTGTATCCGCCGCAGGTCGATCCGAAGGGATTCCGCGACTATTACGAGGCCACCCACATGAAGCTGGCGCGCAAGCTGCCGGGCGTGCGCGCCATGGCCTATGGCTTCGATGTGGCGGCGCTGAACGCCGACGAGGTATGGGCCTGCGTGTTCACCGCCGATTTCGACAATGTCGAGGCGATGGGCGACTGTATGGAATCGCCGGAGGGCCACGCGACGGCCGCGGATGTTGGCAATTTCGCCAATCCGCCGCCGATGCTGTTTCATTTTCCGATAACGACGGCCGCCTGAACAGGCGGGAATGGGGAACGGGGGGGAATCAGACCATGAAGAATGCACGGCCCGCACGGCACACGCGCGCAGAGCTTTACGCCGTTCTGGACACGTATCTGGCGGCGCTGGAGGCGAACGACCCGACACAGGTCAACTGGTCTGACACCGTGTTCAACACCGAGAACAATGTCGCCCTGACGGTGGGGGACGGCATGTGGGTCACGGTGACGGCGCGCGGCTCCTATGATCTGCGCTTCTGCGATCCGGAACAGGGCACGGTCGGTTTCTTCGGCTCGATCTTCGAGACGACCGAGGATGAATCCCCGTTCGCCATGTGGCTGGGCGTCGATGACCAGGGCCGGGTGAACCGGGTCGAGGCGCTGGCCCTGCGCAAGGTCGATCACACCATGCCGTTCCGCGATCCGAAATTCTGGGACAAGCCCCAGCTCAACGAATTTTTGCCGCCCGAAAAACAGACGCCGCGCGCGCGCCTCATCAGCTTCGCCGACGGCTATTTCGATACGCTGCAACTCAATGACGGAACGCTGTTCACGACATTCCATCCGGACGCCAACCGGGTGGAGAATGGCTACCAGACCACGAACAACAATCACGACGAGCTTTCAAAACACATCCCGGTCGTTCGGCTGGGCTGCACCGAGCAGTTCGAGAAGGGTTATTATAAATTCGACGACCGGCTACGCGGCCGGCGCTTTCCCGTGGTGGATGTGGAGCGCGGCCTGGTGCTGGGCGCGGGCTTTATCGACCATGCCGGCAAATTGCGCGACTTCACCCTGACCGACGGCACGCCGGCGAAGAGTCCGTTCCTGCGGCCCCAGACGCTGAACCTGCTGGAGCTGTTCAAGGTGAAGGACGGCGCCATCGAACAGATCGAGGCCACTTTCATCTCCGTGCCCTATCACATGCCTTCGCCCTGGGACGGCCTGGCGCAGCCGGACCCCTACCGGTGAGCGCGGATATCGCCGCGGGCGCCGCCGCCCCTGGGGGCGGGCGCACCGTCGACGCCGTGATCGACGAAGGAGGCCTTTCCGGCTTTCAGATCGCAGCGCTTTTTATGTGCATGCTGATCCTGTTTCTGGACGGCTTCGACATTCAGACCATGTCGCTGGTGGTCACGCCGCTGGCGCAGGAATGGGGACTGGGGCGCGAAAGCTTTGGCGGCGCGCTGTCCGCCGCCAATTTCGGCGTTCTGTTTTCCGCCCTGCTGCTTGGCCCCATCGGCGACAGTGTCGGGCGCAAGCCGGTGACGCTGTGCGCCCTGCTGGTGGTGGCGATCAGCACGCTGGCCGCGACCACGGCGGCGAATATCGAGGAACTCACCTTCTGGCGCTTCATCACCGGGCTTGGTCTCGGCGCCGGAATGCCGAACGCCTATGCGCTGGCCACCGAGGTGGCGCCGGCGCGGATGCGCTCGGCCGTTATCGTCATCGCGGGCAGCACCGTGGCCGCCGGCGCCATGACCGCCGGTCTGATCGCCCCATGGCTGATGTCGTTCGGCGACTGGCGTATGGTGTTCTATGCCGGCGGCGTTCTGCCGCTGATCGTCTGCGTGCTGTTCGCTTTCGCCCTGCCGGAATCGCCGCGCCTGCTGGCGGTGCGCAGGTGGGGCGATCCGCGTATCGGGCGCTTTCTGGAACGCGCCGGGCTGGGCGGCGCGCAATCCCTGAATCCGCCAGAGCGCGCCGCGGCGCCCGAGGCGCCGCCCGCCACGATCTACCGCCAGGGTTTTCTTGGCCGGGCGGCCGCGGCGGCCGCCCTCTCCCGCCAGGGTTTCGCGAAAGCCACGGCGCCCGTCGCGGGGCTGTTCGAACCCCGATTTCTGGGCGCGACGCTGCTGTTATGGGCCAGCTATACGCTGGTCGCCTCAATCCTGTATCTGCTGATCGGCTGGCTGCCGGCTCTGCTGGACGGTGTCGGCTGGCCGCTGGCCGCGGCACAGCGCGGCGGCGTTCTGATCCAGCTCGGCGGCATTATCGGCGGCATTTCCTATGCGGTGTATGTGCGGAAGGGCAAACCGCATTACGCGCTGGTCGCGGCGATGGTGCTGGCCACCGTCTCCATCGCCATGTTCTGGGTGACGCCGCCGACCTATCTGGTCTGGGGCGTCGTGCTGACCGCGCTGGGGGCCGGGGTTTCCGGCGCGCTGTTCGCGCTGCTCGCCGTCGCGGGCGGAGTCTATCCTCCGGCGATGCGGGCCACGGGGTTGAGCTATATGGTCGGGGTTTCACGCATCGCCGCAGCGGTCAGTCCGCTGATCGGCGGCGCCCTGCTGGCCATGGGATTCGAGACGGTCGCGGTGCTGAGCCTGCTGATTGTGCCCATGATCGTGGCCGCGCTGGCTGCGATGATGCTGCCACGGGTCATTCCACGCTAAGATAACAAGGTAAAAAGACGGCGCGCGTAGCGGGGGAGGCCGCTGACGATGCTGGACGGGATCGTGAACAGCGTATTCCTGGGACTACTGGGGCTGCTCGCGGCTATTGTGGTTCCGTGCCTGCTGGCGGCCGCCGCCGCGGGCTGGGCGCTGGGCCGCCGCCAGCTCCGGCGGAAGAGCGCCCTGCCCCCGGCAGCCGGAAGCAGAGATGGCGGTGTGGAAGACCTGCGTACGGCAATGCTGGATTCCGTGGCGCACGACCTGCGCGCGCCGCTAGCCGCGATTCTGGGCGCGGCGACAACGCTGCAGGAACTGGATGAAAAGCTGAGCAGCGGCCAGCGGCGTGAACTGGCCGGAGCCATCGCCGATGAATCGCGGAGGCTGGATGTCTGGCTCCAGAACCTGCTGGACATGAACAGACTGGACCACGCCGCGCTGCATGCCCGCGCCGGGCGGACCGACCTGCGCGAGGCCGCGGCCGCGGCGCGCACGCGGCTGAGCGCGGCGCTGGAGGGACGCGAAGTCAGCCTTCATATTCCCGAAGAAGCGGCGTTTGTTATGGCCGACGCGACGTTGCTGGAGCAGATTCTGCTCAACCTGCTGGATAACGCGATCAAGCACGGCCGCGGCCATATCGAGATCGCCGCAGTGCGGGCGAACGGCGCCATCATGCTGTCCCTCACCGATGACGGGCCGGGCGTGCCCGAAGCCGCGCGCACCCGCATTTTCGAGCCGTTCCAGCGCGCCGCCGCCGGCGTGGCCGGTTCGGGCCTGGGTCTTTCCGTGGCGCATGGCTTCGCCGTCGCCATGAACGGTACGCTGACCCTGGATACGCGGCGGGGCGGCGGGGCGCGGTTCGTGCTGACCCTGCCCTGCTCGCCAGCGGATGAACCGGGCGGCGCACAGGCTCCGGCGCTACGACATGCCAGCTAACGACATCATCGCACCCGGCGCGCGCATTCTGGTTATCGACGACGATGCGCAAATTCGCCGTTTTCTGCGCATCAGTCTGGAGGCCAGCGGCTTTGAAACGATCGAGAGCCGGCTGGGCGACGAGGCGCTGAAGAAGATGGCGCTGGAGCGGCCGGATCTGGCGATTCTCGATCTCGGTCTGCCAGACATGGACGGCATGGATGTCATCGCCCGGATGCGCGAATGGACCGGAACGCCGATCATCGTGCTCTCGGGCCGCGGGAGCGAACAGGACAAGGTGCAGGCGCTGGACGCCGGGGCCAACGACTATGTCGTCAAACCCTTCGGCGTGCTGGAGCTGCTGGCGCGGGTGCGCGCGGCGCTGCGCCAGGCGGCGCGCCCCGGCCTGCCGGCGGACGCGATCGTGCGTATTGGCGACCTGGAGATTGACCTTGCGGCGCGGCGCGTACGGCTGAAAGCCGCGATCGTGCGGCTGACAAAAAAAGAGTTCGAACTGCTAAAGGCGCTAGCCCAGAATCCGGGGCGGGTGTTAACCCATGCACAATTGCTGGACGCGGTCTGGGGACCTGCGCATACCGAGCAGTCGCAATATTTGCGTTTTTATATCGGCCAGTTGCGCAAAAAACTGCGAGACGATTCGGATAGTCCGCGCTTCATCCATACGGAACAGGGCGTGGGTTATCGTCTGGCGATGGAATAGACAGCTTCGTGTGACACGGGAATTTGCTGGCTGGTTTTGTAAGGATTTGATAAGAATCTAACAAAATTCTGTGATATTGTGCATTGCTCACTAATAGCAGCACGGCCAGTGCAATGCTTTGGTCACAGCAGCTAACAACGCTGCCTTGACCGATGGCCAGCAAGACGCCATCCATCGTAAGATGGGGTCACTCGGGGGAGGCGGCGGCTCACATG
Source organism: Euryhalocaulis sp. (assembly GCA_050486445.1). Classification (GTDB taxonomy): domain Bacteria; phylum Pseudomonadota; class Alphaproteobacteria; order Caulobacterales; family Maricaulaceae; genus Euryhalocaulis. The sequence continues at coordinate 12,697 of JBJHDH010000012.1, forward strand.
AGCACCTGCATGTCGTCTTCCGGCCGCCGGCCGTCTCCTGTGGAGAGGGCCCTGCGGCCGATTTATTGTCCGCCGTGCGTCGGGGAAAGCGCACGGCTCAGGGTCCGGAAGGGGGAGCCTGAATGATTCAGTACGGGCAGAAACAAGGTCTGGGCACCAAAGCCTGGGGCATCGGCGCCGTTGTGGTTCTGCATGCCTTTATGGGCTGGGTTCTGATCTCCGGTCTGGGCAACAGGGTCGTCGATTTCATCGTCGAGCCGATCATCACTGAGGTGATCGAGGACATCCCGCCGCCGCCGGAGGATGTGCCGCCGCCGCCGCCGCCGCCGGATATCGACGTGCCGCCGCCGCCGATGGTTCCGATTCCGGAAATCCAGTTCGATGCGCCGCCGCCGCCGACCGCGGTGCAGGCTGTGCAAGCTGGCGAGCCCGTGGCGGAAACGCCGGTTGTCGTTCCGCCCGCGCCGCCCGCGCCGACGGGGCCGACCACGAATCCGCAACGCCGCGGCCGCGCGGGCGAACTGCCGCCCTATCCGGAGGCCTCGCTCCGCCTCAACGAGGAAGGCGAGACCGTCGTGCGCGTGTGTGTCTCGGCCGATGGCCGGGTAGAGAGCGCCGATGTCTCCGATTCCAGCGGCTCGCGCCGTCTGGACACCGCCGCGGTCAACTGGCTGCGCCGTCAACGCTTCGATCCGGGCCTGACCAACGGCGTGCCGGAAGCCAAATGCACGCAGACCATCGTCGCCTGGGAGATACCCAGATGATCTGCGCCCACTGTTTGCTGCTCGCGCGGCAAGGCGATCCGCCAGCGCACACGGCATGATTGCTGCATCGAATCCTTCGGAATGACTGTTCAACCAAATCGAATCGGAAGCGCGACGCGGAAAGCCGTCGCTTCCCCACTGGGAGAGAACCAATGACCATGATCTCGGGCGCCCGGACCTGCATGAAAGCCTTCGCCGCCGCCGCTCTGGTGATGACGCTCGGCGCAACGCCCGTCCTGGCTCAGGAAGAAGTTGAAGAGCCTGCTGCGGAAGAAACCGCCCCGGCCGACGTGCTGGGCCAGGATCCGCTGGCTGATCCGTTCGCCGCCGACCCCTTCGCTGCGGATCCGTTCGCCGCGGATCCGTTCGCCGATCCGTTCGCCGATCCGTTCGCGGACGACTTCGTCGATGAATTCGCCGCCGATGAAGTGGCCGAGGATTTCGACCCCTACTCGATCCAGCACATGTGGGATCACGGCGACGTGGTGTCGCGCACGACCCTGATTGTGCTGATCCTGATGTCGGCGGCGAGCTGGTACATCATCGCCACCAAGGCGATCGACCAGACCCGGCTGATGAACCAGGCGCGCCGCCTGTCGCATTTCTGGGGCGCTGGCAATGTTAACGAGGGCCTGAACAAGCTCGGCTCCCGCAGCCCCTATCATGGCATCGCCAGCGTGGCGGACATTGAGGGGCAGGACCGCGGAGGCGGGCTGGCCAACCGGATCGCCGTGCGCCGCCGCGCGGAAATCGACCTGGGCCGCGCCGTGGATGTGATCAACAACCGCCTGCAAAGCGGCATGGCCGTGCTGGCCACCGTCGGCGCCACCGCGCCGTTCGTGGGACTGCTGGGCACGGTGTGGGGCATCCGGAACGCGCTGATCGAGATCGGCATCGCCGGCGAGCCCAGCATCGAGCGGGTCGCGGGCCCGGTCGGTGAGGCGCTGCTGATGACCGCCCTCGGCCTGATCGTCGCCGTGCCGGCCGTGTTCATGTACAACGTGTTCAGCCGCCGCAACAAAAAGGCGATGGAAATCGTCAAGGGCTTCGCCGCGGATGTCGACGCCCTCGTGGTTTCCGCCACCTGAGCATAGCGACTAACCGAAGCGAACCCGACGGGAGACCGCTATGGGAATGCCAGTTCCAGGCCTGAATGAGCCGGACGACGATTTCGAGCTCAACTCGACGATCAACGTCGTCCCGCTGGTGGACATCATGCTGGTGATGCTCATCATCTTCCTGATCGCTATTCCCGTGGCGATCGCGACGATCAACGTGCAATTGCCGCGTGAAGAGAACGTTGTGACAATGACAACGCCTCAGAACGTCAACATTGCCGTGGATATCGACGGCAACATCTACTGGAACCAGACCCGTATTTCCGAAGACGAACTGATGGATCGGCTGCGCGCCGCCGCCGTCATCGTTCCCCAGCCGGAAGTCCACATACGGGGCGACGAAGCCACGCGGTACGAGAATGTCGGCCGCGTGGTGCTCGCCGCCCAGCGGGTCGGCATCATGCAGGTGGGCTTCATCACCCAGCCGCCCGGACGTCTATAACGCGGCGGAACAGGCCAAAGACCCGAGGGCAGAACAGACTTCAGGAGACCCGTTATGGGCATGCAAGTAGATATGAAGGCCAGTGATGACGACGAGATCACCGACATCAATGTGGTGCCGCTGATCGACGTCATGCTCGTCCTGCTCGTCATGCTCATCATTTCGCTGCCGCCGCAAACCCATGCGGTGAAGCTCGACATGCCCCGCCCGCAGGACCGCCCGCCTCCGGTTGAGGAAGAGCCGCGGGTGATCTCCGTGGGCGTGGATTTCGACGGCACCTATTACTGGAACGATGAAATGGTCACCCGCACCGGGCTGGATGCGCGCCTGACCATGGCGGCGGGCGAGTTTCCGCAGCCGGAACTGCACATCCGGCCGCACCGGCTGGCGGAATACCGCTATGTGGCCGGCGTGCTGGCCTCGGCCCAGCGGCGCGGCCTGATCCGCATTGGCGTGGTCGGCGGCGCCGGAGCAAGCTGACGGCGCCGTCAGCGGCGCCGGGACGTTTGTCACATAGACCGTTTCAGATACGCCTGTTCATCCTGCGGGCCGTGACTGATACTGTGGTTTGCGCTGCGAGGCGTTCATCCTAAGTATATGTGGCGCGTGACAGGGTTACGAACGGCGCCTTTCCATAAACAGGCGCCAGAAAGTTTTTGGAGGCGACTGAATGCTGGAATCCCGCAATACAATCCGTGCGCTTCGCGCCGCGGCCTCGGCCATCGCCCTGACGGCCATGACCGCCGGCGGCGTCATGCTCGCCACGGGGCCGGCGAATGCGCAGGCGGCGATTGATAATGAAGCGGTCTACAACGCGCTGATGGAAGCGCGGGCGCTGGCCGAGGCGCGCAATCTGCAAGGCGCGCTGGCCAAGGTCGATGAGGCCGCCGCCGTTCCGAACAAGACGCCGAATGACACGCTGCTGGTCGAACAAACCCGTCTCGCCTTTCTGACGGCCGCCCAGAATTGGGGCCGCGCCGCGACTTCGGCGCAGGCGATTATCGACACCGGCGGAGTGCCGGCGGCGGAGGTCCAGCGCCTGCGTCAGCAGATCGCGACATTCCGGTATCAGGCTGGTAATCGCGACGCCGCCCGGCAAGCGGCGGAAGCCTATATCGACCAGTATGGCGCCACTATGGACATGCACCTGCTGCTGGCCCGTATCGGTATCGACACGCAGAATCATCAGCTCGCAATCCGCCACGCACGCGCCGCCATCGCCGCCGCGCGCGGCCGGCCTGATGAAAACCTGCTCCGCACGCTGTATTCCGCGGGCGCCCAGCAGAATGATTTTGGCGTCCAGTTCGAGGCGCTGGGGCTTCTGGTCACGCATTATCCCAAGGCTGAATACTGGCAGAGCATGATCGCCACGGCGCGGCGCGAGCCGGGCTTCGATACGCGCGGCCTGGGCGTCGACGTTTACCGGCTGATGATCGCCGCCGAGTTGCCGCTGACCGGCGAGCAGCGCATCAGCATGGCCGAGGAGATCATGATCGACGGCTGGCCCAACGAGGCCGCCCGTGTGCTGCAGGCGGGGTTCGCCGCTGGCGATCTGGGTCAGGGCGCCGAGGCCGCCCGGCACCAGCGTCTGCTGGAGCGGGCGCAATCCGACGCCGCGCGTTTCCGCGAGGAGCGCGCCACCACGGAAGCCGAAGCGCAGGCCTCCTCCAACGGCGAACTGCTGGTGATCGTTGGCCAGAACTATCTGGACAATGAGGATTATGCCCGGGCGGCGGAGCTGATCTCCGCCGGGCTGGAAAGAGGCGGCGTCAGCCGCGAGCAGACCGCCCGGCTGCATCTGGGCATCGCGCAGATGAGAAGCGGTCAGGACGCCGCGGCGCGCCAGACCTTCAGCTCGATCCGCGGCGGCGCAGGCGCCGAGCGTCTGGCCAATATCTGGCTGCGGCTCCATAACGGCGGCTGATCGCACAACGTGCAAATAGTCTGACGGGAACAAAGAAAGCCCCGCCCCCATCCGGGGGCGGGGCTTTCCGCATTCCGGAGGCCCTTGCTCCGGGGCCCTTGCATGGCGTGGCGATTGGCGGGACGATGCCGTCCACCGGAATACAGGTGTGCACCGGAGGTGTCGGAACGGCGCGCGGAACATGACGCGCCGCCTGGCGGGGGAGGAAGACAGGCCCATGCCCAATCGCAGGCATTTTCTTCAGGCCGCGGCGGCTGCGAGCGTCACGCCCGCGCTGGCCGGCGCCGCTGGCGCAGGCGGGGTTACAACGGCCGCGCCGCCGGTCAGCCTGGTCATCTATGACGAACGATTCGCGGCGGCGCGGGAATTTGGCCGCGCCTCGCTGGCGCTGGGCGCACGGGTGCGGCGCATCGCCGGCGACGTCACCGATCTGTGGAACGGGGAGCTTTATCCGATGTGGCGTCAGGCTCCAGCCGCCATCGCCGGCATGACGGCGCGCGATGCGCTGTTCTGTCTGGAGCAAATCGGCTGGGATTTCGGGATGCGTCTGCGCGTGCGCAACGCTCATCTGGCCGACGCCGACGGCGCACAAGCGGCGCACGCATTGCTGACTGCTCCCCTGCCCGCCGGTCCCGCTCCCGCCATGCTGACCATGTCTGCGAACGCGGCGGATGAGTTCGGCACGCTGTATCGCTGGGTGCTGGCTCCCGTGCAAAGCGGCGCCCCGGCGCGGAGCGCGCAGGCATGACGACACTTCCCGAAGGTGTGAGCGAGGCTGATTTCACGCAGGCGATGGCGCGCTTCCGCGAGGCGGTCGGCAGCGAGAATGTCTATACCGACGAGGCGGACGTGATGCTGTATCGCGACGCCTATTCGCCCTATTGGGGCGAGCCGGAGGAAAAGCTGGCCAGCGCGGCCGTGGCCCCCGCCAGCGCCGAAGAGGTGCAGGCGGTGGTGCGCATCGCCAATGAGCTGCGCATTCCGATCTATCCGATCTCGACCGGGCGCAATCTGGGCTATGGCGGCTCGGCGCCTGTGCTCTCGGGCAGCGTGGTGGTCGATCTCAAACGCATGAACCGCGTGCTGGAGGTGGACGAGCAGAACGCCGCCGTGCTGGTGGAGCCTGGCGTCTCCTATTTCGATCTGTACCGCCATCTCAGGGACATCGGCTCCGATCTGTGGATCGACCCGCCCGATCCGGGCTGGGGCAGCGTCATCGGCAACGCGCTGGACGGCGGCGGCGGCTGGACCGCCCGGCCCTATCGCGACCATTTTGGCGCGCATTGCGGTATGGAAGTGGTGCTGCCAAACGGTGATCTGGTGCGCACCGGCATGGGCGCCATGCCCGGCGCCAAGACCTGGATACACAATAAATGGGGCTTTGGCCCGTGGGTGAGCGGGCTGTTCCGCCAGTCCAATTTCGGCATCGTCACCAAGATGGGTTTCTGGATGATGCCGCGCCCGGAGGCTTATCAGTCTGTCACGGTTTCCGTCCCGCGCGACGAAGACATTATCCCGCTGGTCGACCGGCTGAACTGGCTGGAAAACGCGGGCGTGGTGAACGGCTCTACCCAGCTTGGCCGCGGCTTTGGCGGCGCCGGCGCCTGGTCATGCAGCCTTCCGGTCTATGGCCCCGAGCGCGTGGTGCGCGCCCAGATCGAATACGTGAAGGAAAAATACGCGGAGATTCCGGGCGCGGTAATTCAGGAAGCCGCGCTGATCCGCACGCCGCTGAGCCCCGAAGATTATGAGCGCGTGCGTCTGGTCAATTTCGGCATTCCGGATCTCTCCACCTTTGTTTCCGGCACACGTACGCCGGGCAATCCCGATCCGGCGGGCGGGCATATTGGCTTTTCGCCGCTGGTGCCGCGCACCGGCGAGGATATTCTGGCCTTTCACCGCTTCTATCAGGAAAATCTGGCGGAAGTTTCGGGCGGCGAGAATCCCGGCTTTTTCGGCCCGATCATGATGACCAACTGGGACCGTTCTCTGGTCTGCCTCATCATGTTTCCCATCGGCCGTGATCCGGAAATGAACGCCAGAATGCGCACCGCTTTCCGCCGCTGGGTATCGCTGGCCACGGAGCATGGCTGGAGCGAATACCGCACCGCGGCGGCCTTCATGGATGATGTGGCGGACACCTATTCGTTCAACGGTCACGCGCTGCGCCGGCTGCACGAAACGCTGAAAGACGCGGTGGATCCGAACGGCGTTCTGGCCGCCGGCCGTTACGGCGTCTGGCCGCGCCATCTGCGAAGCTGAGGGACATACGGACCATGCTGAAACACACTTTGTTCGGTCTGTTCGGGGCGAGCGCGCTGGCGCTCGCCGCCTGTGGCGAGGCGCCACCGCCCGCGCCGGCGGCGGAAATCCCGGCTCCGGCGGCGGTCGCGGAAGTTCCGCGCGCATCGGGCGCAGAGCGGGTCGGCCCGGCGGTCGCCGAGGCGACCCATGTGCTGGTCGATAGTGGCTTTATCGCCGGCATCGTCACCATGACAGCCAAGGACGGCGAGATCGTGGCCCGCGACGCCTATGGCGTGCAGAGCGTAGAGACCGGCGTTCCGATGGCGGAGGATACGATCTTCGCCATCGCCTCGATGACCAAGCCGGTCGCGGGCGTGGCGCTGATGATCCTCTATGACGAGGGTAAATGGACGCTGGACGATCCCGTGACCCTGCACCTGCCCGAACTGGCCGGAATGCAGGTGCAGCTTGAAGACGGAACGCGCGTGCCTGCCGAGAGCGAAATGACCATGCGCCAACTGGTCAGCCATACGGCCGGTTTCGCCTATGGGCTCGGCCCGTCCTCGCCGGTCGATACGCTGTATTTCGATGCCGATATCAGCGCCGTGGACCAGACGCCGGACGAGTTTCTGGAGCGGCTGGCGGCGCTGCCGCTGGTTGCGCAGCCGGGTGAGCGCTGGATCTATTCCATCGGTGTGGACGTGCAGGGCGTGATTATCGAACGGCTTTCGGGCCAGAGCTTCGCCGATTTCGCGCGCGAGCAGATTTTTACGCCGCTCGGCATGAACGACACTGCCTTCTATGTGCCGGCGGAAAAACAGGACCGGCTGGCCCGTATCCATCGCTATGCGAACGGCCAGTTGGAGCAGGTCGAATCCACCTTCCATTTCGGCCGCGCGCCAACGCAGCAGCCAGCCTTCTCCTCCGGCGGCGCGGGTCTCTATTCCACCGCGCCGGACTATCTGACCTTCGCGCGCATGATGCTGAACGACGGTGAATGGAACGGCGTGCGGATTCTGAGCGAAGACAGCGCGCGGCTGATGCACACCAATCTGCTGCCCGGCCATGCGCCGACCACCGGCCCCGGCAACGGCACGGGCTTTGGCGTCGATTTCGGCATCATCATGGACCCGGCGGCGACAAACGATCCGCGCGGCGCCGGAACCTATTATTGGGGCGGCGCCTTTGGCACCTTCTTCTGGATCGACCCCGCCAACGATCTGGCGACGGTCGGCATGTTCCAGCGCGGCGGCGGCGGCGGGCCGCCCGACCCCAACAACCCGATTCCCGATCCGCAATCCGTGACGCGCGCGGCGATCTATCAGGCGCTGGCCGAATGATGCGCGCCGTTCTCATCGGCGGGGCCGGGACCGTGCTGCTGCTCTGCGGCGCGGCGCAGGCCCAGGATGCGCGCTGGCCGCAAGGGTTTCCGCCAATCCCGCCGGCGCAGGGCGTGGTGGACCCGGCGACGCTGAGCGACCCGCAACTCCAGCGCGGGCACGACATTTTCCGGCGCGAATGCGCGGTCTGTCACGGCGCGGGGCGCGGAATGCCGGGCACATCGTCGCTGGCCCTGAAATATGGCGACACCCTGCCCGCGCTGCTGGAAGAGCGCACCGATCTGACGCCGGAGCTGACGGAATTTTTTGTGCGCAACGGCGTCGGCGCCATGGCGCAATATCGCAAAACCGAAATCAGCGATCTGGAGCTTGCCGATCTGGCCGCGTATCTTGCGCGCGAACAATGACGGCCCGGCGCGATGACACGCCACGCCCGAAATAGGGGATTCCAATGAAAACCATGATTCATACGGCGGCGGTCTCCGGCCTCGCCCTCGCGCTCGCGGCCTGCGGCGAAAACGCGCCGGAAACCTCGGCGGCGATCCCGCCACCGGCCCCTGCTCCGGTCCCGCTCCCGCTGTTCGACGGCCAGTCGCTGGACGGCTGGATCGAGCAGGGCGAGGCCGAATGGCGAGTGACAGACGGCGAGATCGTGGGGACCGGCGACGTTCCCACCAATTTCATCCTCACCAACCGGGATTATTACGATTTCGTCCTGACGCTGGAATTCTGGATCAGCGCCGGCGGAAACAGCGGCGTGTTCTTCCGCTGCGCCAATCCCGAGCCGACCGACACCACCTGTTACGAGGCCAATATTTTCGATATCCGGCCCGATCAGTCCGGCCGCACCGGCGCGCTGGTCAATATCGAACCGCCGATGGTGGTCATCGACACGGAAGAGCGCTGGAACACCTATGAAATCCGCGCCGAGGGCGAGCGCCTGACCGTCATCCTGAACGGCGAGACCACGGTGGATATTCGCGACACGACGCACACGTCGGAAAGCCCGATCTTCCTTCAGGTCGGTCCCGGCGAGGTGCGCTTCCGCAATATCGCGATCACAGAACTATAGAGCGCGATCCATCCAGGCGGATTTTGCCCCCCGCCCGGAAATCGCCGGAGACCGGCCTTATTTCGGACGCAGGGCGGCATGAGCGTGCGCGCCCATGGTTCTGGACGCCTCCGGCCTTTACAAGACCTATCGTAAATCCGGCCGCGCAGTAACGGCGCTGGACGGCATGTCGCTGCGCGTCGAGCGCGGCGGCGTGCATGGCCTGATCGGGCCGAACGGGGCCGGAAAATCCACCCTGCTGCGCGTCATTCTGGGGCTTGTGCGCGCCGACCGCGGAACCTGCCGCGTGCTGGACGGCGCGCCAGGTCAGGCGCGCGCCATGCGGCGCACCGGCTCGATGATCGAAACGCCGCGCCTCTATCCCTTTCTCACCGGCGCGGCGACGCTCCGCGTGCTGGCGCGCACGTCCGGCGTCCGGCTTTCCGATCCGGCGCCGCTGCTGGCGCGTGTCGGCCTTTCCCACGCGGCAGACCGCAAGGTTTCCACCTATTCGGTAGGCATGAAACAGCGCCTTGGCGTCGCCGCCGCGCTGCTGGGCGATCCGGATTTCCTGATTCTGGACGAGCCGCTGAACGGGCTGGACCCCGCCGGCATCCGCGAGATGCGCGACCTGATCGCCCGCATCGCCGAAAACGGCGCCACCGTGCTGCTGTCCAGCCATGTTCTGGGCGAGGTGGAGCGGGTCTGCGACTATGTGACAATTATCAAGGACGGGCGCGCGCTGGCCGAGGGCCGGGTCGCGGATTTTCTCTCCCGCGCGCGGGCCTTGCGCATTGAGGCGCGGCCGCTGGACCGGGCGCTGGAACGCGCACAGGCGCTCGCCGGGCCGGGCGCGGAGCTGCGCGACGGCGCGCTGTGGGTTTCCTGCGCGCGCGAGGACGCGCCGGCGCTGCTGGCGGCGCTGACCGGCGCGGGCGTGGACATTTTCGAGGCGCGCTGGGCCGGCGGCGATCTGGAAACCCTGTTCTTCGCCGCGACCGAAAACACGGCCGGAGATGAAGCAGGAGCGCCGCGCACATGAGCATGACCGCCGACGCCTTCCACGCCGAGACAATAAAGCTGGCGGCCAATCGCGGCGCGCTGTTCTGGGGCTTCGCCGCTGTTCCGGCGCTGGTGCTGCTGTTCGGCGCGCTGGGCGATCTGTTCGTCTGGGCCACCGTGCCGGGCGCGGGCGCCGTGCCGCGCGCGCCGCTGCTGGCCGATATGACTGGCGCGCTCAGCGCGGCGGGCAATCCGATCTGGCACCTGTTCTACATCGTTGGCGCCGCGACGCTATTCGCCGGAGAATATCGCTGGGAAAGCTGGCGCTTTATCGTGCCGCGCAGCAGCCGGACCAGCCTGATCCTGGGAAAAATGGCGGCCTTCGCTTTGTTCGCGGCGGTCAGCCTGATCCTGATCGCGCTGGCCGGGCTTCTGGTGGCGCTGGGCGCCGCGATGCTGCATTCCGCCCCGGCGCGGGGAAGCGCAGGCTGGACCGGCTTTGCGCTGATGTTCGCCATTGGCTGGCTCCAGCTTTGCGCCATTGCTTCGCTGACCGCGCTGGCCGCCATCGCAACGCGCTCGCTGCTGGGCGCGCTGATGCCGGTGTTTCTGTTCGGACTGGCGCAGGCCGTGTTCGCCGGCATGTTCGGCGAGGTTGCGGGCGATCCGCGCTTCATCGCCGCCATGCCGAACCTCGCCGCCGGGGTCGCGCGCGGTTGGGCCGCGCATCTGGCCGGCGACCCGGACGCCATCGGCGCATTCGGCCCGCTGGCCATTCTGGCGCTTCTGGGCTGGATCGTGGTCCCGCTGACCGCCGCTATCGCCCTGTTCGGACGGCAGGATCTCTCACGGGAATAGACGCGGCGCTTTCTTCGGATCAGCTCTCGGGTACGCCGCGCGCGGTCAGTTCCTCTCCGATCCGGCGGATTTCCTCATGAAAAAACGCAATCGCTTCGCGTTGCGATGCAAGTTCGTCTGCGATCAGGCTTCGCTCAATACCCCGATCGCCATAGCGATGCACGCCAATCAGGGCGACGGCGCCGCCAGCCAATGTCAGGGCGCCGCCGAACGTCAAGATTGATGCAATGAAAATCCCCGCGCCCGCGGCCGAAACGCCGGCAAAGACCAGGACGCCATCCAGGGCGAATCCCTTCGAGAGTCCGTCGCGCCGGCCTTCAAGATAGGCGTTTCCGTTCTGGATACGCCGTAGCTCTTTCCGGCAATGGCCGGAATAGGCGACAAGTTCTCCATCGCCCAGACCGGAAAGATTTTTAGGCTGAAAGAACGCCCAACGGGGCACGGCTAGATCGCACTTGCTTTGCCGCGAAGACCGGAAGCGGCAATCCGGGCTTCAAGCCTGTCAGAGGCTTCGAGCGCGTCGTTCACTTCACGCCCCGCCATAAGGAATTGCGCATCCAGCGAACGAGCTTCCCGGGATTCCTGCACACGGGCGAATAGCGCGACCGCGACAAGGATAAGCCCCAGCGCCATCGCGCCGCCGGATGCGAGAAGGAGATTGGCTGTGTCGAACGGCACCAGATCGAACAGGCTGGCGGCAAAAAAGACGAGCGCGGCCACGGCCGTCGCCGCGCCGGCCCAACCTGTCGATTTTTCCACCAATCTCGCCGCCGTCATGCCCGAAATGTATGGTCCATGATCCAAAGTGGCAAGATTACACGATTTCCCGGAGGTGGAAGCGCGGCCCGCCCTCCTCTATTTTGCTGATCCAGAACAAGGGAGGGGCGTCTATGAGCGGGCTGTTGAGCGGGGAGACGGCGCTGGTGACCGGCGGCGGGCGCGGCTTTGGCCGGGCCATCGCGCTGGGGTTTGCGCGGGAAGGCGCCAATGTCGCCGTCGCCGCGCGCACCAAAAAACAGGTCAAGGCGGTCGCAAAAGAGATTGAATCGCTGGGCGTGAAGGCGCTGGCGCTGGAAGGCGACGTCACCAAGGGCAAGGACGTGGCGCGCCTTATTGAGGAGACGGAGGACGCGCTCGGCCCGATCTCGATCATGGTCAATAATGCCGGGCGGCCGGGTCCGTTCGGCCCCATCGCCGAGCTGGACGCCGACGACTGGTGGGACGCGCAGAAGCTGCACATCCTGGCCCCGTTCCGTTTCATGCGCGCGGTGCTGCCCGGCATGATCGAACGCGGAAAGGGATGTGTCATCAATGTCTCGTCGCGCGGCGGGCTGATGGTGCAGGGCAATCTCTCGGCCTATTGCATGGGCAAGGCGGCGCTGATCCGGCTGAGCGAACTGGCGGCGCGCGAGACGCGCAAGGCCGGCGTTTCGGTCTTCTCCATCCAGCCCGGCGACGCCGCCACCGGTATGGCGGAGGAGACGGTGGCCGACGCAGGCGCGCAGAAGCATCTGCCCGGCATGGTGGAGGTGATCCGCCACTGGTGCGAGACAGCGGACAATGAGGCGGTGTTCGCGGATTGCGCCCGGCTGTGCGTCACGCTGGCCGGCGGCGAATATCACGAGCTGAGCGGCAAATATCTGGAGCCGGATTACGATCTGGACCAGATGGTGCGCGACCTGATCCCCTGGAATGACCGCGACACCACCATTCTGGGCGGCGCCAAAATGCCGCCCGTGCCAAAAATGCCGGAATAGAAACACGCTGCAAAAAAGCGGGAGCGGGAGAGATTATGGCCGAGCCGTGCATCATCACCGTGGCCATCACCGGATCTGTTCCGAAGAAAAAGGACAATCCGGCGGTGCCCATCACCGTTGCCGAGCAGATCGAGTCGACGCATGAGGCGTTCGAGGCCGGCGCGACCATCGTGCATGTGCATGTGCGTAACGATGACGGAACCACATCTTCTGACCCCGACAAGTTCGGCGCGTTCAAGGAAGGCGTGAACCGGCACTGTCCCGGCATGATCGTGCAGTTTTCCACCGGCGGGCGCAGCGGCAAGGGCAGCGAGCGCGGCGGCATGTTGCACCACCGGCCGGACATGGCGTCGCTGGCCACCGGCTCGTGCAATTTTCCCGGCATGATCTACGAGAACAGCCCGCAACTGATCGACGAACTGTCCGCCATGATGCTGGAGCATGGCGTGAAGCCGGAGATCGAGGTGTTTGATCTTTCCATGATCTATAACGCCGCGAACCTGCTGAAACAGGGAAAGCTGAACGGCCCGCTGCATGTGCAGTTCGTGATGGGCGTGCCGAACGCGCAGCCGGCGCTGGAGCAGGTTCTGGATTTCGAACTGGCGGAGCTGAAACGCCTGCTGCCGGACGCCACATGGGTGGCGGCGGGCCTGGGCCGGCACCAGCTAGAGGTCAATCACTGGGCGCTGGCGCGCGGCGGCCATTGCCGCACCGGGCTGGAGGACAATATCCGCTATGACAAGGACCGGCTGGCGGCGTCGAACGCCGAGCTGGTTGCGCGCGTCGCCGGTCTCTGCGCCGAATATGGGCGCCGCCCGGCCACCGCCGCCGAGGCGCGCGCCATTCTCGGCCTGCCGCCAGTGGGGTAAAGTCAAGCCACAGCAGCAAAACACAAAAAAACAGACACTGGAAAAATGGGGGGAAGACCAATGAAACCGATCAAGACGCTGTTGCTGTCCGCCGCGGCCCTGCCCTGGGCCGGCGCGGCCTTCGCGCAGAGCTGCGACCAGTTGCAATCCTTCGCCCATGACGGCCACAGCGTGGAGATCGAATCCACGCAAATGATCGAGGCCGGAACGGCCGTGCCTCCCGGCCCCGGCGGCCCCGGCATGGCCCTGCCCGCGCATTGCCGGGTGGAGGGCATTGTCGACCGGCGCACCGGGGTCAATGGCGTGGAATACGGCACGCGCTTCGCGCTGGCCTTGCCCGCGGACTGGAACGGCCGCTTTCTGTTTCAGGGCGGCGGCGGACTGAATGGCAGCGTCGGCGCCCCGGTCGGCGCGGGCACGGCGGGCGACGAGCCCGCTCTGCATCGCGGCTTCGCCGTCATCGCCACCGACTCCGGCCATCAGGGCGCCGGCGGATTCGACGCCAGCTTCATGGAAGACCAGCAGGCGGCGCTGGACTTCTACTATGCCTCCAACGGCAAGATGGCGCCCATCGCAAAGGCGATGATCGCCGCGCATTATGCCCGGCCCGTGGATCATTCCTATTATGTCGGCTGTTCCACCGGCGGACGCGAAGGCATGATTATGTCGCAGCGTTTCCCGCTCTATTTCGACGGCATTATCTCTGGCGCGCCGGCGATGCGCACCGGCCATTCCAATATGTCGCTGGCCTTCATCAACGCCGCCTTCGCCGAGCACGCGCCGGAGGGGCCGGGCAGCCTGCTTTCCGACAGCGACCGGGCGCTGGTCGTGGAGGGAATGCTCGCCGCCTGCGACGCCGATGACGGGATCGAGGACGGCATGATCTTCAATACGCAGTCCTGCGGCTTCGCGGCGGCGGACCTGATGTGCCGCGCCGAAAAGACCGATTCCTGCCTTTCCGAAGGTCAGGTGCGCGCGCTGGAAACGGCGTTCGCCGGGCCGGTGGATTCGCGCGGCGTGCAGCTTTATCCCGCCTTCCCGTGGGATCCGGGGCTGAACGAGTCCGGCCCCGGACTGCCCGGCATTCTGCAAAGCGGCGGGTCCAGCCCGGTGCAGGGCCAGCAGACCGCCGCGTTCGACGCCGACGCGGCGGGGGCGGCGCTGGAAGCGAATACATTCAGCAGCATCGGCGACAGCCTGTCGCCGATGCTGAGCACATTCCGTGAGGCGGGATCAAAGTTGATCTTCTATCACGGCATGGCCGACCCCTGGTTCTCGGCCAACGACACGCGGCTCTATTATGAGAGCCTCGCGCAAACCAATGGCGGCGCGGACGCGGTGCGCGATTTCAGCCGCCTGTTCCTGGCGCCCGGCATGGGGCATTGCGCAGGCGGCTCGGCGGCGCTGGACCGTTTCGACATGCTGACCGCGATTGTTGACTGGGTAGAAACCGGCGCCGCGCCGGAGCGGGTGCTCAGCACCGGCGCCGCTTTTCCCGGCCGCGAGCGCCCGCTCTGCCCCTATCCGGAATATCCGCATTATACGGGCGGCGACCCGGACGCGGCGGACAGCTTCGCCTGCCGCGCGCCATGAATCCGCCCCGGCTGAGCCCCTGAATCGGACTGCTGGACGGAACCCCGGCTTTGCCCCGGCCATTTCCCTTTAAAGGGAATTTTCCCTGTAAATCTAAGGGGAAACGGACCAGTGGCGGGTATGACCAAATTCGAGCAGCGGATCGTCGTCGGGTCGCGCTTCATGACGGTGATCGCCGTGCTCGGCTCGCTGGCCGGCTCGCTGCTGATGTTCTGTCTGGGCATGGTGAACATCGTCAATGCGTTCCGCTTCGCCCTGGCCGGGCCCGGGGAGCTGGACATTGAGGAAGGAACCGACATCGCCACGCTGGGCGAGAGCCTGGCCATTATCAGCGTGATCGAGGGGCTGGACCGGTTTCTGATCGCCATTGTGCTGCTGTATTTCAGCTATGGCGTCTATTCGCTGTTCATCCATCCCGAGGAGAAAGAAACCACTCTGAAGCTGCCCGCATGGCTGCGAGTGAAACAGATCGGCCAGCTCAAACAGGTGGTGACAGAAGTTATCATCGTCGTCCTGTTCGTGCTGTTCCTGCGTGTCGCGCTGCGCATCTTTCAGGATCCGAACCTGACGCTGACCTGGGTGCAGATGGGCACGATCCTGCTGCTGCCTCTCTGCACGCTGCTGCTGGGCCTGACGCTGCGGCTGGTGCAGCTTCATCCCAAGCCGTTCCGCCTGAGAGAGGAGGAAGCCCCAGGCCCGGCCGATCCCGTAGAGGCGCAGAACCCTCCCCTCTCCAACAAGCGCGCGGCGGAGCTGGACTAGGGAGCGGAGGGAGCGGCAAAAGACCGCAAAGCCCCACGGACAAATCGGGGACAAATCCTGTGCGCCGGGCCGCCAAATTGGCTAAAAAACGTGCAGGAAGAGAAATACGAACGAACGGGGAAGGATCGTCCATGGCCAGGTTTCCGGAAACGCCCAATTTTACCGGCTTCAACGAGCCGATGCGTTACGAGGCCGATCTGATCGACCTGGAGGTCGAGGGCGAGGTTCCGCCGGAGCTGGACGGCGCCTTTTTCCATGTGCGGCCCGACCCGCAATTCCCGCCGAAAATGGGCGACGATATCTATTTCGCCGGCGATGGCGCCGTTTCGGCGTTCTATTTCAAGGACGGGCGGGTGGATTTCCGCCATCGCTATGTGCGCACCGACAAATACAATCTGGAGCGGACCGCTGGCCGCGCGCTGTTCGGCGCCTATCGCAATCCGCTGACCGACGACGAATCCGTGCAAGGGCGCTATCGCGGCACGGCCAACACCAATGTCCTGGTGCATGGCGGCAAGCTCTGGGCGCTGAAGGAAGACAGCCCGCCCGTGGCGATGGACCCCTCAACGCTGGAGACTCAGGGCTATTCCGATTTCGGCGGAAAGATGGAAAGCCAGACCTTCACCGCGCATCCGAAGATCGACCCCGAAACCGGACAGATGATCGCCTTCGGTTATGCGGCGCGCGGGCTCTGCACGCCGGTTGTTTCCTATATGGAAATCGGCGCGGACGGGACGCTGGAGCGTGAAGTCTTCATCGACGTTCCCTATTATTCGATGATCCATGATTTCGCGGTGACGCGCGACTATGTGGTTTTTCCCATTATTCCGCTGATCGGAAACTGGGACCGGTTGCGCGCCGGGATGCCGCATTTCGGCTACGACCCATCGCTGAACGTACATCTGGGCGTGCTGCCGCGCGGCGGCGATGCGAAGGACGTGCGCTGGTTCACCGCGCCTTCCTGTTTCAACGCCCATATCATCAACGCCTTCAATGACGGACAGAAAATCCATGTCGACCTGCCGGTCTCGCGCGGCAACGGCATGCCGTTCTTCCCGGATGTGACCGGCGCGCCCTTCGACCCGCAGGTCTCGGCGCCGGTGCTGAATCGCTGGACCATCGACATGGCGTCCAACAGCGAGGGGTTCGAGCAGGCCGCCATCGCCCCGATTCCGGGGGAGCTGCCGCGCATCGACGACCGCTACGCCATGAGCGCCTATCGTCATGCCTGGTATCATTCCGTCGATCCGTCCAAACCCTGGGAGGGGCCGGGATCCCCGGCCGAGATCGGCCTCTTCTTCGTCAATATGCTGGTGCATCAGGACATGATGACCGGGGCGCCCCAGACCTATTGGCACAGCCCGGAGACCATCTTCCAGGAAGTCTGTTTTGTGCCCCGGTCCCCGGATGCGCCGGAGGGCGACGGCTTCCTTCTGGGCATCGCCAATCACGCCCGGCAGCGGCGCAGCGATCTGTTCATTTTCGACCCGATGGCCATCGCCGAAGGGCCGAAAGCCACAATTCGTCTGCCCTTCATGCTGCGGGCCGGGGTGCACGGTAACTGGGCGCCGGGGATACGGGCCGGGTTCTAGGGGCCGCCTTAGTCCGGCAGGGAACCTTCGCCGTTCCAGCGATTTTCATGTTCCGGCAATAATTGTCGCTTTTTGGCGCCGCATGTGCGAAAAGACCTGACCGGGTGAGGGCGGCCTGATCCCAGTCATGCTGCGTTCATATTACCTGATCAGGATGCGCCACGCATGATTTCCCGACGCACGCAAACCCAGGCCGTCCGGCTGGTTGGCGACGGCGCCATCGCGCTGGCCGGCTTTATCGGGGGCTGCATGCTGGTAATCGGCCAGCCGCTGAGCTGGTGGACGGGCAGCACGCTGGGCCAGACCATCCTGTCGCTGGGCCTGTTTTACGCCGGTTGCATCATGGCGATCCTCGGCGCGGCCAGCATGCCCCAGCGCGCATGGCAGGATGTATCGGCGCGCGATGTAGGCCGCATTCTCCGTCTGACCGTGGTGGGGACGCTGCTGTTCCTCGCCCTGACCTTCCTTATCAGCCGGGCGACGGTGCTGCCGCGTTCCGTGCTGCTGGCCGCCTGGCTGTTGACCGCCGGCGGCATGGCGGCGGCGCGGCTGGTGGTGCGGGCGCAAGTGGAAGGCTGGCTGCTGGACGTCCTGGCGCCGTTCCGCATGCCGCGTCCCGAAAGCGCGAAGCCGATGGTCCTCCTGGTCGGCCCTTCGACGCGAGTGCAGCGCGCCTTGTTCGATATTCGCGATACCGGCGCGCCCTATCGCCCCATTGGCGTGGTTCTGGAAGACCCGCAGGCGCGCAAAACCATGATCGGCGCGCGCGTGCTGGGCGGCGCCAATGAGCTGGTCTCCATCGTCGAAGGGCTGGCGGGCCGTGACCGGCTGAAATTCTCCATCGTGTTCGTGGAGACGCCGACCCGGGTGCGCGGCGTGGATGAATCGGTGCTGGCGCGGCTGCGCCGCACCGGCATGCCGATCATGCGCATGCCCCGGATCACCGAACTGACCGAACAGGATCGCGCCTTTGTGCATTTCCGCCGCATGCGGCTGGAGGAGTTGCTGTTCCGGCCGCAGGTCGATCTCAGCAACCCCGCCTTTGTGCAGGGAATGCGCGGCAAAAGGGTTCTGGTGACCGGTGCGGGGGGCAGCATCGGTTCCGAACTCTGCCGGCAGATCGCCGCGCTGGGCTGCGGCCGCCTGATTATGGCTGACATTGCCGAAACGCCGCTGTTCGAGATCGACCGCGAGATCGCCTCCAATCACCCGTCTTTGCCCCGCCGCGCCACACTATGCGATGTGCGCGACCAGGCCGCCGTCGAAGCGCTGATCCGCGAAGAGCGTCCGCACCGCATCTTCCACGCCGCGGCGCTGAAACATGTATCGCTGATGGAAGTTCACCCGCGCGACGCGGTGCGGACCAATCTGGCGGGCACGGCCAATGTGGCGCGCGCCGCACGCGAAAATGGCGTGGGGCAGATGGTGCTGCTGTCCACCGACAAGGCGGTGAATCCTTCCAGCGTCATGGGCGCGACCAAACGTCTTGCCGAGGCGCTGGTCCGCGGGCTCAACGCCGAGGGGACGACGCATTTCTCGGTCGTGCGCTTTGGCAATGTGCTGAATTCCAACGGCTCCGCCGTGCCAATCTTCCGCCGCCAGATTGAAGCCGGCGGCCCGGTGACCGTCACGCATCCCGACGTCGAGCGCTATTTCATGACCATTCCGGAATCGGTGCAGCTTGTCCTGCACGCCGCTGAAGTGGCCGACGCCCGCGAAGAGCGCGATCCCGGCGTGTTCGTGCTGGAAATGGGCAAGCCGGTGAAGATCGTGGATATGGCGCGGCGCATGATTGACCTGCTCGCCCCGCCCGAATCCGCCCGCAATATCGAGATCAAGCTGATCGGCCTCCAGCCCGGCGAAAAGCTGAGCGAAGAGCTGGTCGATAGCAACGAAGAGACGATCTACTCCACCGAAGGCGTGCTCGAAGTGCGCGCGCGGCGCGCCGTCAATCTGGGTCTCAAGGATGTGGAGACGCTGATCCGGTTCTGCGCGGATGGCGACCGCGATGCGGTGCGCGCCCGCCTGTTCGAGGAAGTGGCGCGGGTGCGTGGCGAAGGCCCGGCGGAAACCGTGCGCCTTCAGGTCATTCAGGGCGAAACAGCGGCCCGCCCGGCCCGGTAAAATTTGTCACGATGACGCCCGGCCGGGAACCCGATCTACACACGCCCGGTCAGTTCCGAATTTCACATAGCTGAAAAAGCGGCGCCCCGGCCGCGCGGAAATTCGATCCGTGCGGCCAGGGCGGGTCTGCTCAGAAACGGTAGAGTAGCGCGGAAGATACCGACAGCACCCGCGCACCGCTGAAATCTGCCTGATAGAACAGCGGATTGGGGACACCGCCGGTCAGGGTGGACGTATCCATCCGTCCGCCTTTCATCCGGCCATAGACGCCGCCAACGCGCAGCTGCACCGCGTCGCTCACATCCAGAATTCCGTCCAACGCCGCGGCGCGCAGCGTCGTCTGAGTGGTGAATCCCCGCGTAGCGCCCTGATCGTGCGTCCCGCTCAGCGCCAGCGTGAAATGATCGCTGATCTGACGCGCCAGGCCCAGCGTGACGCGGGTGGTGTTGCGCCATTGCAGCTCCAGCGCGCTGACCGCCGACGCATGAGTGCAGACCGGAACCGCCGGCGGGCAAAGCGGCATGGAGTCCGTGACGCTCCAGCGGGTGCGATTGAGAATGCCGAACACAAGCGTCCGCGGCGCGACACCCGTCTGGACCCGCAATTCGGTGGCGGAGGGCATGGTGATCCGCCCGGCGGCCGGCCCGCTATAGACACCCGGCACGCTCACGCTGCCGGCCGGTGCGAAACTAATCGAATCGTGATGGATCAGGCTGATCCGCATCCCATATTGCGGCATCTCGTAGGCGGCGCCGATGCGCCAGCCGCGCGCGCGGTCCGAAACATCGGTCCGCCCGGCCCCGGCGAACGGAATTTCCTGCGTCAGCACATAGCGGATTTTCTGGTCCGAAACGCCGCCGATCAGGCTGGCGCGCCCCGGCCCGGCCTCGACGCCCAGCGCGCAGGTCAGGCCGATATCGCGCGAGGTGAAATCCTGCACCACGACCGCCATGGCGTAGGGCCAGGCGGTTCCATGATCCGCCTTGCCCCCATATGGCTCCCGCCAGGTAGCGAGACAGCGCAGATTCTGCGTCAGCCGCGCGCCGAGGCTGATGCGCATCGTCTGGAAACTGGCCGCCTCACGCACGTCGGGCGACGGGCCGAGCGCGCCGGTGACATTGGTCAGGCTGCGCTTCGGCGCAATATGCCGGCCCCCGACCTCCAGCACGGCCCGGCTGTCATCGAACAGCAATTCGTAATTGCGCTCGCCCGTATCATAGCCGCCCGCCAGAACGGGCGTCGCAAGACAGCAGGCGGCAATCAGCGCGGGAAGCCCCGCGCGCGGCAATCTCGTCATGGATAATCCCCCTGTTTCCCATTCCCCGCCCGGGCGACGCCTTCACCGGAAACGCTCCTCGGACGCCCGCAAGCGGGGACGCTCCTGACGGAGCAGAATCTGCATGGAAGACGCACCCCCCGGGCCAATCCCCCAAATGGGTGAATAACAACCGATTCACACCAACGTGACGCCTGCGTGAGCCGGATGGCGGGGTTATTGGAAAAGTCCCATTGGACCGCGAACTTCAGGAAAAGAAGACTCTGGCCGGCGGGCGCGCACCGGGAGAAACCGCTTCCCCGGGTCGCGTCCGGGGTTGGGAAGGCTGGTGGAGCCGAGGGGAATCGAACCCCTGACCTCGTCATTGCGAACGACGCGCTCTCCCAACTGAGCTACGGCCCCATCTCGCAGTGAGGCGGCTATATGGCCGGGCGCCCCGGCGCCGTCAAGCAAGCCGGGCCGCTGGCCCGGTCCGGCGTTTCCCTCCTGCGTTTCCTTCCGCCCCTGTCCGTGCTGAGATCGCCCCCGCCTCCTTCCAGGGGGCATTTTCACGCAAGGGAGACCGGGGGGATCCATTGGCCTTACGCAGCCCGATCATGCTCGCCGCCTGCGTCGCGCTGACGCTGGCCGCAGCGCCCGCGGCGCTGGCGCAGGGCTGCGCCCTGCCCGAGCCAGAGGTGCTGATGCGGGAGGGCGAT
Source organism: Euryhalocaulis sp. (assembly GCA_050486445.1). Lineage (GTDB taxonomy): Bacteria > Pseudomonadota > Alphaproteobacteria > Caulobacterales > Maricaulaceae > Euryhalocaulis. The sequence goes on from JBJHDH010000012.1 coordinate 34,111, forward strand.
CAAAGCGCGCCCGGCGGCCGCCTGGTGCAGATGTGGGAGCTGGACGCCGCCCAGGCGGAGATTCTGTGGTCGCGCACCGAGCCGCAGGGCGACTACGCCCGCTTCCGCGCCGCACTGAACGCACTGGAGATGGATGCCGATCCCGTGGCCCTGTTGCTGGCCGCGCAGGAGGCCCATAGCGGGGCGGAACGGCACAATAGCCGCGTGGCCATCGACAATGCCGGCTACTGGATTCGCCCGGCGGGCTGTCTGGAAATGCTGCTGACCGGTATTCAGCACGGCCGGATGGATACGTTCGAAACGCCCAGCGAATTCGCCGCCTTCGTACTGCGCAGTCCGAACGGGGAGCGCATCCGCGTCTATTTTTACACCAATAATTATGACGGACTCGGCCGCGTCGACCCGGTCGGCGAGCCGGTGGAGCGCGACCATGCAGCGGGCTGGTCCGTGCTGATCGGCATGCACAACCACGCCTTTCATCCAGGCGATCCGGGGTTGAACGGCGTGCTGGCGCCCGGCGCATCGGACGCAGGCTTCCATATCGCCATGCGGGCGCGCGTGGGGCTGGAGGAAGCCTGGATCACCAACGGGCTGGATACGATCCGCATGCCGGCCGCCAGCTTTGGCGAATTCCGGGGCGAGTCCCGCTAATAACGGCTGGGAAACCCGCCCCCGAACGGTTTGCGCTTTGGGCCGGGCGGGTTAAAACCGGGCACGATTTCAGGAGCGGGAGACTGTATTTTGGCCGCGATTCTCTGCTGGCTCGTATCGACGCTGATCTTTCTCGTTCAGATCGTCATCATCATTCAGGCTGTGGTTTCCTGGCTGGTCGCGTTCGACGTGGTCAACCGCTACAACCGGGTGGTGCAGGCGTTCTGGAACTTCTCCAACGCCCTGTCAGAGCCGATCCTGCGCCCGTTCCGGCGCGTGGTGCCGACATTCGGCGGCGTCGACATCACACCGATTCTGGCGCTGATCGCGCTGGAGCTGGTGAAAAAGCTGTTCTGCTGGGCCATCTTCCAGATCGCATTTTGAGCGGCGGCGCCTTCACAGGACACCGCGCAGCGCCAAGGCGCGCGCGCGGGACTTATTGAATCCTAAGAGGAGAGAGACGGCATGAGCGGGACCATCATCGACGGCAAGGCGGCGGCGGAGCGTGTGCGCGCCCGCGTGGGCGAGGCGGCGCGGGCCCTGACGGCGAAGCACGGGGCCTCGCCCGGCCTGGCCGTGGTGCTGGTGGGCGAAGATCCGGCCAGCAAGGTCTATGTCCGCAATAAAGTGGAGCAGACCGAGGCCGCCGGGATGCGCAGCCTGGAGCACCGCCTGCCGGAAACCGCGAGCGAAGACGAAGTGGTCGCGCTGGTCGCGCAGCTGAACGCCGATCCGGAGGTGGACGGCATTCTGGTCCAGCTACCTTTGCCCAAGCACATCTCCAGCGACCGGGTGATCGCCGCAATCGACCCGGACAAGGACGTGGACGGCCTGACCGAGGCCAGCGCCGGGCGTCTGGTGCTGGGCCAGCCGGGCCTGCGCCCCTGCACCCCGGCCGGCTGTGTGATTCTGGCGGAAGATGTGCTGGGCGATCTTTCCGGCAAGCATTGCGTGGTGGTCGGCCGCTCGATTCTGGTCGGCAAGCCGGCGGCGCTGCTGTTCCTTGAAAAGAACTGCACCGTCACGCTGGCGCATTCGCGCACAAAGGACATCGCCGATATCTGCCGTCAGGCGGATATTCTGGTCGCCGCCGTCGGCCGGCCGCTGATGATAAAGGGCGACTGGGTGAAACCGGGGGCCTGCGTCATTGATGTCGGCATCAATCGGGTGCCGGCGCCGGAAAAAGGCGAGGGCAAGACCAGACTGGTCGGCGATGTCGATTATGACTCCGCCCTGCCGGTCGCGGGTTCGATCACCCCGGTTCCGGGCGGGGTCGGTCCGATGACCATCGCGGGCCTGTTGCGCAACACGCTGCTGGCGGCATGTCAGCGCCGGGGCTGGGAAACGCCCGCCGGGGTCTGAAGCCGGGCGGCCTGCTCCAAACGCAGTCATTGCGGGAACTCCGCCCTGTCCGCCCTCGTTTTAGGGGCGGCACAGACGAGGAGATTCCACAATGGGCAGCATGAAAAAGACTGCGAACAAGGCGAAGACGGAAGGCGTCAAGAACCAGGCCGCCGGCGCGGTTAAGGAAGGCGCCTCGAAACTCACCGGCAACAATTCCGGTGAGATCGAAGGAAAGGCGCAGAAGGCGATGGGTAAGGCGCAGGGCAAGGCCGGAAAGGCCATGGACCGCGGCGCCGACGAGGCCCGCCGCTCACTCTGACGCCAGCCCGGGCCCGGAAACGGGCCGGGCGACCTTGGGCGCGCTCCCTTCGGGGAGCGCGCTTTTTCATGCGCGGATAGATGCGGATTGGGTATAGAAAGCGCCGCTATAAACACTGTGCCAACGGGAGGGGAAAACCATGCGCAAGATCGCCACGGAAGAAGCGTTTTCGATTCCCGAGATCGCCGCCGCGCTGAACGGCGTCGCCAAGGCCGGCCAGAACAGCCTGGATATGCGGCTGGTGCGGGGCATCTATGGCGACAATCCTTCGCGCAAGGCGACGCTGGACGCGCTGCTGGATTTCGACCGGCGCGTGGAGATCATGGATCAGCACGGTGTGGACATGCAGCTGCTGCTGCTGACCGCGCCGGGCGTGCAGATGTTCGATGCGGAGACCGCGGTGCGGCTGGCGGCGCTGTCCAATGACATTCTGGCCGGACAGATTGCGCGCCGCCCTGCCCGCTTTGCCGGGCTGGGCAGTTTCGCGCCGCAGGATCCCAAAGCCGCGGCGCGCGAGATTGAGCGCGTGCGTACAAAGCTGAAACTGGGCGGCCTTGTCGTGAACAGCCACACCAACAATGAGTGGTATGACAGCGAGAAATACTACCCGATCTTCGAGGCCGCCGAGGCGCTGGACGCGCCGATCTATATCCATCCGCGCGCGCCACGCTGGGACATGGCCGGCGGGTTCGACACATTCGGCATGGAAAACGCGCTGTGGGGCTATGGCGTCGAGGTCAGTACGCACTGTCTGCGCCTGATCTTCAGCGGCCTGTTCGACCGCTTCCCGAAGCTGAAAATCGTGATCGGCCATATGGGGGAGGCCATCCCCTTCTGGCTGTGGCGCATCGACTATATGCACAAGAACAGCGCCGTGGCCTCTGGCGCCGCGCCGGCGCTGAAGCTGACGCCCTCGGAATATTTCAAACGCAATTTCTGGATCACCACCAGCGGCCAGGAAAATCCGCTCGCGCTCCAATACAGTATCGACATGCTAGGCGCGGACCGGGTGATGTGGGCCATCGACTATCCCTATCAGCCGACAGAGCCCGCCGTGCGCTTCATGGACGATGCGCCGCTGGACGACGCGACCAAGACCCTCGTTTACGGCGAAACCGCCGCGAAGCTGTTCCATATCGGTTAGGCGGAGCCGGAAACGTGCCGGCAGCGTAATCCTCCCCTGCCGGGGGAGCCCGATGCGGATAAGTCAGAGATACAAGGGAGCAGTCTTGCGCCCTTCACATCTGTATACGATAGGCCTGCAGCTTCAGGGGATGCGCGCGTGAATCCGGACCAGAGTCGCACAGCGGGGGAAATGGCGGAGACAGAGCCGCCCGCGCCCTCTTTCGCCGAGGCTGTGCGCGTCTGGATGCGCGTTGGGCTGCTCTCCTTTGGCGGGCCGGCCGGCCAGATCGCGGTGATGCATCGTATCCTGGTCGAGGAGAAAGGCTGGATCAGCGAGCAGCGATTCCTGCACGCGCTGAATTTTTGCATGTTGCTGCCGGGGCCGGAGGCGCAGCAGCTCGCCATCTATATGGGCTGGATTCTGCACCGCGTGCGCGGCGGGCTGGCCGCCGGCGGGCTGTTCGTGCTGCCGGGTTTCATCGCGCTGATGGTCCTGTCGGTCATCTATGCGCTGTGGGGAAACACCGGGCCCGTCGCCGCGATTTTTTTCGGGGTGAAGGCGGCGGTTCTGGCCATCGTGCTGCAGGCGCTGATCCGGCTGGGCGGGCGCACGCTGCGCAACGCCGCCCTTATGGCGCTGTCCGCCGCGGCCTTTGTGCTGATCTTTTTTTTCAGCGCACCCTTCCCCGCCATCGTGCTCGGCGCCGGGCTGATCGGCTATATCGGCGCGCGCGCCGGACGGCCGGAATTTCTCATGCCCGCGCATCATGGCGGCGCGGCGGAAGCGGCGAACACAGAGACCCCGGAAGCGGGCATGGAAACCAACGGCGCCCGCGCCACGCGCGCCGGGATGCGCGCGCTGCGAACCGCCGCGCCGTTCCTGATCCTGTGGCTGGCGCCGCTGGCGCTGCTGCTCGCTCTGTTGGGACCGGAAGATGTGTTCAGCCGCATCGCCCTGTTTTTCTCTGGCGCGGCGGTGGTTTCGTTCGGCGGCGCCTATGCCGTGCTGGCCTGGGTGGCGCAGGGCGCAGTGGAGACCTATGGCTGGCTGTCCCCATCCGAGATGCTGGACGGGCTCGGCATGGCCGAGACCACGCCCGGTCCGCTTATCATGGTGCTTCAGTTTGTCGGCTTTCTGGGCGCATATCGCGACCCCGGCGGCCTGTCGCCGCTGCTGGCCGGGGCGCTGGGCGCGACGCTGGCGGTCTGGGTGACCTTCCTGCCGTCTTTCCTGTTCGTGTTCACCGGCGCGCCGCTGATGGAGCGGCTGCGCGGGGCGCGGGCGCTGTCCGGCGCGCTGGCTGCGATCACGGCGGCGGTGATCGGGGTGATCCTCAATCTCGCCGTCTGGTTCGCCATCCACGCCGTGTTCGCGGAGACAGAGACAGTGACGGCCGGGCCGCTGCGCTTCGATGCGCCGGTCTGGGCCAGCGCCGATCCGTGGGCGCTGCTGCTTTCCGCCGCCGCGATGCTGGCGGTGCTGCGGTTTCGTCTGGGCATGGCGTGGACGCTGGCGGGCGCGGCGCTGGCCGGGCTGGCGCTGCACGCCGCCGGCCTGATCGGCTAGCCTTGCGGACTTACTGAAGCGGCTGTTCCAGCCCCACCAGCCCGACCTGCGTGAAGCCCTCGGCGCGCAGCGTGTTCATCACTTCCATCAGCAGACCATAGGCGACCACGCGGTCGCCACGAATATAGATGCGCGTCTCCAGATCGCCGCCGGTCTCGGCCAGCAATTCCTCGCCCAGCGTCTCCATATTCACGCCGCGCTCGCCCAGCGCCAGCGTGGAGTCGGCGCGGATGGAGAGATAGACAGGCCGGTCGGGCCGCGCGTCGGCCGGCGCGTTCGAGGCCGGCAGATCGACCGCCACCGCCACGGTGGCCAGCGGCGCGGCGATCATGAACACGATCAGCAGCACCAGCATCACGTCCAGCATCGGCGTGACGTTGATCTCGTGGCTTTCCGGCAGATCGCCTTCGTCTTCCGCCATGCGCAGGCTCATGGGCGGGCGGCTCCCTCCGCGTCCAGTTCGCGCGACAGCAGGCGCAACAGCGCCGCCGAAAGATCGGTCAGCCCGGCGCGCCAGCCGCCAATGGCGCGGCTGAAATGATTATACAGCACCGTGGCCGGGATCGCGGCGAAGAGGCCGAGCGCGGTGGCCAGCAGCGCCTCGGCGATGCCGGGCGCGACGACGGCCAGATTCGTGGTCTGCGCCTCGGCGATGCCGATAAAGGCGTTCATGATGCCCCAGACCGTGCCGAACAGGCCGACAAACGGCGCCGTGACGCCAATGGTCGCCAGCACGCCGACCCCCGCCGTCATGCGCCGGCCCGCGCCCGCCACGATGCGCTCCAGCCGCGAGATCGCGCGCTCTTTCACCCCGGCCTTCACCATCGCGCCGGCGGCGCGCGAAGCGGCGTATTCCAGCGCCACGGCCTTGGCCAGCGCGCCCGGCGCGCCGCCCGCGGCGCCGAGCTGTTCGGCCGCCTCCGCCAGTGATCCGGCGCTCTCGGCCACGGGCGCGGCGTCCGCCAGTGCCCGGCGCGCGGCGCGCAGTTCCACAATCTTGGCGAAGAAGATCGTCCAGGTGACCACCGAGGCGATCACCAGGCCGATAATGACAGCCTTCACCACGATGTCCGCGCCCAGGAACATGCCCCAGGGCGTCAGGTCGACCGGCAGAGCGGCCGGAATGGCGGCGGCGAGTATCGTCAAATCCATCATTCCCCGGTAGGGCCGCGTCTCGCAGGTTCCATACAGGCGCGGCGGTTAAGCGGCGCAGACTACCGGCAATCGCGCCGATTCAGAAACCCCTGCTTCACCGTGGAATTTCCAGTTCTACTCCCATACCGACGCTATCCCCCGGAATGCGCGACTTGTCTGCCGTAGCCCGCAGGGCGAAGGCGGAAGCGCATGTCCGGGGCTCAGAAAAACTTAAACCTGGGAAACGTTTCTGGGCCCCGGATACGGCCTGCGGCCGTTCCGGGGGATAATCGTGGTTGGAAAAAGAGACCGGCCAGCGCTACTCGCATTACCGCCCCGGCACCGACACCCCCTTCAATCCCCGGAATATTCGCGGAAATCCGGCTCCTCGCAGGGCGTGGTGTCGAACGGTATGGCGGAGGGCAGGATATGGTCCGCGCCCCGATATTCCCCGGCCCAGTAATCGGGATCGGTCGCGGAATATTGCCGGCGCAGACCGCCGGTCTCCTCGTCGAGCCAGTAACGCTCGGTCACGCGCAGGCGCTCGCCGTGATAGACGGGCGGGCCGATAATGCCCGGCTCAAAACCAATCGTTTCGACCACCAGCACATCATCCTCCCACTGCCCCACCGAGTGACCGGCGCGCGAGGGCGCGAGGTCCGCCGGATGGCCGCGGCCGTCCAGATGGATGGTGCGCACCAGTTCGTGCTGGCCGTATTCGATGACAATCTCCGTATCGGTCTGGCCGATGCGGTGGATCGGCTGGTCGAAGGTCCAGTCGAAAATGATGCTGGTCGCCTCGCAGCGCAGGCGCGGATTGATCGCGGGCGACTGGTCGTCATAGGCGTCGGCCAGCGCCTGACCCTGTTCGGTCAGTTCCACGGGCGACGTGGCGAAGGAGCGCAGCGAGGGATCGGCGCCCCGGCTGCCCGGAAACGGCGCGGCGCCGGGCGGCAGATCGCCGGGCGCCATCTCCCGCGCCGCGGTCACCGGCATCAGCCCGCCGACCAGACCGCGCGGATCGGTCATCACAAGCTGTTCCAGCGTCCACAGCCCGGCGAAATTCGGCCGCCCGTCAGCGCGGCGCGCCTCACGCGTCACGGCGTGCTGCTCTTCCGGCGGCGTGATCTGGCCATAGCGGTCGATGGTGGAGCCATCGGCGAAGGTCACAGAGCCGACATAACAGCCGGTGGGATTCCGCCGGTCGGGCGCGCCGTCCATGATGATCGGATCGCCGACCGTGAACATCTCGCGCGTCCAGCCGGAGCGGCGCAGCACCGCCGCCGCGCGCATCTCGCAATGATAGACGGCCGGTTCGCCGTCCGGGCCCGGCGCCTCGATATGCAGCCAGGAATGCGGATTGACGAAGTCGATCCCGACCAGCACGCCCGCCACCCGTATGTCGGCGTTGAGGTCGTAGGTGCCAAAGCCGTGATGCGCCACGGCGGGCGAAACCGCGCCAGCCGCCACGCCAGCCGCCAGCAACGCGACTCCCGCCAGAGGGCCGCGCCGCGCATGGCTGGAACGCGGCGCCGGGCAGCCCGGCTGTTGTGACGGGAATCCTGTCCATCGCCGCATGGTCTGTCCTCCCCTGACCTACATCTACTCCATTCTAGCCCCGGCGGCCCGGATCACGAAGCGGCGGAGGCCGCAAGGGGTTGCCGCTCGCGAAGGCTGGCGGGCCTGAAGGGAGATTTCTCGAATCCGGTTCTGGAAACGCTGGAGCGGTGGAACCGGATATTGGCGCCACAGCCGCCAACAAGCGCGGGGCGGCGTGTCTGACGGCGGCGGGCAGTCTACCTCAACAACACGGCGAGGCTTCCAACGTAAAAAAGCCCCCGGCTTACGCCGGGGGCTTCTATCTATTCAGCGAGACTGAACTTACCGGGTGACAGTGACGTTGGGTTCGCCACCGAACGCGCTGTCGGGGGCCATGTCGCCGATGTCCGCCACAATCTTGACCCACAGCGTCTCATCATCCTTGTAGTACGCCGTCTCGCTGGCGCCGCGCAGCGCCTCGAGGCTGGTTTGCTCCACCCCCGTATCGGCGGCGGTGAACCCGGGCAGTTCAAAAACGACCCAGGACCCCACGTCCATCGCCGAGATGGACAGGGGCACGGACTCCCTGGCCGTGTCTATCCTGACCTCGGCTCCGCTGGGAATCGTGGTTTGGCCGCGGAATTCGAACTCTCTGCCGTTACGGCTGAGGATGACCGGATTCTCGACAGGTTCGCCGAAGAATCCGAACCCGCCGCCAAGGCTGAGGCGGCCGAAGTCGCCCTGACACACCGCGGCGCCCCAGGACGGTTTGATCTCGCAGGATTCTTCGTCGGATGCGATTCCGTTGTCGATGACGATGTAAGAGTCGGGGACGCCGCCGACCGAGCCATCCAGGTCATGGATCGCCGCGGTCATATAGGCGGCGCGGCTTCCATTGTCGCTGCCCCATCTGGGCTCCACCGGAGGGAAGTGCACCGGCTTGGCGTTGATGAATTTCGCGCCCTCGACAGAGTTCTCGACGCTCATCGCAAAGCTGGTGAACAGCAGGTAGGAGATCGCTCCGGTCTCGCGCGTGTCGTTGTCCTCGTAGTTCACGAAAGTGCTGTCCACGAGGTCGTGACGCGCGTCATAGTATTCGTAGCCGCGGATCGGGAAATCCGGCATCATGGGCTTGGGCAGGCTGCGGCCGTAGGCGATTTCCTCGGGCGTTGTGGGATTGCCGATATTGTCGGTCTCCCCCACGAACAGCGAGTCCACCACCTTCGACATGAAGGCGCCGCGAGCGCCCAGACCCGCCGCATGCGTATAGCCCATGGCGTTATCGGCCAGCTTCAGATTCCGGAACAGCTTCAGATCGCCACGGCCCCAGATGCCGCCGTTGCGGTTCTTGTAGGCGGTCAGATCCGCGAAGACCGTTTCCACCGGAGCGCTGGCCGGGTCCGCGGGGTCTTCCGTCGGCATATGTGAAACGCCGGTCACGCCGAACGTGCCGTCGGCCCCGGCGTTCCGGTCGAACATGAAGCCGTCATAGTTCGAGTGGGCGACATTGCCCCGGAACTCGCGGAACGGCGTGCGCAGCGGCCAAGTGTTCTGGCTGATCTCCGTGCCTTCGAAGGCGCCCGTCGGGTGCTCCGGCAAGGACAGCCAGAAGCCGTTCGCATCGGATCCCGCCGCGACGTTGTCGATATAGATATTGTCCGGATTGGTGATCCAGAACGTCGACACCGTGTTGTCCGACGGGATCAGCACGTCCTCGGAGGCCTGGCCATTGGCCCTGACGGCCTGGCGGCCATCGAAGTCTTCCATCTCTCCGGCCGCGGCCAGGTTGGTCGGGACGCACGGCTTGGTCGGGTGACACTTGGTCTGGATGCCGAGATTGCGGATGAACTGGTTACCAGTCTCGATCGCGTCTTCCATGAAGAAGCAGTGGCCGACCGTGTTGTAGGTCACATTGTTTTCGATGCGCAGATTGTCCGTGCCGTGCACCGTCACGCAGCGGTTGAACGTGCCGTGGATCGCCGAGTTGCGGATGTACTGGCCCTCTGCATTCCCGTTGATGTGCCAGTGGATCGGGTATCGCGCGAGCGTCAGATGCTGGCCCATGCGGGTCAGCTCGACGCCGGAAACCTGCATCGTACTGCCAGCCATCGCCATGATGTGGCCACCGAAATAGCTCTCCTCGGCGTCGGCCGAGGCCTGGACCTTGATGTTGCGAGTCAGCATCCCGACTTCGCCGCGCTGATCGACGCCAAACGTGATCTCGCCGAAGTGCATCCATTCCAGCGGCTGATCGAACGAGATCGTATTGCCGTCGATCGCCGAAATGATGCGGGTCTCCGCCTGCCTCGGATTGAAGTCGGTCGAGGCCAGGACGATCTGGTCGCCCACCCGCCAGCCGCTGGCGTCCAGGACGTTGATTTCGGTGGCGCCCGCCTCGGCGGTTTCAGAGAGCTTGGTCCAGGAGTTTTCGCGGTCCCCGTGCAGGCTCAGCGTGCCGCCAACGACCAGGATGCCCCGGTCGCCCATGCCGTTGATTTCCTCGCCGGGCACGGTGTCTGTGAGGGTAATCGTGGCGCTGCGCGTGTGCGGATCGGCCTCGCTGCCTGCCGCCAGCACCCCGCGCACCAGAACCCACTCGGTGGTCAGTTCGACATCGTTCTCGCCGGAGAAGCTGAGCGATCCGTCGAGGTTCATCCCGTGCAGCGCCGGCGTCGAGACGTCGAGCACGACGTCCAGCCCCGCGCCAATCGTGACGATATCGCCATCCGCCGGGACCGCACCGCCGGACCAGGTCGATGCGTCGGACCACAGCCCGCTCTGCACGGCCGAAGGCCCTTCGGCCTGCGCCTGGGCGCTCATGTCGTGGCCGGCATGATCCTGCGCCTGGGCGGCGGCGCCCATGGCGGCGAAACAGGCCGAAGCAAGCAGTGAACGGAAAAACGCGCAATTGCTTGTTCGCATGGAACCAGACCCTCCCCAGGACTCTGAATTTTTTGTAATCCCGCTAAGGGCGGGGCGTTCAGGGGGAGTGTCCTATATCAGGGTAGCCATGTGAAGACGCCGAAACCCTGCGGCGACATGCGCTATATCCTGATCTGCGGGGGATTGATGCGGGAATGGTGGGCCCGGCAGGACTCGAACCTGCAACCAGACCGTTATGAGCGGCCGGCTCTAACCAGTTGAGCTACAGGCCCCCAAATGGCGATCCGTGCATGTAACGCGGGCGGGCCGGGGGCGAAAGACCGCCTGCCCGCCCAAACGCCCGGCTCATGATCCCCGGCCCGGCTCAGGGCAAAATCCGTTCGGGTTGAATCGCGGATTCCATCCGAACGGATGAATTTGCCCGCCCTCAAAGTGTAGAACGTGACCCCGATTTGATCGGGTCTCGCTCTTGCCCTGCATTTCACGCTGAACCCGTGATGAAGGAACAGGCCCTAATGCCGCCGCGTTCGCGGCGTGCTATCGGTGCGCTGTCCGCAGGACAGGACCGCCCCGCCCGCACGGGCGGTTCTACAACATGGTCTGGAATACGGAGCCTCCCCATGATCCGCCCCATCCGCGCCGCCGCCTTCTCCCTTGCCGCCGCCGCCATGCTCGCCGCGCCCGCCGCCGCCCAGACATTCGGCGGAAGCGAGCGCGTTCCCGCCATCACGCTGAACGGAACCGGCCAGTCCTATATCGACCCCGACCTGGCGCGGGTCAGCGCCGGCGTGGTGTCCCAGGCCGCCACAGCGAACGAGGCGCTGCGCCAGAACTCCGCCGCGATGGATGGCGTGTTCCGCGAACTGCGCAACGCCGGCATCCAGGAGCGCGAGATTCAGACCTCGTCGCTGTCGGTCAATCCGGTCTATGCGCCGCAGACGGGCAACGACCGCGACGGACCGCGCATCATCGCCTATCGCGCCAGCAATACGGTGAATGTCACGGTGCGCGATCTGGACCGGCTCGGCCCGGCCATCGACGCGCTGGTCACGGCCGGCGCCAACACGATCAACAATGTCGGTTTCGACCGCGAGGATTCCAGCGCCGCCATGAATGAGGCGCGGCGCGAGGCCATTCAGGACGCGCTGGCCACCGCGCGGCTTTATGCCGAGGCCGGCGGCTTCCGGCTCGGCCGCATCCTGTCGGTGAGCGAAAGCTCCTACCGTCCGATGCCGATGATGGCGGAAGCGCGCATGGCGGCCGCCCCCGCCGATTTCGCGCCAACGCCGACCGCGCCCGGCCAGCTTTCCATCCAGGCGCAGGTGAATATCGAGATCGAGATCATCCAGTAGCGGGAACTCGCCCGCGAACGGGCGCCATCGCAGAGCGTTCGCCATCGCCCCGGACCCAGTCCGGGGCGATGTTTTTTGATTTACCGGAAACTGGGGGGAACTAGGCCGCGACGGGTTTGGGCGTGGGCCGGTTGTGCTCGTCCAGCACGGCGATGCCGGGCGTGTGGGCGCGGGCCTCGGCCTCGTCCATGCGGGCATAGGCGACGATGATGACACGGTCGCCAGGGTGGGCCAGACGCGCCGCCGCGCCATTGATCCCGACGCCCCGCGCCCCGCGCGGGCCGGGAATGGCGTAGGTGGTGAAGCGTCCGCCGGTATTGATATTCAGAACGTCCACCTGCTCGTGCGGCAGGATGCCCACAAGATCGAGCAGGTCGGCGTCGACCGTGATCGAGCCTTCATAATGCGGGTCGCACTGCGTGACGACGGCGCGGTGGAGCTTCGCCTTCATCATGGTCAGTTGCATGGGGACGCCTCAACAAAACTCACGGACATATGGCCTATATAGGGTGATTTTCGCAGATGCAAAATACCATGTTGCGGCGCTTTCCCCAGCAGGTTGCAGCCTCGGCACACCGCCCGTGACTGCGTTTTTCCACCCAGCGCGCTGAACATGCAGCGCCTTGCCGCCGTTATTCGTCCTGTCCGCAAAACAAGGGAGTGACGGCAATGAAAATTCGCGACGTAATGACCAGAGACGTGGACGTGCTGAGCCCAGAGGCGAGCCTGCGCGAGGCGGCGGTCCATATGCGCGACCGTGACATCGGCTCGATCCCTATCGCCGATAATGACCGGCTGATTGGCATGGTGACCGACCGCGACATCGTGATCCGCTGCGTCGCCGATGGACAGGATTGCGAGCAGCCTGTGCGCGAGGCGATGACAGACCGGGTTCTTTACTGCTTCGAGGATCAGGACGTGGACGAGGTCTGCCACAATATGGCGGATGAAGTGGTCCGCCGCTTGCCGGTGGTGAGCCGCGACAAACGTCTGGTGGGCATCGTCTCGCTGGGTGACATCGCACGGCAGGACGACGACGCCGCCGGCGAGGCGCTGGAACAGATCGCCGCGGCGCCGTCATCGAACAGGAGCAGGGTGGAGCAGTACCCCCACGCCGGAGTCTGAGCGGCGCCACGCCGGCGCCGGAAGACCTGGCGATCAAACCGTGCGGTTAAGCGCGACCGCGCGGGCGGGCGCCGCGGCGGCAGGCGCGGAGCCGGGCCCATAGGCGGGGCTGGAATCGCGCAGGCGGCCGACCTCCTCCGCGATGGCGCGCACGATGCCTTCGGAAATGGCGCGCAGCGCCTCGCCCGCCTGCTGGTTGGCGGCCAGCGCCATATTGAAGCGGCGCGTAGTCTGGGCCAGCGCGGCGCGGCGCGGCGCGGGCGCGCTGGCGATCAAAGCCGGAGTCTTCGCAATCTGCACGATCTCGCGCCGATAGATCGTCGCCAATTGGGATTTTTCGGCCTGGAACGCGGCCGCCTTTCCCGGCGTGCGCGCCTCGAACAGCGCCGTTTCCTGCTCCAGCAGGCCGGTCAGCCGCTCCGTCAGGCGGATCAGCAGTTCCACCCGTTCCGCAGGATCGCGCGCCGCCAGCGTGGTCATACGACCGCCTCCGGTTCGATTTCCTGGAGCCGCAAAATCTCGGCCTTCAGCGAATCCGCCAGACCGATACCGCCATTTTTCGACAGCAGCTTGCCGTATTCCTCCACCAGCAGGCCGCGAAACATGTCCTCGCCCGAACCGCCGCCAAAGGGCGCGGGCGTTTCCAGCCCGGCGAACATGGCCTGAAGCATCTGGGACAGGAAAAAGCCCTCGAACTCGCGCGCCACGGTCTCGGCCTCGCGCGCGGTGCGCGCGCCCGAAAGCTCTGGCCTGCCGGAAGCGGAAAAGCCGGTGGCCAGTAACGTGCCGGCATCGGGCGCGAGCGGCTGCATCACATCACCTCGATTTCGGCCTGGAGCGCCCCGGCGCGCTTGATGGCCTGAAGGATCTCGATCATGTCGCGCGGCGTGACGCCGAGCGCGTTCAGCCCGTCCACCAGATCCTGCAACGAGACGCCGGAGACCAGCGCCAGGCCGGTTCCCTGCTCCTCTTCCACCGTCACGGTAGTGCGCGGCACAACCACGGTTTCCCCGGCTTCGGAGAAGGGCGCTGGCTGGCTGACCTGCGGCGCCTCGGAAACCGAGATGGTGAGATTGCCCTGCGCGATGGCGACGGTGGAGACGCGCACATGCTCGCCCATCACGATGATGCCAGAGACCGAATCCACCACCACACGGGCGGGCAGGTCCGGCTCTACACGCAACTGCTCCACCTCGGTAATCAGCGAAACCATGTCGCCCTGCCAGCTCCCGCGCGGGTCCAGCACCACAAAGGACGGATTGGCGGCATGCGCCACCGGCGCGCCGAGGTAGGAATTGATCGCCAGCGCCATGCGCCTTGCTGTGGTGAAATCGGGATTACGCAGGCTGACCCGCACCACGGGCATCGTGGCGAAATCAAAGCCAAGTTCCCGCTCTACCAGCCCGCCATTGGCGATGCGGCCGGAGGTAGGCACCCCCTGGGTAATGCTGGCCGCCGCGCCGGCGGCGGAAAACCCGCCGATAGAGACAGCTCCCTGGGCCACCGAATAGACCTCGCCATCGGCGCCCAGCAGCGGGGTGACCAGCAGCGTGCCGCCTTGCAAACTGTCCGCATCGCCCAGCGCCGAAACCGTGACGTCGATCCGCGTGCCCTGCGCGGCGAAGGCCGGCAACGCGGCCGTGACCATCACCGCCGCGACATTGCGGGTGTTGAGCTGGGCGTCTCTTGTATTGACCCCCATACGCTCCAGCATCGCTTCCAGGCTCTGGCGCGTGAACGGAGCGTTGCGCAGCGAATCGCCGGTGCCGTCCAGCCCGACCACCAAGCCATAGCCGACCAGATGGTTTTCCCGGACGCCCTCGATATCGGCGATGTCCTTGATGCGCGAAGCAGCCAGAGCCGGCGCCGCCAGTGAAATGGAGGCGGCCAGAATGGCGAACAGCTTTATCCCGGTCTGGGCGGCAGGATGCATCGTTCTGAGGCTCCGTGGGGCTTTTGTCCGGAGTGCGCGATGCAATGACCGCGCCAGTTTTTTATATTTTTAAATCAATGCCTTGATGGAGTTTTCCGGTTCCGGACCCGGCGTTTTGCGCCGCCGGGCAGGCAAAAAATGCCGCCTTAAGCCGTCATTAACGCTAACGCGCCAGCCTGCGCCGCAGGAACGAACCACCAGATTTGCGGCTCCCGGCCCCATGAAGATTTACGGCGCTTCCCCCACCACCCCCGCCGCCCGCAAACGCGGCGCCGGCAAGACGGGCGCGGCGTTCGAACCGGAAACCGCCACGGCCGCGGGCCGGGCCGCGCCCGCAGCCGGACCGATGGGCGTGTCGTCCATCGACGCGCTGCTGGCCCTGCAAGGCGAGGCCGGCGCGGATGTGCGCGAGCGCGCGGCGGGCCGGGCCTTCACGCTGCTGGATATTCTGGACGAGATCAAAATCGCCCTGCTGGAGGGCGGCGCTCCGCGCGCCAAGCTGGAGGCGCTGGTCGGCGCACTCAGCATCGAGCGGGCCGATACGCACGACACACGGCTGGAAAGCGTGCTGGACGAGGTGGAGACCCGCGCCCTGGTCGAACTGGCCAAGCACGAAGTCCGCGCCGCCTGATTTTCCCTCCCGGGCCCCCTAACGGTGGCGCATCCTTGACATTTCCCCGGCGTGCTGGGCAAAAGCGCGCCAATGCGGCGGAAAAGCCGCGTAGCGCGCGGGCCGCCCCGCGCGCCGGGCATGGGGAAGCGCTCGTCATAAGGAGTTGGGTTCGTTATGGCGTGTCCGGACGACAATCGGATCGAGCTGCCGAAGAATTATCGGCCGACGGACAAAGAGCCGTTCATGAATCCCAAAATGCGGGAATATTTCCGCCGCAAGCTGCTGGCGTGGCGTGACGAGATCGTCGCCGAAAGCCGCACCACCCTGGACAATCTGCGTGAGGAAAACGCGCCGCTGCCCGACATGGCGGACCGCGCATCATCCGAAAGCGACCGGGCGCTGGAGCTGCGCGCCCGCGACCGCCAGCGCAAGCTGATCGCCAAGATTGACGCCGCCCTGCGCCGGATCGAGACCAACGATTACGGCTATTGCGAGGACACCGGAGAGCCCATCGGCGTCGCCCGGCTGGACGCCCGGCCCATCGCCACCCTGTCGCTGGAAGCGCAGGAGCGGCACGAACGCTCTGAACGGCTGCGCCGGGACGACTGAGCGCTGGAAGGGCCCGCCGGACCATGACCGCCGACCTGCTCTTCGCCATCATCCATTATGCCGGGGCCTTTGTGCTATTCGGCGCGCTGTTCGCCCAGGCCGCCCTGCTGATGACCGGCGTGGGCCCGGGCAAAACAAGCTGCGCCCGGCTGGCGCGCATGGATATCGTGTTCGGCGCATCCGCGGCCGTGGTGCTGATTGGCGGGCTGCTGCGCGTGTTCATGGGCGTGCGCGGCGCGGACTATTATTTCGCCAATCCCGCCTTCCATCTGAAGCTGGGACTGTTCATCGCGATCGCGCTGATCTCCATCATGCCGACCATCGTTTTCATCCGCTGGCGGCGGGCGGAGAAGGCTGACCCCGGCTTTGCGCCCGTCCCGGAATCGGTGAAGCGGGTGAAGATCCTGGTGCATATAGAGCTGACGCTGCTGGCCCTGCTGGTCGTCACCGCCAGCATCATGGCCCGCTGGTTCGGGCTGTAGAATTCTCCCCACCAAAAACGAGAAAGGCGGCGCCTCTTGCGAAGCGCCGCCTTCCATCGGGATCCTCCGCGCCCCCTCCTGAAAACAGAGGCGCCGCGAAGCTCTGCACGCCTAGAAGGGCGAGATGATTTCCCAGAACTCCTGCCCGTAGCGCGGGCGTTGCAGCTCGGTGATATGGCCGCGCCCGCCATATTCAATACGCGCTTCGGCGATCTGGGTGTGGTGGATCGTGTTCTGCGCGCTGATGTCGCTGGGGCGCACCACGCCGCTGATGAGCAGCTCGCGCACTTCGTAATTCACGCGCACCTCCTGCCGGCCGGCGATCACCATATTGCCGTTGGGCAGAACCTGGGTGACCACCGCGGCGACGGTGAGCTGAACCCGCTCGGCGCGATTGATGTTCCCCGCGCCGGCCGTGGTGCTGTTCGAGCCGAAATCGGCGGCGTTGGCAGGGTCGAACCCGGCGGAGAGCGCGTTGCTGAGCGCGTCCTGCAATCCGAACACGGCGGCCAGCGACACGTTCTCCTGCCCGCTGCGCGTGCGCTGGGTGGTGTTGCTGACCGTCGCGCGGTCGGTGATGTCGATATTGACGGTGAGAATGTCGCCAATCGTGCTGGCGCGCGGATCGGTGAAGAAGGTGCGCGCGCCCGCGCGCCACAGTGAATTGGGCGCATAGACCTCTGGCGCCATATGCGGCATCGGCATCAGGATCGGCTCCCGCCCGGCGATCACCACCGGATTTTCGATCGGCGTCATTTTCGGCGGCTGGCCGATCTGCGCCAGACGCTCTCCCGTGGCGCAGGCTGACAGGGCGAAGGGCAGCAGGCAGACGATCAAAACGCGGCGGTTCATCGGGCTTCTCCCTGGGCGGCGGCGTAGAGACGCGGGGATTCGACGCGGGCGCGGCCAGGGGCCTCCGCTGTCGCTTCGATCACCCTGTTGGATTGCAAATTGAGAATGCGCAGCGCGGCGCCCTGGGTGGCGTCTTCCAGCGCCCGGCCGCGCGCCGCCAGCGTGATGCCCGGGCGGCTATAAAACACCGTGACGATCTCGTTCTTGGAAATGACAGCCGGAATTTTCACATCCAGACGGCGCAGCGGCGCGCCGGGGCGCAGCGTGCGGCGGGCCTCCTGGCCTTCAAGCTCCGCCGGGTCCAGGATCGCGTCGGCCGGCAGGCGCGAGGCGCGCGTCTCGATCCAGACAATGTCGGCGGGCGAGATGCGCTCTCCGGTCATGATGGCGCGCGCGACGGCGGGCATCTCCGTCATCTCGTCGGCGCGGCCGGTGACGCGCATCACCTGCCCTCCCGGATGCGGCGCCAGCATGGCGGTAAAGGCGCCGGTTCGCGCCTGATAATCCAGCGAGACCAGAACCGGCGCCACCGTATCCTCTGGCGCGCGCAGCACCGGCGCGCCCGCGACGGAAACCTCATGGCGCGCGCCGGGCGCGCGCTCGGCCAGCGCCTGCTCCACCAAAGCGGCGATGTCGGCGGCGCCGAACAGTGTCTCGGCGCGCGCGGCGGCAGCGGGTAGCGTCAGAAGCGCGGCGACCAGAAGAGAGCGAAGGACGGAGCGGATCATCTCTCAGCCTTTCATCAGCGCAGATTGGAGGAGGTGGCGAGCATCTCGTCCGAAGCAGAGATGACGCGGGCGTTCATTTCATAGGCGCGCTGGGCCTGGATCAGCGCCGTGATCTCCGCCACCGGATTGACATTGGCGGCCTCGATGAAGCCCTGGCGCAGCGTGCCGAACCCGTCTTCGCCCGGCATGCCCTGGGTCGGCGGGCCCGAGGCGGCGGTTTCCAGGAAATAGTTTTCCCCGATGGCTTCCAGCCCGGCCTCGTTAAAGAAATTTGCCAGTTCGAGCTGGCCGACGACCTGCGCGTCCGGCTCGCCCGGCATCCGCGCCAGAACCTGGCCGGTATTGTTGATGATCACGCTGTCGGCGCCGCGCGGAATGGCGATGCCGGGCTCTACCGGATAACCCTCGGCGGTGACGATCTCGCCCTCGCCCGACAGCGAGAAATTGCCGGCGCGCGTATAGGCCTCGCCGCCGGAGGGCATGGTCACGCGGAACCAGCCCTTGCCGTTGATCGCCACGTCGTAGGGATTCGAGGTTTGGGAGAGATTGCCCTGTTCGGTGATGCGATAGACCGATCCGGCCTTCACGCCGAGGCCCACCTGCACGCCTGTCGGCACGATGGTGCCGGCGTCCGACGAGGCGACGCCCATCTGCTTGGCGTTCTGATAGAGCAGATCCTGAAACTCGGCGCGCTGGCGTTTGAACGCCACCGTGTTCATGTTGGCGAGGTTGTGGGAAATGATTTCCACATTGAGCTGCTGGGCCAGCATGCCCGTGGCGGCGATACCAAGCGATCTCATCTTTGCCTCTCCTGCCTAGCTCTGTGCGCGGCCGAGCCGTTCGATGGCGCGGCGCGACAGGTCGGCTTGCTGTTCAAGCATCTGGGAAACGGTCTGGTAGGAGCGGGTGACTTCCATCATCCGCGTCAGTTCCAGAACCGGATTGACGTTCGACGATTCATAAAAGCCCTGCCGGATATCGGGCGTCTCCAGCGGGCGCGCCCCGGCCTCCTCGGGCGCGATCAGGCGGCCGCCGCCGGTCTTTTCCAAGGCGGACAGATTGTCGAAACCGATCACGGCCAGACGCGCCACCTCGACCCCGTCGGCCAGCACCGCGCCGCCCGGCGAAATCGTGATCTGCTCCGCATTGGCCGGCAGAATGACGGGCCCGCCGGCCGCATCCAGCACCAGCGCGCCGTCATAGGCGGCCAGCGCGCTGTCCTGATTGACGACAAAACGGCCGTCACGCGTGTACTGAACGTCCTCTCCCGCGCCGACCTGGAAAAAGCCGTCGCCCTGAATCGCGAGATCGAAAGGCCGGCCGGTATGTTCCAGCGCGCCGGTGCGGAAATCGCGCAGCAGGCCCCAGTCCACGACATACCGAATTTGCTGGCCGCCAGGGATGTCGCGCGCCCGGCCCATCGGCTCTTCGGCGACAAGCTCGTGCTCGGCCTTGAAGCCGGCCGTGTTCATGTTGGCGATATTGTTGGCGGCGATATCCACGGAACGGCGAAGCGTTATCTGCCGCGCCAGGCCGATCATCAACGAATTATCCATCGCCGCCTCCGTTCCCTTCTGGACCGCCGCCCCGCACATTTTGTCGGGGCTTGCGCTGGCGCATTCGCCAAATGCGCTGCAGAGCCCGTGCCAGAGGGTTTTTCCTTTAATATCAATCTATTGGGTGTTTTCGCGGGGCCCCGGGGGCGGCAAAGCCCGCCGCGGCCGGGCAAATTTTGCCCGGCGCTCACCCTCTCTTAACCCTGATCCGGCCAAATGCAGGCGAGGGATTCCAGGGGTGCATCCATATGAGCGAGGCGGAGGAAAACGCCGCGGAACAGTCCGGCGGGGACGAGGAAGGCGGCGCGGCGAAAAAAGCCGGGTTGCTGGGCGGACTGACTAAAAAAAAGCTGCTGCTGTTTGGTCTGCCGCTCGCGATCCTGCTGCTGGGCGGGTCGGCGGCGGCGATTCTGCTGCTGTCCGGCGGCGAACAGCACGAGGCCGCCCTTAATGACGCGGCGGCCTACCGGGCTGCCGAAACGCCCTTTTATTTCTACGAGATGCCAGAGCTGCTGGTGAACATTAACAGCGGCGGCGGGCGCGCGGCCTATCTGAAGCTGAAACTGAATATCGAGGTGGCGGACCAGGCGTTGCTGCCCGTGCTGGACGAAACCATGCCGCGGGTAATGGACCGCTATCAGGGCTTTCTGCGCGAATTGCGGCCAGAGGATCTGGCGGGCAGCGCCGGCTATTACCGCCTGAAGCTGGAGCTGCTGCGCCGCGTCAATCTGGCCATCGCCCCCGCCGAGGCCCAGGCGGTGAACATCGACCAGATGCTGATCCAGTAGGACCATGACGGACGCCGCCGCCGCCGAAACCCAGACGGAAGAACCGGACCCCTCCGGCGCCACGGAAGCGCCGGAACAGACCGGCCAGGAGCGCATCCTCAACCAGGACGAGATCGACTCGCTCCTGGGTTTCGACGCGAGCGAGGACGACAGCGGTGAACGCACCGGCATCCGCGCCATCCTCAATTCGGCGCTGGTCTCCTACGAACGGCTGCCGATGCTGGAGATCATCTTCGACCGCCTGGTGCGGCTGATGACGACCAGCCTGCGCAATTTCACCTCCGACAATGTGGAGGTGAGCATGGACAATATTTCCTCGGTCCGGTTCGGGGACTATCTGAACTCCATCCCCCTGCCCGCGATCCTGTCGGTGTTTCGCGCCGATCAGCTCGACAATTACGGGCTGATGACGGTGGATTCGAACCTGATCTATTCCATTGTCGACGTTCTGCTGGGCGGGCGCCGCGGCACGGCCGCGATGCGCGTGGAGGGCCGGCCCTACACCACAATCGAGCGCGTTCTGGTGCAGCGCATGGTCGAGGTGGTG
The DNA here is from genome assembly GCA_050486445.1 of Euryhalocaulis sp. GTDB lineage: Bacteria > Pseudomonadota > Alphaproteobacteria > Caulobacterales > Maricaulaceae > Euryhalocaulis. The sequence continues at coordinate 55,258 of JBJHDH010000012.1, forward strand.
CTGTCCGACGCCAGTCAGGCTTTCGACCCGCTGACAGAGGTGAATTTTCATCTGGAGCGGTTGGAGACCAATCCGCGCTTCGCCGCCATCGCACGTCCCGCCAACGCCGCCATCCTGGTCAAGCTGCGCATCGACATGGAAGACCGCGGCGGCAAGCTGGAACTTCTGCTGCCCTACGCCACGCTGGAACCGATCCGCAAAATGCTGCTGCAGCAGTTTATGGGCGAGAAGTTCGGCCGCGACACGATCTGGGAAAGCCATCTGGCTACAGAGCTGTGGCACACCGATGTTGAAGTCAGCGCCGTGCTGGATGAACAGCCCGTACCGCTGCGCAAGATCAAGGAATTGCAGGTCGGCGACACACTAATGCTGGGCGCGGGGCCGGACAGCCTGGTGAAGCTGCGCTGCGGTCAGATTCCGCTGACCAGCGGCCGCATGGGCCGCCTTGGCAACAAGATCGCCGTGCGCGCGGAAAACGCCATCGGACTGCATGCGCAACAGGCGCTCGCAAGAAAGGCAAGCCAATGATGACGTTGATGTTTCAGGCAGCCGCCGCGATTGTCGCCCTGGCCGCGGCAATCATGGCCTGGCGGCTGGAGCGCCGGCTGGTCCGCCTGAAGAGCGGGCAGGACGGGATGCAGCAGGCCGCCGCCGCCCTGACCGGGGCCGTGGCGCGCGCCGAGGCCAGCGTGCGCGCCCTGCGCGCGGAAGGCGCGCAGACGGCGCAGGAGCTGGAGGCGCTGATCGCGCGCGCGCGCGCCGCCGGCGACGAGCTGCGCCTGATCGAGAGCGGCGGCGCCCGGCGTCCCGCCGCCGCTGCATGCGCGCCTGCACGCATGGATACAAGCTTCGACGATATGTTCGATGACAGAGACGCGCCGGCGGCGCGGCCCTTGCCGGCCGGGCTGCGTCCGGCGAACGCTGAACTGATGGATGCGCTGCGGAGGGTGCGTTGAACCCGCGCCTGTTCGCCGCCGCCGCCGTGGTGCTGGCCGGCGCCGGAGGCCTTAACGCCGTCAATCTGGGCGGCGGCGTGGCCGCCCTGCTGGCCGCTCCGGCGCACGCGGCCGATACGGCCGGTGCGGCCGAGGATTTCGCCGCGCCTGACGATTTCATGGCCGCCGGCCCCCTGCCCGCGCCCGAAGGCCCGGCGGACAGCAGCTTTTCCGAGCGCATCGGGGCCAGCGCCGATGAATACCGCATCCTCATCAGCCTGCAGCAGCGCCGCCGCGAGCTGGAAGCCTGGGAAGCGGAGATCGACACCCGCGCCCAGCTTGTCGCGGCGGCGGAACAGCGGATGGAAGAGCGCCTGACCGAGCTGCGCGGCGTGCGGACCGAGATCGACGATCTTCTGGGCCAGCTGGACGAACAGGAAGAAACGCGCATCGCCTCTCTGGTCAGCACCTATCAGCGGATGAAGGCCAAGGACGCGGCGCGCGTGCTGGCGGCGCTGGACGACCGGACGGCGATGATGGTGCTGTCGCGGATGAGAGACGCAAACCTGGCCGCCGTGCTGGGCGAGATGAATACGGCGGACGCCATGCGGATGACGGAAATGCTGGCCCGGCGGGCGGATTTGCGCGCCGTGGTCGGCCCCGCCCCGGAATCCGGGGATTCTTAACCCCGCCGCAAGGCGCATTTTCTACCCTGTGCGCGGGAAACGGCGCGGCGGAAACGCGGCGCGGCGGAAGGGCCCGATGATGAAACGCCGGCTGCTGGCCTTCACAGCCATGATGATTCTGGCGGCGGCCGGCGCACAGGCCGCCGATACGGTGCGCACCGAGGTGACGCGCGCCGATGGCTATGTGCGTATTGTGTTCACCTGGCCGGAGACCGAGGCCGAAGCCCCCATCGCCATCGACGCCAACGTCGATAATCAGGTTCTGGTGGCGCGCTTCTCGCGCGAGGTGGCGATCGACACCGACTCGATCCTGCAAGGCATGAGCGCCGAAGCGGCGCTGGCGCGCATGGACGCGGACGGGCGCACGCTGCGGCTGGCGCTGCGCACCCCGGCGCGGGCCCATGTCTCGCGCTCCTACAATATGCTGGCGGTGGACCTGCAGCCGCCGGAGGCCGCCGACCCGCCCGGCGTAATTTCCCCGCGCGCCGAGGCCGAGGCCGAGGCGCTGCGCCGCCAGCAGGAGGCCGCCGCCCTGCCCCCGCCGCCCGCGCCGCCGCCGCCCCCGCTTGCGGTGCGCCGCGCCTCCAGCCCGGCTTTCGACCGCATCGTGTTCGACTGGCCGCAACACACCGAATACCGCCTGATCGAACGGGACGGGGACTGGCTGCTGCGTTTCTCGCGCGACGCCGCGCCCGACCTCGCCTCGCTGCGCGCCGATCCGCCGGCGCGTCTCAGCCTGATTGAGGCGATGCACGAGGATGGCGAACTGATCGTGCGCGTCGTGCCCGCGCCGGATTCCGCGCCGCGCGTCTTCCGCGAGCGCAACGCCATCGTCATGGACCTCGCCGCCATCGATTCCGGCGACAATGCGTTACTGGCCCAGTTGCAGGAGCTGGCCGAAGCGGCCGGGGCGGGTGGCGAGGCGCCGGATGCGGACGCCCCGGCCCTGCCGGAGCCGCCGCCAGACATCCAGACCGAGTTTTCCGGCGCCCCGGCTCCCGAAGCTGCTCCCGAACCTGTCCCCGCCCCTGCGCCCGAGACCCGCGCCGCCGAAGCCGCGCCGGCGGCCGAACCTGTTTCCGCCGATCCGGTCCCGGAATCCGGCGTGGTCGCCGTAAAGCTGACAACGATGGGCCCGGACCTGCTGCTGGAATTCGGCTGGGCCGCCCCCGCGCCCGCCGCCGCGTTCCGCCGCGCCGGGGCGATCTGGATCGTGTTCGGAGCAGAGGCCGAGCTCGACATTTCGGAAATCCAGCGCGGTCAGCGCCATGTGACCGACGTGCAAACGCTGCGCGGACCGGGCTGGAGCGCCCTGCGCATCGTCTCGCCTGAAACCACACAGGTTTCTCCGCGCGGCGAGGCAGGCAGCGCCAGATGGACCTTCGCCCTGGCCGAGGGCGCGGAGCGCGCGCCCGCGCCGGTCCGTATAGAGCGGCGGACCGAAGAAGATGACGCGGCTACGCGCCTGTTCGCTCTTCTGCCCGGCCCCGGCGCCCCGGTGCGCATTCCCGATCCCGGCGTCGGCGACACGCTGCTGGTGGTTCCCGCCCATGCGCCGGCGCGCGGCGTGCTGGAGCAGCGCGACTTTCTTTCCTTCTCCGTGCTGCCGTCCGCGCACGGGCTGGCGATGCAGACTCTCTCTTCGGGCCTTTCCGCCGAACGCGCGCAGGATGGGGTCTGGATCAATCCGCCGCGCAATCTCTCGCCCCCCAATGTGGCGCAGGGCGAGCGCGCCGCGGGCCAGATCGTTTTCGTGACCGGAGAGACCGCCGCTTCCTTTGATCGCGCCCGCGCGGATGTCGAGATCGAGGCCGCCGAACACAGCCTTCCCGACGCACAGATCGCCATGGCGCGCTTCCTGCTGTCGCGTGAACTGGCGATCGAGGCGCTTGGCATGTTCGCGCTGGCCGCCGAGCGCGATGTGCAGCTCGCGACCCGGCCCGATTTCCGCGCCCAGCGCGGAGCCGCCAATGCGCTGGCCGGAAGATGGCGCGAGGCCGAAACCGATCTTTCCCTGCCCGCGCTGGACGAGGATCCCTCGGCGCAGCTCTGGCGCGCCTGGGTTCGCACAGAGACTGGCGACTGGGCCGCGGCGCGGCGGGCTTTTGTTTCCGGCGAAGCCGCCATTGCGTCCTTTGCTCCGCAATGGCGCGCACGCTTTCACGAGGCGTTTGCACGCTCGGCGCTGGCTCTGAACGATCTGACCACAGCCAAGCGCCAGATCGACCTGGCCGCCGCCGAGATTTCCGACACCCGCACGGCGCAGCGCATTGCTTTGACCTCGGCGCAGTGGCGTGAGGCGGCCGGACAACCGGACGACGCCCTGGACGCCTATGACCAGCTTGCGCAATCGGGCGACGAGGAAGTCGAGGCGCGCGCCATTCTGGCCGCGGCCCGGCTGCGCCACGATCTTGGCCGCAGCGGCGTCGAAGACCTGATCGAGACGCTGGAATCGTTGCGCTGGCGCTGGCGCGGCGACGATATCGAGCTGGAGACAATCCGCACGCTGGGCCGCGTCTATGTCGACCAGAACCAGCACCGTCAGGGGCTGGAAGCGATGAAGGCCGTCGTCGCCCGCTTCCCGGACCACCCGGTGGCGCGCGGCGTGTTCAGCGACATGATGGGAATTTTCTCCCAGCTGTTTTTGGAGGGCGGCGCCGACCGGCTGGACCCGGTCGAGGCGCTGGCGCTGTATTTCCAGTTTTCGGATCTGACGCCCATCGGCGCGGAAGGCGACCGCATGATCCGCCGCCTGTCGGAGCGGCTGGTGGCGTTCGACCTGCTGCCGCAGGCCGCCGAGCTGTTGCAGCACCAGGTCGACCAGCGTCTGCACGAACCGCGCACCCGCGCGCAGGTGGCCGCCGATCTGGCGCTGATCTATCTGATGGACCGCCAGCCGGAGGCGGCGTTACGCACGCTGCGCGGCACGCGGGTGACGCAATTGCCCCCGGCCCTGGCCGAGGAGCGCCGCATCACCGAGGCGCGGGCGCTGGCCGAGCTGAACGCGCACGATTCGGCGCTGGACCTTGTGGCCGGCGACCCTTCCGCCGAGGCTGCGCGGCTGCGCGCCAATGTCGCATGGAAACAGCGCGACTGGCCGCTGGCCGCCCAACGGCTGGAGGAATTGCTGGGCGAACGCTGGAACGGCCCCGGCCCGCTCGGCGCGGAAGACGCGGCCGCCGTGCTGCGCGCCGTGGTGGCGCATTCGCTGGCCAATGACCGCGAGGGCCTGCGCCGCATGGTGGAGCGCTATGGCGCACTGATGCGCGAGACGCCGGACTGGACCGCCTTCGCCGCCGTGACGCAGGAACTGGAAACCAGCGGCCTGCGCCTGGCCGAGATCGCCGACCGGGCCGCCGACGTGGCGGCGCTGGAGGCCTTCCTAGAACGCCGCCGCGGCCGGCTGGAACCCCAGCCCGCGCCGCCCGCGCCCGGAGACGCCGCTCTGCCTGTTGCGGGCGGGGCCGGCTAACGACGCCGGAAATCTCCGCCTTACTTTTTTGCCGCTTTTTTCGCCGGCTTGCGGGCGCCGTTCTTTTTGGCCGCGCGTCCGGGCGCGGGCGGCGCATCCGCGGCGCGGGCGGCGTCATCCTCCAGCAGCGCGCGCAGCATCCAGGCCGTCTTCTCGTGATACGAGACGCGCGGGCTGACCAGATCGTCGGTCGCGGTGTCGCCGGCCTTGTCCGCGGCCTCCACGACCTTCTTGGCGGTGCGCGAGATCGCCTCGTGCCCCTTCACCAGATTGGCGATCATCTGGTTGGCCGAGGGCACGCTGTGATCTTCGGAAAGCTGGGTGCGCCGCTCAATGTCGCTCCAGCCAATCGGCGCATTGAAGCCCAGCGAACGGATACGCTCCGCGATCTCGTCGGTCGCGGTCCACAGCTCGTTGTACTGCTGATCGAAAATCGCGTGCAACGGCTGGAATCGCGGGCCGGTGACGTTCCAGTGATAGGCGTGCGTCTTGAAATAGAGATAATAGGTGTCGGCCAGCAGAACCTGGAGCTGTTCGGCGATCTGCTCGCGGTCTGATTCCTTGATGCCGATATTGATTTCCATCGTCCGGTCTCCGTCGGGTGTGGCGGGAATTCACCTTATCCCAGATCGGCGCGCATTGCCGTAAATCAAGCCGCGCGCGCAATGAAATCCTTATCGGACGATAGAAGTTCCCTATCGCAACAAGGCTTTTTTACCGCCAGCGCGGTCCGGCCACCCAGGCGACCAGGCTCCAGCGCACGCCGCGCGTCACCGGCGTCACGCGATGAATGGCGAAGCTGGGAAAGGCGATGGTCATGCCGCGCGTCCGTTCGGCCGTCTGCGTCCGCGCGCCGAATGAGAATTCCAGATCGCCGCCATCATAGTCGGCGGGGTCGGAAAGCTGGACCGAGATGGAGATTTTCCGCCCCAGCGCCGGCGGGCCGAAATCCATGTGCCAGTCATAAAAGCCCTGATCCGATGCGTCGTAACGCGCGAGCTGGATATGATCGCGGATGCCCGTGATCTCGACCCCGAAACAGTTCTGGTTGAAATCCCGCGCTCCGTCCCACAGCCGGTCATAGAGCCAGCGATGCTCGTCCGGCTTCAGGAAAACCGTCTGCGAGCGGCGGATGCGCGTATCCGACCCGCCGGTTCCCAGCCTCGCCCCTGCGATGGCCTGGCCGGGACCGGCAATCAGCGAATCCATCTCCGCCGGGCTCAGCAGGCCCATGGCGCTGGCGACGATCTGGAACGGCGGCTGCGATAATCCGGGCTGCACGGGCGGCTCAGGTCAAATCGGGTTGGTTCAGCTCAGTTGCGAACAGAAACGCTGGATGCGCGCCATCGCGTCTTCCAGCACAGCGGTGGACGTAGCGTAGGACACGCGGAAATAGGGCGCGAGTCCGAAGGCCGAGCCGGGCACCGCCGCCACTTTCTCGCAGGCCAGCAGCGCCGCGACAAAATCCGTATCGGTCTCGATCTTTTCGCCGTTGGGCGCGGTCTTGCCGATACAGCCGCCGCAATTGGGATAGGCGTAAAACGCGCCGTCCGGCGTCAGGCAGGTCAGGCCCTCGGCCGCGTTCAGACCGGCGACCACCAGATCGCGGCGCGCGACGAAGCTCTTTTTCCAGTCCTCCAGAAAATCCAGCGGACCGTTCAGCGCGGCGACCGCCGCCCATTGCGCGATGGAGCAGGGATTGGACGTGGTCTGGCCGCCAATCTTGCACATGGCGTCGATCAGTCTCTTCGGCCCCGCCGCATAGCCGATGCGCCAGCCGGTCATGGCGAAGGCTTTCGACACGCCATTGACGGTCAGCGTGCGCTCTTTCAGGTCGGGCGCGACCTGGGCGATGGTGGCGAAAGGCCGGTTGATCCCCTCGCCCGCCGTGTAGAGAAGATGCTCGTACATGTCGTCGGTCATCACCCAGACCTGGGGATGGCGGCGCAGCACTTCGGCCAGACCCGCCAGCTCGTCCGCCGTATAGACCGCGCCGGTCGGGTTGGAGGGCGAATTCAGGATCAGCCATTTGGTCCGGGGCGTGATGGCGGCCTCCAGCGCCGCCGGCGGCAGCTTGAAGCCCAGATCGTCGCCCGCCTCGGCGAAGACCGGCGTTCCGCCCGCCATCGCCGCCATGTCGGGATAGGAGACCCAATAGGGCGCGGGCACGACCACCTCGTCGCCCGGATTGAGCGTGGCCAGCAGCGCATTCCACAGCACCGCCTTGCCGCCGGGCGAGACATTCACCTCGTTCGTCTTGTAATCGAGCCCGTTCTCCCGCCGGAATTTGTCGACAATTGCCTGTTTCAGCTCGGGAATTCCGTCCACGGCGGTGTATTTGGTCTCGCCGCGCGCAATCGCCTCCACCGCCGCCGCCTTGATATGGTCCGGCGTGTCGAAATCCGGCTCGCCCACCGATAGCGAAATGACGTTTTCGCCCTTTTCCTTCAGCTCGCGTGCGCGCTGGGTGATGACCATGGTGGCCGAGGGCTGAACCCGCTGGATGGTCTCGGAAAGGACAAGCTCTGCGGCCATGGGGATAACTTTCGGGGGCTCGTTTCGGGTTGCGGAAGGCGCTGGCTTTAACGCGCGCGGCGGCGGACGCCAAGGGGATCAGCGGCGCCGGACGCCACCCGTTGATCCCCCTCCGGGGCTGAACCTTCCCCCGGCCATAAACGTTGCTGACCCGGCAGCGGAGACGAATGGCATGGAACTGAATCCCGAGACCGTATGCGGCCTGATCCTGCAGATTCGGCAGTTCGACGGAAAATCCGGTCTGGTCGACCCCGATTCCGGATCGAACGCCTCCGATTCCGATGAAGAAGACATCGGCTTCACCGACACGCTTCAGAACTCGCCGAACGATTCCATCGAAGAGGTGATCCGCGCCGAGATCGGCGCCATGAATGAAGAAGAACAGGCAGAGCTGGTGGCGCTGGCCTGGATCGGACGCGGCGATTACGAGGCCGGAGAGTTCGCAAAAGCCAAAACCGAAGCGCGCCGCCGGCACGAAGGCCCCACGGCGGACTATCTTCTGGGCCAGCCTCTGCTGGGCGATCTGCTCGCCGAAGGTCTCGCCGCCATCGGCCGGCCATGCGAATTCTGATCCTTGCCGCACTGGCGGCGCAATCCGCATTCCGAAACAGCGTTTGAACCCGCGCTGACGCTGAATAAATTGAGCAGGCGAGGGAGCGATGGCGCAGCACGGCTACAAGAGACAGCCTCACGAAATCGACATGACGAAAGAGGAGCAGGCGATCCGCCGAAACTCCGCCGCCGCCTTTATCGTCACAGTGGCGGCGTATATCGCCGCCTGGCTGTTCGCTCCCGCCATCGCTGAATTGCCAGAGGCGTTGCCAGAGCGCTTTGCGTTCGCGGCTCTTTGCTGGGCTGTTCCGGGTCTGGTTCTGCTTGTCGCGATCATGATGGTTTCGACAGCCCGGCGTTTTTCAATAGATGATATTGGCGGTCAGGCTGCGGGCCCGCCCAGCGAGAAGCTGGCGGTCAAGGCGGCCTTTTTGCAAAACACGCTGGAGCAGACGGTCCTGGCCGGCGCGTTCTATTTCGCTCTGGCCGCGTCCGCCGGGGGACAATGGATGGCGCTTCTTCCTGTCGCGGCCGTCCTGTTTGTCATTGGCCGGGTGTTGTTTTTCGCCGGCTACAAGCGCGGAGCCAAAGGGCGCGCGTTCGGCATGGCGCTGACCATGCTCCCCGCCGTTATTGGCTACCTGATTGTGGCCTATCTGCTTCTTCCCATCGGGTGAGAAGCCGGGGACGCCCACGGGAGAAAAATTCAGCCCAGACGATCACGCAGCTCGACAGCCAGCGGCACATCGGCCGGCGGCATTGAATAATCTGTGAGATGCGCCGGCGTGACCCAGGCCAGTTCCTGACCGATCAGCGGACGCGCCAGCCCGTCCCAGCGCCGGCACAGATAGAGCGGCATCAGCAGATGCATATCGCCGTTGGGACAGCTTGAAAACGCGAAGGCCTGAAGACAGCCCCGGCATGGCTCCACGCCCAGCTCTTCCCACAATTCACGCAGCGCCGCGCGCTCCGGCGTCTCGCCCGGCTCCACCTTGCCGCCGGGAAACTCCCACAGCCCGGCCATCGGCTTGCCTTCGGGTCTGCGCGTAATCAGCACGCGCCCGTCGGGATCGAGCAGCGCCACAGCGACCACCAGCATCAGGCGCGTCTCCGCCGCCGGCGCGGCAGGAAGTGGCGCGGCGGGCGCCGGCGGCGCAAGGGCGATGCGGTCGCGCTCGCTCATTGAATCGGGCCGGGCGCGGGACTGGCCGCTCCGCTGGATGGAGCATCCGGCAGTGGATCGGAAGCGGGATCGAGCCCGTCCAGATCGTCCGGCAGATTGGCGGCGGGGTTGGCCGGGCCGGGATTGAGAAAATCCGCGATCGGGCCAGAGGCGGCGGCGCCAGTCTCCGGCAGGTCCGGCGTCAGGATTTCGATCTGCGCCCCTGCGCGCAGCCGCGCCAGCAGCGTCTGAATCGCATCGAATGTCATAAAGCGCACCACGCGCGGGCGCAGCGCCTCGAAGCCGGGGCGTTCGGAGGCGCGGCGGTCCAGCACCTGCACGATATGCCAGCCCAGATTGCTTTCCACCGGCGCCGAGACCGAGCCCACCGGCGTGGCATAGGCGGCGGTGGCCAGCGGCCCCGGCAGCACATCGGCGGTCACATAGCCAAGATCGCCACCCTCCAGCCGCGTCGGCTCGTCCAGCGAATAGGCGAAGGCCAGCGCCACGAAATCCTCACCGCCCAGGATGCGCTGGCGCAGGGCCGCCGCTTCCTGCCGCGATTCGACCAGAATGTGCCGGGCGCGCACCTCGTCGCCCATTTCCACCAGCCGCACCTGTTCGTCATACATGCGGCGGATCGCCTCGTCGGTGACGACGCGGCCGACCTCGGCCTCCAGCAGCACATTGCCCAGAATACGCTCGCGCGCGGTTTCCAGCCGGCGGCGCGCCTCGGGCGTGGCGTCCAGGCGCCTCGCCGCCGCCGCCTGCGCCAGCAGCTTCTGGTCGATCAGCTCGTTCAGCACGCGGTCATAGGCTTCCTCGCCAGGGGCCAGGCGCGCGCCCTGCCCGCCCACGCCCTGCGCCACGGCTTCACGAACAATATCATAGACATAGATCGGCTCGCCCCCCACCAGGGCGGCCACCTGACCCTCCGCCCCGGCCAGCGGCGGAATATCGGCCACGGCGGAGACATCGTCCGGGCGCAGGCGCGGCGCCAGGATCAGCAGCGCCAGCGCCACCAAAACGATCCCTGCCGCGATAGCGGCGGGAATGCGACGAATTTGGCGGAATGGCTGCATGATGCGCCCCGGGGCCGTTTCGTTGACACTCCGGCGACCCGCTCTTAAGTGAGCCTCAGGCTTGTGTCGAGGCCGTCTGTCTGACGGCTTCCCCATTTCCTGCAGGGTTCCGGCTGTACCGGCCCGCTTCCTTTAAGATTGCCCGCAATGCTGAACATCGTCCGGAAAGTTCTCGGCTCTTCAAACGAGCGTGTGGTCCGCGCCATGCGCCCCCAGGTCGAGAAGATCAATGCGCTGGAACCGTCTTTCGAGGCGCTCAGCGACGACGAGGTCCGGGCGAAAACCGCGGAATTCCGCCAGCGGCTGGAAAAGGGCGAGAAACTGGACGCCCTGCTGCCCGAGGCGTTCGCCGCGGTGCGCGAGGCGGCCAAACGCACGCTGGGCATGCGTCATTTCGATGTGCAGCTTGTCGGCGGCATGGTTCTGCATCAGGGCCAGATCGCAGAGATGAAGACCGGCGAGGGCAAAACGCTGGTCGCCACCCTGGCCGCCTATCTGAACGCCCTGCCCGCCAAAGGCGTGCATATCGTCACGGTGAACGACTATCTGGCCAGCCGCGACGCCGAATGGATGGGCGCGGTCTATCGCTTTCTCGGGCTTTCGGTCGGCTGCATCGTTCACGGGATGGACGATGCGCAGCGCAAGGACGCCTACCGCGCCGACATCACCTACGCCACCAATAACGAGCTTGGTTTCGACTATCTGCGCGACAATATGAAATACGCGCTGGAGGATATGGCCCAGCGCGGTCACCACTATTCCATCGTCGACGAGGTGGACTCCATCCTGATCGACGAGGCGCGCACGCCGCTCATCATCTCCGGCCCCACAGACGACCGTTCCGACACCTATCGCACCATCGATGCGCTGATCCCGCTTCTGAACGAAGGCGATTACGACATCGACGAAAAGGCGCGCTCTGTCATTCTGAACGAGGACGGCAACGAGCATATCGAGCAGCTTCTGAAAGAACACGGCGTCATCGAAACCGATCTTTATGACATCGCCAATGTCTCGATCGTGCACCACGTCAATCAGGCGTTGCGCGCGCACACGCTCTATGCGCGCGACAAGGAATATATCGTCAAGGACAACAAGGTGGTGCTCATCGACGAGTTCACCGGCCGGATGATGGAAGGACGCAGGCTCAGCGAAGGTCTGCACCAGGCCATCGAGGCCAAGGAAAATGTCGATATCCAGCCCGAGAACGTGACGCTGGCCTCCATCACCTTTCAGAACTATTTCCGCCTCTACGGGAAACTGGCCGGCATGACCGGCACTGCGGCGACAGAGGCGTCGGAATTCGAAAGCATCTACAAGCTGAGCGTGGTCGATATCCCGACCAACGTGCCGGTCGCCCGGCGCGACGAGGAGGATGAAGTCTATCGCACCGCGGCGGAAAAATACGCCGCCATCATCGACGATCTGGTGGACTGCCATGAACGCGGCCAGCCGGTTCTGGTCGGCACGGTGTCCATTGAAAAGTCCGAAGTGCTGTCGCGCCTGATGAGCGACAAAAAGACCTTCCGCGAAGTGCTGGGCGACCTCTATCCCGCCACGCATCCCGCCGAGGGCGAAAAGGGCGCCAAGGATGCGCCGGTCGCGCGCAAGCACACCTTGCCCGAAATGCTGAAAATGCTGCCGATCCCGCACGAGGTGCTGAACGCCCGGCATCACGAGCGCGAGGCGCGCATCGTCGCCGAGGCCGGCCATCCGGGCGCGATCACCGTGGCCACCAACATGGCCGGCCGGGGCACCGACATCCAGCTCGGCGGCAATGTGGATATGCGGCTCGCCGACTGGCTGGAGGCGGAAGCCGCCGCCGGGCGCGAGCCTTCGGAAGACCGGATTCGCGAAACCCGCGCCCGGCTCCAGGCCGAGATCGCGGAGAAAAAACGTCAGGTGCTGGATGCCGGCGGGCTCTATGTTCTGGGCACCGAGCGCCACGAAAGCCGGCGCATCGACAACCAGTTGCGCGGCCGCTCGGGCCGTCAGGGCGATCCGGGCCGCGCCAAATTCTATGTCTGCCTGGAAGACGATCTGCTGCGCATCTTCGCGCCGGAGCGTCTGGACGGCATCATGCGCACGTTCGGCATGAAGGTCGGCGAGGCGATCCAGCACCCCTGGATGTCCAAGGCGCTGGAAACGTCGCAGCGCAAGGTCGAGCAGCGGAACTTCGAAGTCCGCAAGAACCTGCTGAAATACGACGACGTGATGAACGACCAGCGCAAGGCGATCTTCGAGCAGCGCATCGAGTTCATGACCGACGACGACGTCGACGAAGTGGTGCGAGACATGCGCCATCAGGCGGTGGAGGATCTGGTCACCCGCCACATCCCGCCGAACGTCTATTCAGACAAATGGGACATCGAGGGCCTGGACGAAGCGGTGAAGCGCGTCTTCGCGCTCGACGTGCCGCTGCCCGAATGGGCGGCCGAGGAAGGCATCGCCGACGAGGAGATCATTATCCGCCTGACCGACGCGGCGGACCGCGCCTATGCGGAAAAAGCCGCCAGCGTCGGTCCCGACCTGATGCGGCGGCTGGAAAAGCAGCTTCTGCTGCGCACCATCGACGAATCCTGGCGCGAGCATTTGCGCGAGCTGGATCATCTGCGCAGCGTCATCGGCCTGCGCGGCTATGGCCAGCGCGACCCGCTGAACGAGTTCAAGACCGAGGCTTTCTCGCTGTTCGAGTCTCTGTTGACCGGACTGCGCGAAAAGGTGACGCGCATGCTGATGAATATCCGTCTGGCAGAGCCGCCGCCCGCGCCCACCCCGCCCCCGCAGATGCGTGCAACCCATCTGGACCCGCTGACCGGGCGCAACGAAATGGCGGATACATCCGCGCCTCCTGCGCCGGGGGCGGGCCCCATGCGCGCCGGCGCGCCAGCCGGCGCCGCCGACTGGAGCCGCACGCCGCGCAACGCGCCCTGCCCTTGCGGCTCCGGCCGCAAATACAAGCACTGCCACGGCGCGGTGACAGCGAACGTCTGATCTCTGGGTGATCCTCCCCCGTTTACGGGGGAGGGGGTGAAGAGCGGTCCGCGTAGCGGACAAAATGCGAAGGCATTTTGAGTGATGAACGCCATCGCCCCTTGGGCGATGGCTGGGGCGCAGCGTGGTGGAGGGGGCGGACCCAGCTTAAATATTAAAAAGCGGGGCGCACTCGCCCCCCTCGTCCGGGCTTTGCCCGGCCACTCCCCCCGTACGCTACGCTACGGGGGGAGATTACCGCTTTCGGCGCGCGCCGGGGGTGGGCCTCCGCGATCTTCCGCGGCGCCGCGGGGGTTTCCAGCTTTTGCGCATAGGGATTGATACGGGGCCGCCAGCGGGCGCCGCCGTTTTTACCCTCCGTCCGCGGGCGGCCAGGCGTCATGGCCTGGGCGCGGCTCTCCGCCCGGCGGCCAAGCGCCGCCAGCCCGCCGACAAACAGCACCAGCAGCGCCATCGCGCCGCCTAGCCCGTAGGCAAGCGAGGCGTTCTCCGCCAGCATCTGCGCGGTTTCCGGCGCAATCCCGGCTTCCGGCGCGCGCAGGAACAATCGTTCGGCGGCGAATTCGAGAGCCATCAGGTCCGCGGGCAGACGGATCAGCAGGACGAGCAGCGACCCGGCCATCAGCGACACCAGCAGCAGTCTCATTCCCCGTCCCCCTCTCTGAATCCCGCACGAGTCCCGCGCGCAGAATAGGACAGGCAGCGCGCCCGGCGGAAGGGGCGGCTCTACAGCCCCACTTCGCCCCGGCCGATGGCGAGGAAGCGATCGCGGCGCTGGGCGCGGAGCTGGTCGGGATTCATGGCGGCGAACTGTTTCAGCTCCTGCCGCACCGCCTCGCCGACCCGGCGCATTGTGGCGGCGGGATCGCGATGCGCGCCGCCGACAGGTTCTTTCACCACGCGGTCGATGATTTTCAGCGCCTGCAGATCGGCGGCGGTGATTTTCATCGCCTCCGCCGCCTCCTCAGCCTTGGCCGAGTCACGCCACAGGATCGAAGCGCAACCCTCCGGCGTAATTACCGAATAGATCGAATGCTCCAGCATCACCACCGAATTGGCGGCGGCGATGGCCACGGCGCCGCCGCTGCCGCCCTCGCCCGTCACCACCGCGACCAGCGGCACGCCCAGCGTCAGACAGCGTTCGGTGCAGCGGGCGATGGCCTCGGCCTGGCCGCGCTCCTCCGCGCCCTTGCCGGGATAGGCGCCGGCCGTATCAACGAACGTCACCACCGGCGCGCCAAAGCGGTCGGCCAGATCCATCAGGCGCACCGCCTTGCGATAGCCTTCCGGCCGCGCCATGCCGAAATTGTGACGCACGCGCGAGGCAGTGTCGCGCCCCTTCTCGTGGCCCAGCACCACCACCGGCGAGGCGCCAATCCAGCCCAGTCCGCCGACAATGGCCGGATCCTCGCCAAAGCCGCGATCGCCGGCCAGTTCGGTGAACATCTCGATCAGCGAGGCCTGATAATCCACGAAATGCGGCCGGCCGGGATGGCGCGCCACCTGCGTCTTCTGCCAAGCCGTCAGGCTGGAATAGGTTTTTTCGAGCTGTTCCCGCGCCTTGGCGCGCAGTTTTCCGATCTCTTCCGCCGCGTCCACGCCGCTGGCCCCGGACCCCACAGTGGATTCCAGTTCCTCAATCTTTGCCTCGATCTCGGCGATCGGCCGCTCGAAGTCGAGATAGGTGCGTTTGAGATCGGTCATCAAAACGGTGAAAAGTCGACGCGTCCACTGGTTATGACGCCGAAAACCGCCGCCCTGCCCCTTGCGGCGCGGCGACCCTAGACGGGCGTCTTGCTGTGGACAAGCGCCTTTGGCGCAAGTTGGTTCAACAGGTTAAACTGGTTCAACAGGCTGGCCGCCCCGTTTCCGCCAGTCAGGGAAAAGGAGCCGCCATGTCCCGCTATCCCGGAGAAACCGATCCTGACCAGACGCCGCTTCCCGGCGACGGTCCCGGCGCATGTGTCATCACGCCCAAGGAGCACGATCTGGGCGGATTTTCGGTGCGCCGCGTGCTGCCCTCGCCCGGGCGGCGCATGGTCGGGCCGTTTATTTTCTTCGACCATATCGGCCCGGCCGATTTCGCGCCGGGCGCGGGCGTGGACGTGCGCCCGCATCCGCATATTGGCCTCGCCACCATCACCTGGCTGTTCGAGGGCGGGATGCATCACCGCGATTCGCTGGACTTCGATCTCGAAATCCTGCCGGGCGCGATGAACTGGATGACCGCGGGAAACGGCATCGTGCATTCGGAACGCACCGGCGCGGACATGCGCGCACGCGGACATCGCCTGCACGGCATCCAGTCCTGGGTCGCCCTGCCCGATGAGCATGAAGACTGCACGCCCAGCTTCGATCACTACCCGGCCGGCGGCATGCCGGTGATCGAGCGCGATGGCGCGCGCATGATCCTGATCGCCGGTTCGGCCTTCGGCGAGACGTCGCCAGCGCGCACTTTGTCGCCGCTTTTCTATCTCCAGGCCGATCTTGAGGCCGGGGCGCGCATCGAACTGCCGCCCGATCTTGGCGAGCGCGCCGTCTATGTTGTCGAGGGCCAGGTGCAAATCGGCGGCGATGCGTTCGGGCCGCATCACATGATCGCCCTGCGCGACAATGATGCGGGCGCGGTGGAGGCGGTCACCGCCTGCCGGCTGATGCTGCTGGGCGGCGCCGCGCCCGGCCGGCGCACCATCTGGTGGAATCTGGTCTCCAGCAGCCGGGAGAAGATCGAGGCCGCCAAGCGCGACTGGGCGGCGGCGGCGGCCAGCGGTTTTCCCGAAGCCGGGCGCTTCACTTTGCCGCCGGGCGAGAGCGAGCACATCCCTCTGCCGGAAAGCTGAGGGCGCGGCTTCTCAGGCTGGGACCGCTTTGGCAACAGGGTCCGGCCCGTAGCGGTTCGGACCGCTGGTCCCCCTGAGGAAGCCGTTATCGACAAGCAGCCACAGGCTGACCAGCAACATCAACCAGAAATACACGGTTTCATGAACCGGGCCGGCGCCCGTCGCCATGCGGTCCAAGTCCCAGAACGCACCGAAAAACGGCCCCACATACGAGGGCAGGATGATGATGGCGAGCGCAGGCGGAACCCATGCTGGCCAGTTGCGATCCTGCAAACGCTTCCAGGTGATGGCCATGCTCGGCCAGAACAGGAGGAGCATAAGGACGTTATAGGCAAGGCTCGACGGCAACCGCGGCGATTCGAAGGAGAAAGGTTCCGGGTATACGATCCACGCGCTGACAAAGACGACGGCCATGATAACGACAAAGCCAAGCCACCATTGTGCGCGTCCGATCCGGCCCGAGAGCGAGAAAAAAAGCGAAACCAGATTCATCATACCCCCCGCCATCCGCATCCCGCCAGCGCGGCCAGTATGAAGACAATTATAAAATACGAAAGACGAATACAATCAGGCG
Source organism: Euryhalocaulis sp. (assembly GCA_050486445.1). Classification (GTDB taxonomy): domain Bacteria; phylum Pseudomonadota; class Alphaproteobacteria; order Caulobacterales; family Maricaulaceae; genus Euryhalocaulis. The sequence goes on from JBJHDH010000012.1 coordinate 72,090, forward strand.
GCGATGGCGGCGCGCTGATTTCAGTCGCCTGAAGAGAGCGCGAACTGCAAACCCGGGGCGGAACCGGCGGCGGCAGCAGCGGGTTACCTGCGCGCGGGAAAGCTCTCCCGCGCAGACAGGAGACGCCGATGTCCGCCTTCGTCAAAGCCCTCGCCGCCGCCGGAATGCTTGGCCTTGCCGGTCTGGCCGCCGCCTGCCGCGAGGAGCCGGTGGTCGAAATCAACACGCCGGAAGGCGATCTGCGAATCGAGCAGGACGGCGAGATCAATATCGAAAACTGACGCGCGCGCGGCGCGCTCTTTCCGTCAGACTTTACGCCGGGGGCCTTCGGTCAGCGCCTTCACCGCGCCGCGCAGCGAACGCACCTCCTCCACGGTGAAATCGCCGCGCGCGAACATGGCGCGCAGGTTCAGGCGCATCGTCTCTGACTTTTCCGGCGGGAAGAAATAACCGGCGGCGTCCAGCGCCGTTTCAAGCTGGGCCGTCAGCCCATCCACCTCCGCCAGCGGCGCGCGCGCGCGGGACTCCGCGAACATATCCGGCGCCGCCTCGCCCGCGCGCCATTCATAGGCGATCACCGCGACGGCCTGCGCCAGATTCAGCGACGGGCACGCCGCGTCCACCGGAATGGAGACAATGGCGGCCGCTGGCGCCAGTTCGGCGTTGGAAAGGCCGGACGCCTCAGCCCCGAACAGAAAGCCGGGGCGGCCGCCGCGCGCGATCTCCGCCCGCGCCCGCGCCATCGCCTCGCGCGGGGTCAAGGCCGGCTTTTCCAGCTCGCGCGGCCGCGCCGTAGCGGCGAAGACCAGCGTCAGGTCGGCGACGCAGCCGGCGAAATCCTCCGCCACGCGCGCGGCGCGGATCACGCCGATTCCGCCCGCGGCCAGCGAATCCGCCCGCTCATTGGGCCAGCCGTCGCGCGGGCTGGCGATGCGCAGGTCGGCAAGGCCGAAATTGGCCATCGCGCGCGCCGCCGCGCCGATATTCTCGCCCATCTGGGGCCGCGCCAGCACGATGGCGGGGGCGGGCTCCGGCGTTCGCACACGCGGCGCCGTGACTTTCGCTTCGGGGTCCGGTCTGTTATCCACCGCGCACACTACTCCAGGGGCCAGGGACAGTATCAGCGATGGCGAAGATCAAGGTGGCGACCCCGGTCGTCGATATCGACGGCGACGAGATGACCCGCATCATCTGGGCGCTCATCAAGGAAAAACTGATCCTGCCTTATCTCGATGTCGATCTGGAATATTACGACCTTTCGATCCAGAAGCGCGACGAGACCGACGACCAGATCACCGTCGACGCCGCCCACGCCATCCGCAAATACGGCGTCGGCGTCAAATGCGCCACCATCACGCCGGACGAGGTGCGGGTGGAGGAATTCGGCCTTAAGCGCATGTATCGCAGCCCCAACGGCACGATCCGCAATATTCTGGGCGGCGTGATCTTCCGCGAACCCATCGTGGTGAAGAACGTGCCGCGTCTGGTGCCGGGCTGGACCCAGGCCTTCGTCATCGGCCGCCACGCGTTCGGCGACCAGTATCGCGCCACCGACTATCTGATCCCGGGCCCCGGCAAGCTGAAACTGACATGGGAGTCCGCCGACGGCTCGCAGACTATCGAGCGCGAGGTGTTCGATTTCGACGGCTCCGGCGTCGCCATGGCGATGTACAATACCGACGAGTCGATCATCGACTTTGCCCGCGCCAGCATGAATTACAGCCTGCAACGCGGCCTGCCGCTCTATCTCTCCACCAAGAACACCATCGTCAAAGCCTATGACGGCCGCTTCAAGGATCTGTTCCAAAAGGTTTTCGATGAAGAGTTCACCGGCAAGTTCAAAGAGGCCGGCCTCACCTACGAACACCGGCTGATCGACGACATGGTGGCCAGCGCGCTGAAATGGAACGGCGGCTATGTCTGGGCGTGCAAGAACTATGACGGCGACGTGCAGTCCGACATGGCGGCGCAGGGCTTTGGCTCGCTCGGCCTGATGACCAGCGTGCTGATGACGCCGGACGGAAACACCGTGGAGGCGGAGGCCGCGCACGGCACCGTTACCCGGCACTACCGCGCATGGCAGCGCGGCGAGCCGACCAGCACCAATTCCACCGCCTCAATCTATGCGTGGTCGAACGGGCTGCGCTTCCGCGGGCGGCAGGACAATAATGCCGACCTGATCGGCTTCGCCGACGCGCTGGAGGCGTCCGTCATCCGCACCATCGAATCCGGCAAGATGACCAAGGATCTGGCGCTGCTCGTGGGCGACGACCAGTCCTGGCTTACCACCGAAGGCTTCCTCGACGCCGTCGACGCCAATCTGAAAGCCGCGATGAAATAGGAGCGACGCGAAAGCGCTTGCAAAAAGAGAGGGCGGCGCAATGCGCCGCCCTTTTCACGTTCGGATCAGGCCGGACCTATTCCACAATCACCGTGATGACCTCCGAGGCCACCGGCGGGTCGTGCGGGATATGCGTCCAGTCGCCCATCACCAGTTGCAGCGTATTGATCCCCGCCGGCAGCTCGACCACCGCCTCGGTCTGGGCCTGGCCGTAATGCAGATGCTGGTCGTCGGTCGGGATCGGCCATTCCAGGTCCAGATCGTCCAGCGTGACATTGACCAGGAGGTGGTGGTGGCCTGTGCCCGGCGTCTGGTCGCCGGCCTCCACCACATCAATGCCGCTGACGCCGAACCGGATGATGACCGGGCTGCTGACCCTGTCGCCATCGGCCAGATTGACGAAAAACACCGATGCGCCGGGCGGCGCCGCGATCCGCAGCGAATCGGGGTCCGCGGCGGCGTCATGCCCCGCATCATGGGCGGCGTCCGGCGCCTGGGCGGTCGTCGCGCTCTGGTCGCCGCAGGCGGAAAGGCCCAGCGCCAGAACGGCGCCCGCCGCGGCGCCAAACATTGCAGTCCTGTGTCTCTGGATCATGTCGATTCCCCCGAGCGTGATGGATTTACGTACAGCCTAGCGCCCCGGGACGGGAAGGCCAATCGGCGCTGGATTGAGAAGCGGTAATGAGGGCGCGGTTGATCTCCCCCCGTTCACGGGGGGAGGGGACCGCCGAAGGCGGTGAGG
>JBJHDH010000013.1:0-74160 GCA_050486445.1 Euryhalocaulis sp.
GCGTGCTGGAAGGGCTGACGCGCTTCGGCTGGGATCCCGTGCGCGAAGGCGATAATCCTATCGGCCTGAAAAAGGACGGCGCCTCGATCAGCCTGGAGCCGGGCGGCCAGTTCGAGCTTTCCGGCGCCCCACTGGAAACCATCCACCAGACCTGCACGGAGGTCGGCCAGCATCTGCGCGAAGTGCGCGAAGTGGCCGATGCAAGCGGCGCCGGATTCCTCGCCCTCGGCTTCACGCCCACATGGCGGCGCGAAGACATGCCGGTGATGCCAAAGACGCGCTATCGCATCATGAAGGCCTATATGCCGAAGGTGGGCGGCCTTGGCCTCGACATGATGTTCCGCACCGCCACGGTGCAGGCCAATCTGGATTTTCTGGACGAGGCGGACATGGCGCTGAAAATGCGCGTCAGCCTCGCGCTGCAACCCATCGCCACGGCGCTGTTCGCCAATTCGCCCTTCACCGAAGGAAAGCCGAACGGATACCGTTCCTGGCGCGCCCATATCTGGAGTGACACCGACGCTTTGCGCACCGGCATGCTGCCTTTCGCATTCGAGGACGGATTCGGTTTCGAGCGCTATGTGGACTTTGCGCTGGACGCGCCGATGTATTTTGTCGTGCGCGATGGCGCGCTGATTGATGTCAGCGGCGAGAGCTTCCGCGCCTTTCTGGATGGCGCCTTGCCGCAACTGCCCGGCGAAAAGCCGACTCTGGGCGACTGGGAGACGCATCTTTCCACCATCTTCCCCGAAGTGCGGCTGAAGACCTTTCTGGAAATGCGCGGGGCGGACGCAGGTAACTGGGCCAGCCTGTGCGCGCTGCCGGCCTTCTGGACCGGCATCCTCTATGATTCCGATGCGCTTTCCGCCGCGTGGGACATGGTGAAGGACTGGACCGCGGAGGAGCGCGAGCAGATGCGGCGCGGCGTGGCGAAGACGGCGCTGCGCACGCCGTTCCGCGGCCGCGCCGTGCGCGATCTGGCGCTGGAGGCGCTGGGCCTCGCCAAGGCCGGACTGCGCGCGCGGGCGCGGCTGAACGAAAAGGGCGAGGACGAGGCGGTCTTCCTGACCGGGCTGGAGGAAATCGCAGACAGCGGCCGCGCGCCGGCCGACCATCTGCTGGACCTCTATCACGGCGAATGGGGCGGCGACGTCGATCCGATCTTCCGCGAAATGGCGTACTGAATCGCCCGCTTATTCGCGTCCCATCGTGAAGACCGGCGCAAAGCAGCCGCAGATCAGGCGGCCGGCGTCGAACGGAATCTCCGCCGCCGTCTCCAGAACGCCATCGGCGTGCATTCTCGCCTCGGCCTCGTAGAAGCGCTCCCTGTCGGGCCAGACCTGCCAGGTGAACACGATTTTCTCTCCCGGCTGCGCATCGACGGCGCGGCGGAAATCGGTGCGCTTGCCGTCAGGAACATTGTCCTCCCACGCCTCGACGACCTCGATGCACCCGTATCGTTTGAAAACCTTCGCTCCGTTCTCGGCCCATTCGCGATAGGCGTCCATCCGGTCCTCCGGCACGGGAGTCACGAGTCCGGCGATATACATGTCGGAAACTCCTATTCTTGTTCCGGGTGCAGCTCGAACAGCACGTTGACGATTTTCCACTCGCCGTCCCATTTCGCCATGTGCAGATAATCGACCCAGCGCGACGCATAGATGCGCGCGCTGGCGGCGTTTCCATGCATGTCGAGGATGGTCACGTCCTTGTGCCGGATCTCCTCCGGCGTGCTCGCGCCATAGGCCGCGCGTGTGTCCTGCACCAGACTCATCGCCCCCATATGATCCAGGATCGAGCGGCCGGTATCGGGGTCGGTGATGACGATGCGCTTGGCCAGTTCGGGATGCAGCGCCCGCTCCATGCGCGCCGCGTCGCCGTCATACCAGCCCTCGATATAGTCCAGCGCCGTGGCGATGATCGCCGCCTCGTCCGCCGCGCGCTGCGTATCCTCCTGCGCCAGCGCGGGCGGAGCCAGCATCAGGGCCACAATCGCGAGAATGGCGGAAACAGCCTGTCTTGCTGAAAATTTCATGCGCGCCCCCATCGTTAATCCTCAAAGCCGGGCGGAAGCGGCACGCGCACCGCGTCCGGATGGATCGGACAGGCTTCTCTGACCGTTCCCGTATAGAAGAAAATGTCGAACGCCTCCGCCGGAACCGTGGTCTGCACGCCGCCCGCCTGAAATCCCTGCGGCTGACGAAGCCATTCGGCGACGTTCGGTGGCGCGGCGCGCATGTCCAGATAGAAGTGCGGAACCCCGATCCGGGCCAGCATCCCGTCCAGCGATGTCGCGCGCGGTCTTGGGACCGGCAGCACCATCTGCATATTGCAGGCGGTATCGCCCTCCGCGACCATATTGGCGACGCCGACCCAATCGTCGCCGTGGCGCGCTTTCATTTCGGCGCCGAAGGGCAGGACCGGGTCGCCATCGCCAGCGCGGATGGGCGCCGTGGCGATATGAAAACGGGATGCGAAGACCAGAATTTTCGCGTCGTTTCCCAGCCGTTCCAGAATCCATTCCATATTATCGGCCATGGCGCGCGAGCGTCCTTCCTGCGCGCCATCGCCAAACGCCGGACCCTGATCGGGCGACCAGCCGGCCGGAACCGCCGCGCGCAAAAAGGCGTCGGTCTGGCGCGCGGCAATGGCGGCGCGCAGGCCCCATGCATAGTCTTCCGGCGAACTGGCGGCTTCATAGGCCAGCGGATATTGCTCGATCCGCGCAATCAGGTCGGCGATGGCGGCGGTCAGCAAATCACGCTCGGCGGCGGTCAGGCTGGAATATTGAAGCTGCGTCGCCAGCGCGGCGCGGTCGGCCTCCGGCACTTCGGCGCACCACGGCCCGCCTTCCGCAATGCACATCGCACCGGCCAGATCCCAGAACAGCGCCGGCAGGATCGGTTCAAGCCGCGTGTCGAATTCCGCCGCGGCGTCCGGATCGACACGTTCCAGAAAGGAAAGCGCCTCGCGCAGCGGCGTATCAACGCCGCGTTCGGCCAGCCGGTTCTGCGGCGTTCCCGATACATCGAAGCTGATAAAGCGGAGCTTCCGCGTTTCGCTACGGTTCACATTGGCGTCGCGCATCCAGCGGACCAGATCGCGGTTGGCGTCATATTCGTGAAATCCCATGCCGACGCCCCGCGCCATCACGCGGTCGAAATCACCGGGTCCGCCGCGCACATAATCATCGACAACCCGGCTTTCGATGATGCCGGACTCGATGGCGATGGCGGTAAAACCCTTTTCCTCGACCAGATAGCGGAACAGAAGATTGCGCATCTCCAGCGGTTCGGCGCCGCCATGCACGGCTTCGCTGACCGCGACGATGCGGGCGTCGCCGACCATCTCTCCGAACGCCGCCAGATCGTCCAGCGCCGCGTCCATATCGAGTGTGGCGACCGGATGCAGCGCCTCCGCCGCCCAGGCGGTGAACGCCGCGCCGCCATCTTCCTGCGCCAGCGCGGGCGGCGATGCGGTGAGCGCGAGGGGCAGGGCCGCTGTGAGAAGCAAATTGCGAATATCCGGCATCGTCGCTTCTCCTGTCTTGTGCATTCCAGTCATGCTACGTCTTCCGGTCATGTCTGAGTGAAGAGGCTGGCCACGCGCGCGGCCGCCTCGCGGGCTTCGTCATGGTCCACGGCCTCGCTGGCGTCGCCATAGCCGCGCATGTTTCCGCCATCGAGCATTTGCAGACAGACGCCGTCGCTGCGCGGCAGCACATAGATATTGCGATAGGTGAGTCCGTAATTCAGTTCCGGCTGCGGGACGAGCCAGGCGATCTGGCCGCGCACCGGGGTCAGGCTTTCGTCGCGCCACAGCGCCCGCGCGCCATAGCCGGTGCAGTTGATGATCGTCTTTTGCGGCAGGTCCGCGAATTCCGACGGGTGATGGAATTCTCGTTGCTCCATCCGCCCGCCGGCCATGCGGAAATCGCTCATCAGCCTGTGCGCATAGGCGGAGATATTGAACATCATCATCGGCTGCCGCCGCGCGAAGGGCGCGCCGAATGGCGCATCGGGCGCGGAAAGGGTTTCCTGCGCCGGGGTCACATCGCGCAGCCGCGCGAAATAGGAGGCGAATTGCAGCGCCGGTCCCACGGGCTGCGCCGGCTGGGCGGGCGGCGCCGGGGGCTGATCGCCTGGCACGATATACTGGTCGATCCAGCGCACCGGATCGCCGGGCAGGCCGAGCAGGGAGCGATAGGTGCGCCAGGAGGTGCGCGCCATCTCCTCCCACAGATCGCCGAAGGATGGCGGCGCCGCGTCGCGCAATGCGATGCGGGAATCGGGACTCCATGTTCCGGTGGCGCGCCATGAGGGCGAGCGGGGCAGAGGCTCGCGCGCATAGATCGTCACCTGCGCGCCGGCCTGCTGCGCCAGCAGCGCCGATGTAATGCCCAGCGCGCCGCAGCCGATCACCGCGATCTCGCGCGGCGAATTTTGCATCGCCCGGCGCACCGCGATCGTGCCGGAGCCCCAGGAGAGTGACCAGCCGCTGCCGCCATGCCCGTAATTATGGATCACCAGCGCATCGCCCACGGTCTCTGTATCGAGCCTTGGACCGGCGGCGCGGAACGGGCGCAGACAGACCGTGATGTCGAAAATACGGTCCGGCGAGGCGCGCAGCGGCGCAAGCCGGGACACCGCCCCGCCGGGTATCGCAACGTCCGGTCCGTTTGCGGTTGCGCAGCCAGCAAGGGCCGGCAGGCCCGCGCCGATCAGCCCGGCCGAGGCTTTCAGAAAACGGCGGCGGTCCAACGGCTTTTTCTCCCCGCTCTGTCCGCCGTCATGGGACGCCTTCCGGGGCGCGCGATCAAGGCTGCGCGTTACGCCCAGGTATCGTTTGGGTCACAGTTATAGTCACTACGGCGCTGGCTGGTCCGGTCCGGCGGAGCATGGCGTTACATGAGTTCCCGTACCCTGGTATGCAAAAGATGCTGGGGAACCTCCGCGCGATCCATACGTAATGATGACGCGCCGGGCGGCGCGCAGATGCGCTCCAGCGCTGTTGTTGTGACTTTACAGCAATATTATTCCGTGAGCCTATGACATAACTTTGAAAGAATTGGAGTAATAAATATGCAGATAGCCCGGACTGCGGAGTATGATAAATTTGGGCTTGAGCATGATGAAACTGGAAAGGTTGTCTTTGATGATATTTATTGCCGCGCTGACCCCTCTGAATATTATCTTACGCTTCAGCGATACAATTATATCATTCCCACGGTCGCCAAGCCGGTTTTCTCGGCGCTTTACGATGCGTACAGGCTCGCCCGCCCGACCGGGCGGCTGAAAATCGTCGATGTTGGCTGTTCCTATGGCGTGAACGCAGTGCTGCAACGCTGGGGTCTGACCCTGGCCGAGCTGACCGGGCGCTATGCCGGTCTCAGCGCCAATCGTGTACCCTCCGAAGAAATCATCGAGCAGGACCGGCTGTGGCTGACCTCCCGGCCCGAACAGCTCGCGGCGGATTTTATCGGCGCGGATATTGCGCACCCGGCGGTGGATTACGCCTGCGCGGTGGGCGCGCTGGCCGCCGGTCTCGCCGCCAATCTGGAAACGGAAGAGCTGGACCCCGCCGGCCGGGAGGCGGTGGAGGGGGCGGATTTCCTGATCTCCACCGGCGCCATCGGCTATGTCGGTGAAAATACCTATCGCCGCCTGCTGGACGGCGCGGGCGGGCGGCCATGGCTGGTCAGCTTTGTACTGCGCATGTTCGATTACGGACCCATCGCGGATGTTTGCGCGGAGCGCGGCTATGTCACCGAATATCTGGACGGGCTGATCTTCGCCCAGCGCCGCTTTGCCGACGCGCATGAGCGTGACGAATGCTTTGCCCGGCTGAAGGCGCTGGGCCGCGAGCCGGGTCCGCTGGAGCATTCCGGCTGGTTCTCCGCCAATGTTTATGTCTCCCGCCCGGAAGAGGATGCGGAGATTTCGGCGATGGACCTTCTGCCGGTACACGCCGCCACACGCATCTGACGGGTCTCGCTGGCGGGTTTGGCCGGAACGCGCCTTAGCGTTTCGCGGCTTTCAGCAGCAATACCGGGTCCAGCTCCAGACGCTCCATCCGCTCCAGAATCTGCGGCCATTCCTCGCGCAGGAATTGCTTTTGCTGACGCTTCAGCAGCGCGTCGCGCACGCCTTCCTTCACGATCATGCCGACGCCGCGGCGCTTTTCGGTGAGGTCGAACCGGGAGAGTTCCTGCACCGCCTTGGAGGCGGTCAGCGGATTGACGCCATATTCGCTGGCGAGCTGGCGCACAGAGGGCATCAGCTCTCCCTCGCGATAGGCGCCATCCAGAATGCGCGCGATCATCAGTTCCACAAGCTGGCGATAGATCGGCGTGTCTTCGCTCCAGGTCTGCGCGGCGGCGGTCATCGTCTCGGTCTCAATCCCGGTCCCGGTTCGGCGGTCGGCTGGCGGTTCGTCATCCAATGCGATTCCCCGATTACAGGATATTGACGCCGGGCGCCACAGGGTGATACGGTCCTCGTGTATTATGACGGCAATACACAAGATGGGCCTGAAGGCGGCCCAGCGCAGGCGGATCGCAAACCAAAGGCCGGATCGCAAACCAGATGACCGAAACCGGACCATCCAAATTCGCGCGCATCCGGCTGGCGATCCGGGGCGAGGGGGCGGAGGCTGCCCAGCCGGACGCCCCGGCCGCGGCCTCGTCCGGCTCTTCCCCCGATCCCGCACCGGGAACAGGGCAGGCCGCCCCGGAGGCGCAGTCCCAAAAGCCGCCGGAAGCGCAACCGCTCTCCAGCATGGACCGGCGGGTGAAGTTGCGCCGCATCACGCCAAAGCGGGTCGCGGCCGCCGCCGCCCTCGCCGTGCTGCTGCTGGCGGGCGGGATCTTCTATGCGCGCTATGGCCTGACCAGCGCCCTCAGCGTGGATGGCGAGCGGCTGAGCGTCGCGCCGGTGCGGCTGGCCGTGTTTCAGGAATATATCCCGGTCACCGGCAATATCGTCCCCGCGCACACCGTCTATCTGGACGCGGTGGAGGGCGGCCAGGTCACAGACGTGATCGCCGAGGAAGGCCAGATGGTGGAGGCGGGCGATCCGCTGCTGGAGCTGCGCAACCCGGACCTGCAATTGCGGCTGGTCGAGGCCGAGGCGCGCCTGACCGAGCAGATCAATAATCTGAACACCCGCCGGCTTTCCGCCGAGCAGGAGCATCTCCGGTTTCAGGAGCGGCTGATCTCGCTCGATGAGCAGATCATCACGCTGGAGCGCGATCTGGCGCGCAATGAACGCCTGCTCGCCGCCGACGCCGTTGCGGCCAAGACGGTGGAGGACATGCGCGACCAGCTGGAGGGGCTGCGCAATGTGCGCGCCACGGTGCTGGAGGCCCAGCGCATCAATCGCGAAATGCAGACCAACCAGACCGCGCAGATGCAGGTCTCGGTCGACGCCATCTCCGCCAATCTGGAAGTGGCGCGGGAAAATCTGGACAATCTGGTGATGCGCGCGCCCATACAGGGTCAGCTCACCATCTTTGACGCCAATCTGGGCGAGGCGAAAATGCGCGGCCAGCGCATCGGCCAGATCGACGATATCGGCGCCTTCAAGGTCAGCGCGATGGTGGACGAGTTCTATCTCGGCCGCGTTCTGCCGGGCCAGAGCGCCAGCGTGCGCATCGGCGGGCGGGACGTCGCGCTGGAGGTCGACAAGGTCTATCCGAATGTGCGCGAGCGGCAGTTTCAGATTGATCTGGAATTCGCCGGCGAGGCGCCGCCGGGCCTGCGGCGCGGTCAGACGCTGCGCATGAATCTGGAAATCGGCGCGCAGTCCGAAAGCCTGACCGCCGCCAACGGCCCGTGGGTGGACGACACCGGCGGAGTCTGGGCCTTCGTGCTGACGCAGGACGGCGCAACGGCCTATCGCCGCGCCGTGGGGATCGGCCGGCGCAATCCGGACATGGTGGAAGTGCTGAGCGGGCTGGAGGCGGGCGAGCGCCTGATCGTCTCGTCCTACGCCCAGCTTGGCGATTTTGACCGTATCGACATTCGTGGATCAACCATCGGCGCCGCGGCGCGGTAATGGGGAAGCCGGAAGGGAAGCACATGATTACCCTGAACAATATCCGCAAGACCTATCGCGCCGGCGACATGGAAACCGCCGCGCTGGACGATGTCAGCATGGAAATCCGCGAAGGCGAGTTTGTCGCCGTGATGGGGCCTTCCGGCTGCGGCAAGTCCACGCTGCTCAATATTGTCGGCATGATCGATACGCCCGGCGGCGGAACCTATCATTTCGGCGATACGGAAGTGTCGCGCAAATCCGAGGCGAAGCTGGTCTCGTTCCGCAAACAGAATGTCGGCTTCATCTTTCAGAGCTTCAACCTGATCGACGACCTCAGCGTGCATGAGAATGTCGAACTGCCCCTTCTCTATCAGGGCATGGAGCGCGCCGCGCGCAAGGACCGCGTGCGCGAGGTGCTGGAGCTGGTGGGGCTGGAGCATCGCGCAAAGCACAAGCCGGACCAGCTCTCCGGCGGCCAGCAACAGCGCGTGGCCGTGGCCCGCGCCGTGGTGGGCGATCCGCGCCTGATCCTGGCCGACGAGCCGACCGGCAATCTCGACACCAAAAACGGCGAGGAGGTGATGCAGATGCTGGAAGTCCTGCATCGCGAGGGCGCCACCATCATGATGGTGACGCACAGCCCCAGCCACGGCGAGCGCGCCCAGCGCATCATCACCATGCTCGACGGCCGCATCGTGCCCGCCCAGCAGGCCGTGGCGGCGATCTGAGGGAGAACAGTTTGAAAAGAGTGATCCGAAAGGGCGGCCCAACAGGCGGCCTGAAACATGGTCTGAAAGGCGTTCAACATCATGTGCGGCGGACCCGTCCATCCCGCCGCCCGCGCACCGGGGAGAAAACACGATGATGCTCAGCCACTATCTTCGCAGCGCGCTGGCGCGGTTCCGCAAAACGCCCTTCACCACCGGCGCCAATATTCTCACGCTCGCGCTCGGCCTCGCCTGCTTCATCGCGGCGTATGCCACCTCCGCCTATTGGAAGTCCGGTGACTTCTATCATCCGGGAGCGGAGCGCACCGTCTATGTCTCCCAAATGGCGCGTAGCGCGGTATCGCTTTATGTCGCAGCGGGCGGCCCGCGTCCCCTTATGAGTGCGCCCGCACTCTCTCCGGCGTTGCGCGAGGAGATGCCCGAGCTTGAGGCCGTGGCGCAGTTCGGAGCCAATGGCCCTTATGCGTCTTCCGTGGCCGTCTCGACCGGAGAGCGCAAGGCGTTCCTCGACGTGGTGGTCGGCGAGTCCCAGATTTTCGATCTCTTCGCCTTTGAATTCGTCGAAGGCGGTCCGGAGACGGCGCTACAGGCGCCCGACGACGTGGTGCTGGTTGAGAGCGCCGCGCAGCGGCTGTTCGGCCGCGCGCCCGCTCTGGGCGAGACCCTGCGTGTCGAGAACCAGCGGGATGTGCGCGTCTCGGCGGTGATCGCGCCGGTGCGCCAGCCCTCGTTCATGGGCCACACGGACGCCGCGCCGGTAAGATTCGAGATGATCGGCAACAAGTTCGAAGTGCCGCCGGGCGTCAGCGCCTGGGCCGGCGGCTCGGCGGCCACGTTCGTCCGGCTGCCGCCCTCCATGTCCATTGAAACGTTTCAGGCGAGGCTCGACGAACTCGTCGCACGCCATGCGGCCGGTCTGGACGAGCGCCTGCGCCCCATTCAACAAGTCGTCCCGCTCAGCGAAGCCGTCGAAGGCATCGTGGACGCCCGCTTTTCCGCGCATAATTACGGGATTTCGGCAAGCATTGTGCTCTTGGGGCTCGGCGGGCTCATTCTCCTGGTGGCGTGCGTCAATTACGCCAACCTGACGGCCGCCCACGCCGAGACTCAGCTTAAGCAGACAGGGATGCGCCGGGTGTTGGGCGCAGGCCGGCGTGACCTTCTCGCCCAGCAGTTTGTGGAGGCCGGTCTGCTGGCGCTCCCGGCGCTGGGTCTGGCCGTGCTCGTTGTCGCTCTTGCCGCGCCTGTCTTCCAAACCATCTTCGGGGTCGATGTCACCTATATTCTGACCGCCCGCCCCGACGCCGTTCTTGTCCTTGCGGGCGTCGCCTTTGCAAGCGTCGCGGCGGCGGCCATCTATCCGGCGCTCCGGCTCACGCGCGTGCGCGCGGCGGACGCGCTCGGTCAAAGCCGGGCGCGCACCGGCTCTGGCCCCGTTGCGCGCGTACTGGTCGGTGTGCAGTTCCTCTCCGCGAGCTTTCTGCTGATCGTCGTCACCGTCGCCCAACTCCAGCACACGCATCTGCGCGCGCCCGCTTTCGATGCCGCGGACGATCCGGTGATCGTGCTCCACCATATCGGCCGGTACGGAGTCGACTTTGACACGCTCACCACCGAGTTGCTCGCCCAGCCCCAGATTCGCTCAGCCACGATGATGGTGCGGCCGCCGTGGTCTTCCGGGATTGTTCTTGGGCGGCAGATTGGAAGGACACCCGGGGCTTTCAACGAAGGCGTCACCCTCTCCGCGGAGCTGGAGCTGGTGGGCGCGAATTTCTTCGAGACGATGGGGATAGGACTCCTCGCCGGGCGTGTGTTCGATCCTGAGCGCGATCCCCCGCAGCCGGCTGTCGTGTTCGGCCAGGCGCCGCCGCCGAACACCGAACCGACGCGGCTCGTCATCGACCGGCGCTTGGCCGAAGCGCTCGGATTCTCCGAGCCAGAGGCCGCGGTGGGCCAGACGGTTTATTTGCCGCCGCCGACGTTCGACGACGCGGCGGCGCCGACCCCGACCGGGGTGATCCTCGGCGTGGTCGAGCCTGCCCGCACGCGCGTGGCGCGCCTTGACGTCGTCGGAGAGGTGAGGGGGGCCGCCTTCGAGTTCATCGACAGGCCGCCCGGGATCGGAGACCTCCACGCTGCGGTCCGGGTCGATCCGCGCGACACCGCTGGCGCGCTGGCGGCGATCGAGCGCGTATGGGATGCGCTCGCGCCGGACGTCCCGCTCAACGCGCGCTTCACCGACGATCTGTTCGAGGAAGCCTACGCCCCCTTCGCCCAGATCGCGGGCGTATTCGTGGTTCTCTCAGCCTGCGCTCTGGCGATCTCGACCGTTGGTATCCTCGCCATCGCCGTCCATGTCGCGGCGCGGCGGCGGCATGAGATCGGTGTGCGCAAGGTGCTGGGCGCCAGCACAGGCCGCGTTCTGCGCATGTTGATCGCCGATTTCTCCAAGCCGGTGATCGTCGGCAACGTCATCGCATGGCCGTTCGCCTGGATGGCGGCGCAGACATACCTTCAGAGCTTCGCGGACAGGACGCCGCTGACGCCGCTGCCCTTCCTCATCAGCCTCGCAATCACGCTGCTCATCGCCTGGCTTGCCGTCGGCGGTCAGGCATACCGCGCCGCGCGCGTGAAGCCGGCGCTGGTCCTGCGCGCGGAATAGGAGATACGCACATGATGCTCAGCCACTATCTTCGCAGCGCGCTGGCGCGGTTCCGCAAAACGCCCTTCACCACCGGCGCCAATATCCTCACCCTCGCGCTCGGCCTTGCCTGCTTCATCGCGGCGTATGGGATCGCGGAGTGGTGGAGGGGGGCGGACCATTACCATCCGGCGGCGGATCGCATCTTCGTGGTCGGGCAGACCAACCGCATCATCCAGGGCGGGCCATCGGGCAGCCAGCCCGTGGCCGTTCCGCAGGCGATCAGCACCTGGAACCTGGCGCGATACCTGCGCACGGATTTTCCGGAGCTTGAGCAGGTCGCGCGCGTCAATATGGAGGCGGACATGCCGGTGTCCGCATCCAGCGGTGAGGCGATCCTGAACATCGCCATCGCCGACCCCGGGTTTCTGGACATTTTCCGCTTCGATTTCATCGAAGGCGATTTATCTGCGCTCAATCGCCCGGGCGGCGCCGTGCTGACGGCGGACGCCGCGGCGCGCCTGTTCGGCGGCGGCCCGGCCCTGGGCGAAACGGTGCTGATCAACGGCGCGGAAGAGGCGAGCGTCACGGCCGTGATCGCGCCGGTGCGTCAGCCGTCCTTCATGGGGTCAGGTCCCGACGCGGGGCTGCGCTTCGACATGATCCGCGACTGGAGTTCGACCCGGCTGGGCCAGCAGCTCGACGGACTGACGGATTCGTGGATTGGCATTGGCCCCTATACTTTCGTCCGCCTGCCCCCGGGCATGCACGTGGATGATTTCAACGCCCGCATGCCCGCTTTTATAGACCGTCATATGCCGGCCGGGGAGAAGGCAGTGGCGCAGACCACCATGACGGCCTTTCCGGTCAGCAGGCTGTCCACTTTCCTGCTCGACCGTGCGCTGCTTTCGGGCAGCGCCGGTCTGAAGGCGGCCGCCGTCCTGATCGGGCTTGGGGCGCTGATCCTGCTCGTCGCTTGCGTGAACTACGCCAATCTTGCGACGGCTCAGGCGGCGGCGCGCGTTAAAGAGATCGGTCTGCGCAGGACGCTGGGGGCCGGCCGTGCCCAGATCATGACGCAGGCCTGGGTCGAGGCCGGGCTGCTGACCTTGTCGGCGACCCTTCTCGCTCTGCTGGTCCTTGCGCTGGCCGTCCCCGCGGTGCGCGCACAGACCGGCCTCGACCTGCTTTTCTTCCTCTCTCAGGGATTGGCGCCGCTGGGCGCTTTGGTCTTGCTGATTGTCGCAGTGACGTTCGCCGCCGGGGCATGGCCGGCGCTGGTTCTCTCCGGCGTGCGGCCGGCTTCGGTTCTGCGGCCCGGCCAGACGCGCGGCGGATCGAAGCGCATCGCGCGCGTGCTGGTGGCCGCGCAGTTCGCCTCGGCCAGCTTCCTTCTTATCGTGGTCGCAGTGACCCAGCTCCAGCGCGCGCATCTGGAACGCGCCGGACTGTCACTGAGTAAGCAGCCCGTCATTGTGCTCGATAACCTCGCCACGGCCGGCATAAATTTTGAGACGTTGGAGGCGAGGCTCGTGGGCACACCGGGCGTCGAGAGCATAAGTATCGCGGACCGCAGACCATGGAGCACGGCGCGCGACCCTATTTATTTCACGCGCACGCCCGCGCCTGACGAGCAAACGATCATCTCGGCGCCGATGGGATATTTGCAGACTGTTGGCCACGATTTCTTTGCCACACTTGGTCTCGACCTGCTAGCCGGACGAGGGTTTGAGCGTGGCCGCGAGAGCATCTCAACCTCTCTCTACACGGACGATCCCCTGCGCATTCAATCCGTCGTGCTCGACGAGACCTATGCGCGGAGAATGGGCTTCGCCTCCCCGGAAGAGGCGGTGGGCCAATTTATCTATATGCCCGCATTCACGAATGCGCGGATGAGTCGGCCCGCCATTACATTGCAGATTATTGGCGTTACCGAAGCCGACGTGGCGCGGCTCGAAGCATGGCGCGCGGATGGAAACATCTATGTTTATGGGCACACTTCGGCTGCCGGTGGCCAGTATCCCGTCTTGCGTATCGCGCGCGAGCAAGTCGTGGACGCCGTGGCTGCGGTGACGGAGGCTTGGGGTGAACTAGCGCCAGCCGTACCGGTCAATGTCCAGTTTTTCGATGAGATGTTCGACCAGGCCTACCGCCAGTATGCGGGCATAAACCAGCTCTTCATCCTGCTCGCTGGCGCCGCCTTCATCATCGCCTCTGTCGGCCTTGTCGGCATCGCCGTCCATGTCGCGGCGCGGCGGCGGCATGAGATCGGCGTGCGCAAGGTTCTAGGCGCCAGCACGGGCCGCGTGCTGCGGATGCTGGTCGCCGATTTCTCCAAGCCGGTGATCGTCGGCAACATCATCGCCTGGCCGTTCGCATACATGGCGGCGCAGACCTATCTGCAAAGCTTTGCCGAGCGCACGCCGCTGACGCCGCTGCCGTTCATCCTCAGCCTCGCAATCACGCTGCTCATCGCATGGCTCGCTGTCGGCGGCCAGGCATACCGCGCCGCGCGCGTGAAACCCGCGCTGGTCCTGCGCGCGGAGTAGGGCGGAACAGGAGGACGGGGGTTTATCGGGCGGCGGCGGGGTGGAGCGAGAAGACTCCGGCTTCGAGATCGAGGCGGATGATTGCGCCGTCGAGACTGTCCATGCCGGCGAGCAGCGCCGGTTCATCCGCCAGATTCAGCACGGCAAAGACCGGCAGATCGGCGAAAGCGAGGCGCATACGCGCGCGTTCCATCCCGCCGATGCGCAGATCGCGCACAGTGTGGTCCGTCGCCGCGATCTGGCCCTGCGCGGCGCCGATCACCGCGCCGCGCGCCGGACGGCGCAGCGAAAGGCCAAGCGCATCGGCCAGCGCCGGATTGCCGATGGAATGCGCCAGGCCAGTGTCGATCAGCGCCCGCGCGGGCGCGCCGCCGATCTCCGCCTCCATCACGGCGAAGCCGTTCGCATCCAGCGGCCGCGCATGATCCGCATCCGGCGGCGGCGCATCGGTGCGCAGCATCATGGCGGCCAGGTCGATCTCGATCCGCATCCCGGCAAAGGCGTCCAGTCCCAGAAAGCCCGCCAGGCGCCCGCGCGAATCCGGCGCCTCGCCGATCAGCACGGCGCGCAAGGCAGGCCGCGCTCCGGCGCCGAAATCCAGTTCCTCCAGCCGCGCGAACGCCGCCTGTCCGCCGCCGGTCAGACCCTCAAGCTGCGCCGGCGCGCCATCTTCTGGCGCCAAGCCGAGCCGCGCGGCAAAGTTTTCGGTGATGGCCGTGTGCGCCGCGGCGGTGTCGAGCGCGAAGGCGAACGGACCTTCGCCGCCGATATGCACCGCAATTACGGCGTGGCCGTCCGCACCGCGGGAGAGCGGAATGTCCCGCGCTTCTTGCGCCGCCGCGGCGAAGCCCAGGGCGCAGATCGCCAAAGGCGCGGCCAGCACGGCGGGCAGGATGCGGAACGCGCACAGCATGTGTGCATCATAGTCCGCGTGCGCCGGGCCGGAAGACGCGGCGGCGCCGTCTGGTATGGTCCGTTCTAGAACGTTCCGCGTACGCGGAAATTCACCATGAGCTCGTTGAATTCGCGGCGCCGTTCGATAGCGGCCAGCGGCGCCGTATCGCGCGGGCCTGCGAACAGATAGCGGTTCCGCTCGAAATAGAAGCGGCCGATATTGCCGACCTGAAGCCGCGTGTTGACGCCGAAGAAGCGCGTGGTTTCGACGAACGCGCTGATCCCGCCCTGATTATTGAATGTCGTCTGAATCTCGTTGAGCCGCCAGGACATGGCGCCGGAATTGTTGCTGTAGTTCCAGCCCCAGGAAAACCCGGCGACCGGATGGTCGCTGCGAAAGCCGAGCGAGAATGAGCGTTGCTCGCCAGCCCAGCCGGGGAGTCTCTGCTTCTCGCCCGTCACCGGGTCGATGACGCTGGAGCCACCATACTGGTATGTGGCCTGAAGGCGCGCGCCGGCAAGACCCAGCCGGGCCAGCGGCGCATCGACAGAGGCGCGCACATTCCAGCGGTCGGCGTCGCCCAGGCTGCCCGGTCCCTCACGCCCGCCGCCCAGTGGAACCAGACCCTGCGCGTCACTGATCCAGTCGCGCGTGAATTGCAGGCTGGCCACGCCGTCATCCCAGAAACGCTGTTCCGCCACCGCCCGCGCGGTCCAGGTCTGTTCGGGCACCAGGTTTGGATTGCCGATGTCCTGTGTCTCGTTGCTGAAATTGACTGAGCTGGCGAAGTCGCCGAAGGAGAGCTGCCCCACGGTGCGTTCCAGCGTGAAACGGAACTGGGTGCGGGACAGGGCGTCCCAGGTCATCGAGGCCGAGCCCTTGGGATAGAAGAAGCTGCGCGTCTGCTGCGCATCGCCGGACTGTTTGAGTTCGGAGACCTCCGCTTGCAGCGAGGCGTTGAAGGACAGGTCCGAACGCGGCCGCCACAGTGCGGTGACATAGGGCTCGCCGCGCAGTTCCTCGACCTTGGTATCGCTGATCGGAACCGGGCCAATAGCCGCGGGGAAGATGCTGCTGGAATCGCGGAAATTATAGGCGATCTCGGCGCCGGTCTCGATGGAGTATGTGCTCCCCGGCGTCCAGGTGACGAAGCTGCGCAGAATGGTTTCGCCGCCCTTCGCGCGCGATTCCGAGGCCAGCTCGCTGTTGAAGCCGGTGGGCAACCAGGTGGCGAAGTGGCTGGAGCCCCGCTGGCGCTCCATGCTTTGCAGCACGATGATTTTCAGCCGCAGATTGGATGCGATGGGCCGCTCCAGATCGCCGCCCAGCTCCCATTGCGTCTGATCGTTTCGGAACTGGTTGGTCTCGAAAGCGTAGCGCAGATAGGGCTGATAAGGCGCGGTGAAGGGCGGCGGCATGCGGGTCTCCCCCGCGGTCTGAACGCTGTATTCCGCGTTGCGAAAGCCGCCTTCGCTGAACCGTCCGTTCAGGTTCATCGACCATTCGCCGAACGTGCGGTCGGCCGCGAAGGTGATGTTGTAGCCGCGCGGTCCGCCCTTTCGGTTCTGATAATTCATCTGCACCGCGTCGCCGAAGGCGTCATAGACGATATGGTCGCGCCACTGGCCCTGCGGAAAGCGGTTCATGGAAATCCCGGCGGAAACATTGGCGCCGAGAAACGAGAAAATGCGGGTGGCCGAACCGTTGATCGCGACTTTGCCGCTATGGGTGTTCCAGTTGGATTGCACCTGCCACGTACCGCTGGAACGGGTGGTGACGCGGCGGATCACGTTCACCACCACGGTATGACCGCTCATGTCGATGCCCGCGGTCTGGCCGCGGATCAGGTCGATGCGCACCACCTCGCTGACCGGAATGCGTTGCAGGATGTCGCTGACATTCTGGTTCCGCGCGCTTGGCCGCTCACCATTGATGAGCACGTTGCCGGCGTTCTGGCCAAAGCCGCGCGCGCTGCCGCCGCTGCTGGCGGAAAAGCCCGGAATACGATTCACCATGTCCTGGGCGTGGGTCGGGCTGAAGGGCCTGAAGTAATCGGGCGTATAGGAAATGACCGATTCCGAGCCCGATGCGCCCGCCATCGCTTCAAGGTCCAGCACCTCGCTTTGAGGGCCGGCCGCCTCGACCGGATCGGGAAGCTGGCCTTCCACAGTGATGGTGTCAGGCCCTGCATCCTGCGCCGTGGCGTCCACAGCGAAAGCCATCAGGGCGACAGCGCAGCCCGTGAACAAGGATGGCTTCATTTAACGAATCCTGAAATTTGTATGTGGCTAGATTTGTAGAGAAACAGACGTGCGTATTTTGACGTAACGCTACCCTTATTGGGTATCCAAATTAGTCAACAGTCCGTGACTCCACCCCCCCAAAGGCGATAATCCTTTTCGCGCACGGCGCGCCTTTCTGGCGCGCTGAATGGCGCCCATCTAGTGACAATATTTTCATTTTGGGAAATTCCCCGTTATGGACTGGCTGACCCCTGAAGCCGCTGCCGCCCTTCTCCAGGTCATCCTGATTGACCTGGTCCTGGCCGGGGACAACGCCATTGTCATCGGCCTGGCCGCCGCCGGCCTTCCGCGCGAACAGCGCGGCAAGGCCATCGTGCTGGGCGTGGCGGCGGCCACGGTGCTGCGCATCGTTTTCGCGCTGCTCACCACCCAGTTGCTGGCGATTATCGGCCTGCTGCTGGCGGGCGGCGTGCTGCTGCTCTGGGTATGCTGGAAAATGTGGCGCGAGCTGCGCAGCGGCGCCGCCCACGATACGGCTGTGGCAACCGATACGCTAGGCGCGGACAGCCCCCATATCGGCGCGCCGCGCAAGACGCTGCGCCAGGCCGCCACGCAGATCATTATCGCCGATGTGTCGATGTCGCTGGATAACGTGCTGGCCGTGGCCGGCGCGGCGCGCGATCATGTCTGGGTGCTGGTGTTCGGTCTTGCCCTTTCAGTGGTGCTGATGGGCGTGGCCGCGACCTTTATCGCGCGTCTTCTCGGCCGCCATCGCTGGATCGCCTATATCGGCCTGGCCGTCATTCTCTATGTGGCGCTGGATATGATCTGGCACGGCGGCTCGGAAATCTGGCCCTATGTCGGCAATTTCCTGGGCCTTGAGATTCCGATTCCCGAACGCGGCTTCCGCGGCGGGCACTAGCCCGCGCCACCAACCGTCAGCCCGTGAATTTTCAGGGTCGGCTGGCCGACGCCGCAGGGCACGCCCTGGCCGGACTTGCCGCATACGCCGACGCCTTCGTCCAGCGCCATATCGTTGCCGATCATGGAGATGCGGGTCAGCGCCGTCGGCCCGTCGCCGATCAGCGTCGCGCCCTTGATCGGCGCGATGATCTTGCCACCCTTCACGCGATAGGCCTCGGTGCACTGGAACACGAATTTGCCGGAAGTGATGTCCACCTGTCCGCCGCCGAAATTGGCGGCGTAGATTCCATCGTCCAGGCTCGCCAGGATTTCCGCCGGATCGTCGGCGCCACCCAGCATGAAGGTATTGGTCATGCGCGGCATGGGGCAGTGGGCGTAGGATTCGCGCCGTCCGTTGCCGGTCGGCCGCATCCCCATCAGGCGCGCGTTCAGCCGGTCCTGCATATAGCCGGTCAGGATCCCGTCCTCGATCAGCACTGTGCGTTCCGTCGGCGTGCCCTCGTCGTCGAAGCTGAGCGAGCCGCGCCGCTCATAGAGCGTGCCGTCATCGACCACGGTAACGCCTCTGGCCGCGACCTGCTGGCCCATGCGGCCGGAAAAGGCGGAACTGCCCTTGCGGTTGAAATCGCCTTCCAGCCCGTGCCCCACGGCCTCGTGCAGCAGCACGCCCGGCCAGCCGGGGCCCAGCACCACGTCCATCTCGCCTGCCGGGGCGTCCACAGCCTCCAGATTCAGCAGCGCCCGGCGCAGCGCTTCGTCCACGCCGCGCTTCCAGGCTTCCGGCGTGATCCACTGGTCGTAGGTGGTGCGGCCGCCATGCCCATGGCCGCCGGATTCGCGGCGGCCGTTTTGCTCCACCACGACCGAGACGTTCAGCCGCACCAGCGGGCGCACATCGCGATAGATGGCGCCGCCGGGACGCAGAATGTCGATCTCGCGCTGGCCGCCGGAAAGACTGGCCGTGACCTGGACCACGCGCGGATCGGCGGCGCGGGCATAGGCGTCGATCTCTTCCAGCAGCGCGATCTTCTCCGCGAAGCCCGGCGCCGCGGTGGGGTCGGAATCGCCATACAGGTGCAGATTGGTGCGGCGCGGGTCTTCGGCCATCGTTCCCGAATGCCCGCGTCTGGCCGCCCCCGCGGCGTCCGCCGCGCGGCGCAGGGCCGCCAGCGTCATTTCCGAGGAATGGGCGTAGCCCGTTGATTCGCCGGCCACGCAGCGCAGGCCAAAGCCGCGCGCCTGGTCGAAGGCGGCGGTTCTCAGCCGCCCATCATCAAAGACGAAGCTTTCGCTGACCCCGCGTTCGATAAACAATTCGCCGTCATCGGCGCCGCGCAGCGCCTCATCAAGGATCGGGCGGGCGGTATCGAGGTCCAGATCGTCTGGCGGCGCGTCGTAAGGCATATTGTCAAGATAGCGGCGCGCCGCCGGTTTTACAGGGGCGCTACGGAAAAAACCCGGAGAGCGGGCAGAGCCGGCTCAGGAATTACCGGACGGGTCCGGCGCATCGGCCGGCAGAACCACAAAACGGGTCAGTTCTTCCCGCGGCAGCGCCCATTCGGGCTCAAGCTCGGAGGCGCGCAGATAGTCGTAATAGGCCTCCTCGATCCGATCCATCGCTTCGTAGGAGACGGCGCGGTTGTAATAAGCCTTGGCCGGCTCACCCAGATCCTTCCGTTCCAGCGCCAGCGTCGCCTGCTCCACCGCCTCGGGATAGCGGCGGAGATAATGGAAGACCGCGCCCCGCGTGACGAAGACTTCCGCGAAATCATGATGCCGGCGGGAGGCGTCGACATCGGCCAGGGCCCGTTCATAGAGGCCGGCGTGAATCAGGACGATGGCGCGGTTGATATGGGTGGCCGCCGTGTCGCGCCGGCTCATCATGCCGAAGCTCAGGGCCCTGTCGCAGTCCTGAATCGCGACGCGCGTGCCGCGCCCCTGCATCGCCTGCCGGTAACAGGCCGCGCCGATATTGTCTCCCACCACGATATATTGCGCCGCCGCCGGGGCCGGGGCGATGGCCGCAGCCAGGGCAAGGACCATGCAGGCGGCGGCCGCATGGGCAACATGGCGTTGAAAATACGCTGTAATCTTGCGTCCGGGAATCATCTGCCAGCCTCCCGATGGTCGCAACTGACAGGAAATTATACGCCGGCCTTCCTGTTTCGCATAATATTCTGCTCAGCAGGTGGATCACTGTCCGGTGACCGGAAAAGCCGTCCGCACGGCCCCCGATGCGTCAAAACGTCCACTGAAACCCGCGCTGACTTGCACGATCCCCCCTTCTATATTCCGGCCCACACGCTAAAAGCGGGCGGATTCGGGTCGCGCCGCGGCCCAAATCGGGTTCATATCGAGTTTCTGAGGGTTGGATGAACGCGCTCACCGCATTTCTGGCGGCCCTGCCTGTCCGGGGCGCTCCGCGTCCGGGCGAGCTGGGCCTGCAACCTGCCGCGACCCCGGTGATGGAAACCCTGGTCGGGTTCCATAACTTTCTTCTGGTCGTCATTACGCTGATCACGCTGTTCGTGCTGGGGCTGCTGGTATGGGCGCTGGTCCGTTATTCGGCGAAGCGCAATCCCACGCCGGCCCGGTTCAGCCACAATACGCTGGTGGAGGTGATCTGGACCGCCGTGCCGGTGGTGATCCTGGTGGCGATCGCGGTTCCCAGCTTCAAGCTGCTGTATCTGCAGGATGTGATCCCCGAGGCCGACCTGACCATCAAGGCGACCGGGCACCAATGGTACTGGGATTACGAATATCCCGACACCGGCGTGTTCGTGACCCAGATCATGACTCCCCCGGAAGAGGCCGAGGCTCAGGGCCGCATCGCCCTGCTGGCCGCCGACGACCCGCTGATTGTTCCAGCCGGCGCCACGGTGCGGCTGCAAGTGACCGCCAGCGATGTGATCCATGCCTGGACCATCCCGGCCTTCGGCGTGAAGATCGACGCCATTCCGGGCCGGCTGAACGAAATCTGGTTCCGCGTCGACGAGCCGGGAATTTTCTACGGCCAATGCTCTGAACTCTGCGGCAAGGACCACGCTTTCATGCCCATTGAGGTGCATGTCGTGCCGCAAAACCAATTCACCGCCTGGATGGACGCACAGACCGGGGGTGCGGCTTCCGCCGCAGCCGGCGCGGGTGGCGGCGCTTCCCTGGCGGCGCTGAACTAGGGATAGAAGAACAATGGCCTATACGGCTCACGCTGAAGCGCACGACGATCACAAGCCGGGATTTTTCGCGCGCTGGTTCTGCTCCACGAACCATAAGGACATCGGCACGCTCTATCTGATTTTTGCGATCATGGCGGGCTTGGTTGGCGGCGCCATGTCGTGGCTGATCCGCGCCGAGCTTGCGGCGCCGGGCATTGGCGTACTGACCGCCTTTACCGGCGGCGATGTCGAGGCGGCCAAGCACTTCTATAATGTGCTAATTACATATCACGGCCTCATCATGATCTTCTTCATGGTGATGCCGGCGCTGATCGGCGGCTTTGGCAACTGGATCGTGCCGCTGATGATCGGGGCGCCGGACATGGCGTTCCCGCGCATGAACAATATCTCGTTCTGGCTGCTGCCGGCCTCGTTCGGGCTGGCGGTAATTTCGCTGCTGGTCCCCGGCGTGGGCGTCTATAACGGCTTTGGCGGCGGTTGGGTTCTGTATCCGCCGCTATCGACAGCCGGGCATAACGGGCCGGCGATGGATTTGCTGATCCTCTCGCTGCACATCGCGGGCGCCAGCTCCATCCTTGGCGCGATCAATTTCATCACCACCATCTTCAACATGCGCGCGCCGGGCATGACCCTGCACAAGATGCCTCTGTTTGTGTGGTCGGTGCTGGTCACGGCGTTTCTGCTGCTGCTGTCGCTGCCGGTTCTGGCGGGCGCCATCACCATGCTGCTGACCGACCGGAATTTCGGCACCGCCTTTTTCGACGCGGCCGGCGGCGGCGATCCGGTAATGTTCCAGCACCTGTTCTGGTTCTTCGGCCACCCCGAAGTGTACATCCTGATCCTGCCGGGCTTTGGCATTATCAGCCATATTGTGGCGACCTTCAGCCGCAAGCCGGTCTTCGGCTATCTCGGCATGGCCTACGCCATGGTCGCGATTGGCGTGATCGGCTTCATCGTCTGGGCGCACCACATGTACACGGTGGGCATGGACGTGAACCTGAAGGCGTATTTCGTCGCCGCCACGATGGTCATCGCAGTGCCAACGGGGATCAAGATTTTCTCATGGATCGCGACCATGTGGGGCGGGTCCATCGTGCTGCGCACGCCGATGCTGTGGGCTATCGGCTTCATCTTCCTGTTCACCGTCGGCGGCGTGACCGGCGTGGTGCTGGCGAACGCCGGCGTCGATCAGGCGCTGCACGACACCTATTACGTGGTGGCGCACTTCCACTACGTGCTGTCGCTGGGCGCGGTGTTCGCGATCTTCGCGGGCTTCTATTACTGGTTCCCGAAAATGTCGGGCTACCTCTACAACGAGGCGCTGTCGAAGCTGCACTTCTTCATGACCTTCATCAGCGTGAACGTCATCTTCTTCCCGCAGCACTTCCTCGGCCTTAGCGGCATGCCGCGCCGCATCATCGACTATCCGGAGCCGTTCGCGTTCTGGAACATGGTGTCGTCCATGGGCAATTACCTGTCGATGGCCTCGGTGGGCGTGTTCCTGATTATCCTGGTCGAGGCCTTCGTGCGGAAGCGTCAGGCCGGCGCCAATCCGTGGGGCGAGTCCGCCACCACGCTGGAATGGACGCTGTCCTCACCGCCGCCCTTCCACCAGTATGAGGAGCTGCCGGTCATCCGCCCCAGCGGCGGGCACTGAGCCGCGCACGCCCGGGACGTGAGCCCCGGGACATGCACCAAAGGGACGCATGAGAGACATCGGTCTGAATACGACAGGGACAGCGCCAGCGCGGATGCTGGCCAGTCCGGCCGACTATGTCGCGCTGATGAAGCCGCGCGTCATGTCGCTGGTCGTGTTCACGGCGCTGGCCGGCTTGCTGGCCGCGCCGGGCTCTGTCGATCCATTGCTGGGCGCAGCGTCCATCCTGTTTATCGCGCTGGGGGCCGGGGCCTCGGGCGCGCTGAACATGGGGCTGGAGATCGAGACCGACCGCCTGATGGCCCGCACACGCGCGCGCCCCACGGCGATGGGCCGGATCGGCCGCGGCGATGCGCTGGCCTTTGGCGGATTCGTATCGGGTTTCTCGGTGCTGGGCCTGTGGATGGCGTCGGGACCGCTGGCGGCCTTCCTGCTGGCCTTCACCATCTTCTTCTACGCCGTGGTCTATACAATGTGGCTGAAGCCGCGCACGGCGCAGAACATCGTGATCGGCGGCGCGGCCGGGGCGCTGCCTCCGGTGGTGGCGTGGGCGGCGGCGGGCGGCGGCGCGCCGCTGGCGGCCTGGACGATGTTCCTGCTGATCTTCCTGTGGACGCCGCCGCATTTCTGGGCGCTGGCGCTTTATAAATCCGACGACTATGCGCGCGCGCGTATCCCGATGCTGCCCAACGTGCGCGGCGCGGAAGAGACGCGCCGCCAGATCTGGCTCTATACGCTGATCGCCGCGCCCGCGGGCCTGCTGCCCGCCGCCGCCGGGGTGGGCGGTGCGCTGTATGCGGTGGCGGCCGTGACAGGCGGCGCGCTGTTCCTGATCGCTGCGTGGCGCGTGCGCCGCGAGGGAACAGAGAAGCGCGCGCGCGACCTGTTCGCGGTCTCGATCCTGTATCTGTTCGCGCTGTTCGGCGCGCTGATCGCCGAGCACGGGCTCGGCCTCATGCTGCCGCTGGGGGCGCTGCTGTGATGGCGACCGAACCCCGCGGGCCGCAATCGCCGCAGGACAATGAGGTGGTCGGCTATCATGCGCTGACGCCTGAAGAGCAGCGCGCGCGCAAGCGCCGCGTCCTGGCGACGGGTCTGGCGCTGGCCGCGTTCGTGCTGCTGGTATTTCTGGTCAGCATGTCGCGATTTCATGCCAATCTCGCGGCGGGGACAGGCGGATGAGCCAGAACCGGCGCAATCGGCCGATCGTGATTATCTGCCTCGCGATGGTGGGAATCATGCTGGGCGGATCGTTCGCGGCGGTCCCGCTTTACGACCTGTTCTGCCGCGTCACCGGCTATGGCGGCACGACGCGCGTGGC
The DNA here is from genome assembly GCA_050486445.1 of Euryhalocaulis sp. Taxonomy (GTDB): domain Bacteria; phylum Pseudomonadota; class Alphaproteobacteria; order Caulobacterales; family Maricaulaceae; genus Euryhalocaulis. Next base: position 24,171 of record JBJHDH010000013.1, read on the forward strand.
CACGAGCGCCCCGGCCGAAACCCTGGAACGTGAAGTGACTGTGCGTTTCGATGGTTCGGTGGCCGGCGGCGCGCCGCTGCGCTTCACACCGTACGAGCGGACAATGCATGTGCGGCTGGGTGAGCGGATGCTGGCCTATTACGAGGTCGCCAATCTGTCGGACCACCCGGTGGTTGCGATCGCCAGCTATAATGTCTCGCCGTTCAAGAGCGGACCGTTTTTCAACAAGCTGGAATGCTTCTGCTTCACCGAGCAGACGTTCGAGCCCGGAGAGCGGCGCGAGCTTGCGGTGCTGTTTTTCGTCGATCCGGAGATGGATGCGGACCGGCGTTATGACGATGTGCGCGAAATCACGCTCAGCTACACCTTCTTCCGCAAGCCGGGAGATGTGGCCGGGCGCGCGGAAGAAGAGATCGCCGGCGGCTAGGCGCGATGCGCGCTGGCCGTAGTGGCGCTGGATAAATAAGGGATCGTCCGCCGCCCGGAGAGCCGGGCAGGCGGGACAGACAAATGGGGACGTAAATGGCCGATCACGCCGTTCGCCACGACTATCATCTGGTGCCGCCGAGTCCGTGGCCGCTTATCGGCTCGGTCTTCGCCTTCGTCATGGCGGTAGGCTTTGTCGTTCTCACCAAGGGGCTGGTGCGCGAAGCGGGCTCGCCGCTCTATTTCTTCTTCGGCCAGGGCCAGCCCTGGCTGTTCGCCATTGGCACGCTGGGCATTCTCTACACCATGCTCGGCTGGTGGACCGCCGTGGTGAAGGAATCGCGCGCAGGCGACCACACGCCGGTGGTTCAGATTCATCTGCGCTACGGCATGATCCTGTTCATCGCGTCGGAGGTGATGTTCTTCGTCGCCTGGTTCTGGATATTCTTCGAGATGGCGCTGTTCCACGATGTGCGCCTGCTCGAAGGCTGGCAGGACTGGCCGCCGCCGGGCGTGGACACGTTCGATCCGTTCCATATTCCGCTGATTAATACGCTGATCCTGCTGCTGTCGGGCACCACGGTGACGGCGGCGCACCACGGCATCCAGACCGGCGACCGAAAGCTGGCGAAATGGGCGCTGCTGGCCACCATTCTGCTCGGCCTTAGCTTCACCTGCCTTCAGGCCTACGAGTATTACGAGGCCGTCGCCCACAACATGATCAGCTTCAGCGGCAATCTGTATGGCGCGGCCTTCTTCATGGCCACGGGCTTTCACGGCTTCCACGTCATCATCGGCACGCTGTTCCTGATGGTCTGTTTCGGGCGCCTGATGGCCGGGCATTTCACGCCGGAAAAGCATTTCGGCTTCGAGGCGGCGGCCTGGTACTGGCACTTTGTGGACGTCGTCTGGCTGTTCCTGTTTGTGTTCATCTACGTCGTCTATGGCTGACGCAATCCGGGCGCGCCCGGATGCATGACGGATGTGCGGAGCGGTTCGGGCCGGCAGGCTCGAACCGCTTTCGTTTCCGGGGTATCTCTTTCGCATGACCGCCGCGCCCAACTCCGTCCTTGCCGGCCTGCGCCTGCGCTGTCCGCGCTGCGGTCAGGGCGCGCTGTTCCGCGGTTTTCTGAAATTCGCGCCGCAGTGCCCGGCATGCGGTCTCGATTATGGCGCGGAGGATGTTGGCGACGGTCCGGTCGCTTTCATCATTCTCATCGTCGGGTTCGCCGTCGTGATCCCGGCCCTGATCGTAGAGGTCGTGCTGGGCTGGCCGGTATGGCTGCACATGCTGGTCTGGCTGCCGCTGGTCATTGTGCTGTGCCTGGCGCTGATCCCTGTCTCCAAGGCAGTTTTGTTCGCCCTGCAATATCGCCACCGGTCCGGGGAAGGCCGGACCGGCCAGTCCTGACGCTCCGCGATGATGTTCCGCCCGCTTCCGGTTCTTACTCTGGCCATGCTGCCGGCTCTGGCGCTGCTGCTGGCGCTGGGCGCGTGGCAGGTTCAGCGCGCCGGATGGAAGGCCGAACTGATCCGCGGATACGAAGCGCGCGAAGCCGCCGAGCCCGTTCTGCTCAGCGCCGCGCTCTGCGCCGGCGCCGCGCCGGGCCCGGTGCTGCGCGATCTGGAGATGGACGCGGACGAATTGACCCTCTGGGGCGCGGGTCCATGGGGCGAGCCGGGCTGGCTGATCCTGCAACTGGCCGCCGCGCCGGAATGCGATCCGCGTCTTCGCGTGCTGGTGCAGACCGGGTTCGAACCGCTGGATGGCGTCCGCCGCACCGCGCCCATGCGCCTGATGCTGGAAGACTGGCCGCGCATCGGCCCGTTCACCCCGCGCGACCTGCCGGAGCAGGGCCTTTATTTCCGCTTTGATGCAGAGAGTCTGGCCGGGGCGCTGGGGGTCGCGCCGCGGGACTTGTCGCCGGTCTGGGCGCGCTGGGAAGAGCGCAGCGCGGAGGAGCGGGCGGCCGTGCCGCCGGCGACCCATATTGGCTATGCCGTTACCTGGTTCGGCCTGGCGGCGGCTTTGCTGGGGGTCTGGCTGGCTGTCCATGTCAGCCGGGGACGGCTGCGGTTTCGTGCCCGTTAACGGTTAACGGCGCCCGGCTTGCAGGCGTTTTGCTGACCCGCGCGGGCAGCTCCGCCTTGAAGCCGCCGCGCAAACGGCGGCATGATCCGCGGATGAGGGAACGAGGTCGCCCGGCATGGCTCTGATGCGCGACGACGCCGAGACATTCGGCCATATCGCCGGTGAAGGCGTGTTTCTGCGCCCGCCGCAAATGTCGGATTATGACGACTGGGCCCGGCTGCGCGCCGAGAGCCGCCCATTTCTTTCGCCGTGGGAGCCAACCTGGCCCGGCGACGACCTGACACGCGCCGCGTTCCGCCGCCGCCTGCGCCGCTATCAGCAGGACATGCGCGACGAGGCGGCGCTGCCGCTCTTTGTTTTTCGCGAGGAAGACGGACTTCTGGTCGGCGCCTGCAATCTGTCGCGGATCAGCCGCGGCGTGATGCAGTCGGCCTCGCTCGGCTATTGGGTGGGCCATCGTTATCGCCGCCGCGGCTATACGCGCGCCGCGGTGCGCGCGGTGGCGTCTTATGCCTTTGAGCGGCTGGACCTGCACCGGATCGAGGCGGCCTGCATCCCGGCCAACGAGGCCTCGCGTAGCCTGCTGGAAAGCCTCGGTTTCCGGCTGGAAGGCTATGCGCGCAATTATCTGAAGATCGACGGGGCATGGCGCGACCATCTGTTGTTCGCGCTGCTGCGCGGCGACGCCATGCAAAGCCCCGATTCCGGCCGCGCGCACGACAGCGCGCTGGAAGCTGATTTAGCCGAGGCGCTGGGCGCCGGGCGGATGCAGCCGCATTACCAGCCGGTGCGCGATGCGAAGACTGGCGCGATCATGGGGTTCGAGGCGCTGGCGCGCTGGCCGCATCCGGCGCGCGGCCTGCTGGCGGCCGGCAGTTTCGTGCGCGTGGCCGAGCGCGGCGGGCTGGCCCGCGCTCTGACCGAACGCATGATCGGCCAGGCGGCGGCGCAGCTGTCCGGCTGGCGCGCGCGTGGCGCGGCGGACGCGCTCTATATTGGCGTCAATGTTTCCAGCTTCGATCTTGAGGGACATGCGCTGGCCGAAGCGGTGAGCGCCGCGCGCAGCCGGCACGATCTGCCCCGGGGGGCGATGCGCCTGGAAGTGACCGAGACCGAGGCGATGCGCGATCCCGCGGCGGCGGCGGCGGCGCTGCACGCGGCGCGGGAAGCGGGCGCTGCGCTGGCGCTTGACGATTTTGGCGCCGGTCATTCGTCGCTGGCGCGGCTGGCGCAGTTTCCATGGAGTGCGGTGAAAACCGATGCGGTCTTTTCCGCCGGCCTGCCCGGCGACGCTGCGGGCGAGGCGGTGCTGCGCGCCGTTGTGGGCCTGGCTAGGGAGCTGGGGCTGGAAACCGTGGCCGAGGGCGTGGAGAGCGAGGCCGCCGCCCGGCGACTGGGGGAGCTGGGTTTCGACGCGCTTCAGGGCCATGCCATCGGCATGCCGGCCCCGGCGGACGAGGCCGAAACCCTGCTGAATCTGCGTCCTGCCGCCCCCTGATTTGCCGCGCAGGCGGGTGGCGTGTTCCGGCGCAGACGCTATGTTCGCGCCCATGACCGAGATGATGCAGACCCCCGAGACCGATCCGGCCTTTCCGCTGGAGGCCCCCGATATCGAGCTGGACGTCGCCCAGACCTTCGGCTTCGAGTCCGATCTGAAGGTTCCGGCCTTTTCAGAGCCGAACGCCTATACGCCCGATCTGGACCCGGCCTATCGCTTCGATCCGGGGACCACGCGCGCCATTCTGGCGGGGTTTGCGCATAACCGGCGGGTGATGGTGCAGGGCTATCACGGCACCGGCAAATCGACCCATATCGAGCAGGTGGCCGCGCGGCTGAACTGGCCGACCGTGCGCATCAATCTGGACAGCCATGTCAGCCGGATCGACCTGGTGGGCAAGGACGCCATCGTCCTGAAAGACGGAAAGCAGATCACCGAGTTTCGCGAAGGTCTGCTGCCCTGGGCGATCCAGCGCCCGGTGGCGCTGGTGTTCGACGAATACGACGCCGGCCGGCCGGATGTGATGTTCGTGATCCAGCGCGTGCTGGAGGCGCAAGGCCGCCTGACCCTGCTGGACCAGAACCGGGTGATCCGCCCGCATCACTGGTTTCGCCTGTTCGCCACCACCAATACGGTGGGTCTAGGCGACGCTACCGGCCTCTATCACGGCACGCAGCAGATGAATCAGGGCCAGATGGACCGCTGGTCCATCGTCGCCACGCTGAACTATCTGGCCCATGACGAAGAGGCGGAGATCGTGCTGGCCAAGGCCCCGGCCTATGATTCGGAGGAGGGGCGCCGCACGCTTTCGCGCATGGTCGCGGTGGCCGACATGACGCGCAACGCCTTCATGAACGGCGACATCTCCACCGTGATGAGTCCGCGCACCGTCATCACCTGGGCGCAGAACGCCGAGATTTTCGATGGCGATATCGGTCTGGCCTTCCGGCTGACCTTCCTCAACAAATGCGACGAGCTGGAGCGGCCCTCCATCGCCGAATTCTATCAGCGCGCCTTCGGCGAAGACCTGCCAGAGGCCGCCACCCGCGTGCAGGTGGCGTAGGCTTCACCAGATCCGCCTCACGCCATAGGCGTCGAATTCTTTTTCGTTCGAGACGATCAAAACGCCCTCGATCAGCGTCTGGGCGATCAGCATCCGGTCGAACGGATCGCCATGATAACGCGGCAAGGCCCCGGCCATCAGCGCGTGATCAAGGCTTATGCCGAGCAGGCTGAATCCCTGCGCCTCGATAATGCGCCGGAAATTCGCGACCAGCGGCGCGGCCTGCGGCAGCTTGCCGCTGCGCACCTTGATCGCGCATTCCCAGGCGGTGGCGATGCTCACCAGCGGCCTGGATTGCGGATCGCTCATCGCGTTCGTGGCGGGCGCCGTGAGTTGCGGATCGTTTTCCAGCCACCAGAGCAAAGCGTGGGTGTCGAGCAGGATTCTCACGGCATGTTACGCGGCGGGGGAAAACCTTCCCACTCGGCGATCTCTTCCTCGCTCATGGGCGCGAACGCCCCGGCGGGCGAAGGGCCGATAATCCCTTTCAGCGCGCCCGGTTTGCGCGGGCTTTTGCCGTCCCAGGCAAAGGGCCGCGCGCTCCACCCGGCGGAAGCATCCATGACGCCCGGCTCCGAAGGGTTTGGAAAACTGGCCGGATATGCGGCCCCGGCATGTGTATAGGCGGGGTTCACGGGGACCAGCCGCGCCACCTCAAGGTCGCCGCGGCAGATCACGACATCCTCGCCCGCCTCGACCATTTTCACCAGTTCGGACAGGCGGGTTTTCGCCTCATGCATCTTGATCCGGAGCATAGCAACACCCTTAGCCAAAAAACCTAGCTAACTTAGTCCACCCCATCCCACTTGTCCAGACTTCGCAGACCGGCCGCAAACCTTTATTCCTCCACCCATGCCACCTAATGACGACAGCCCCCAGGAATTGTTCAAAAAGGCGCTGACCCACGCCGTGCGCTCGATCTCCGGCGAGCCGGAGCTGGAGGTGCGCTTTGGTGGCGACACGGCCGCCATCGTGCAGGGCAAGGTCTCGCTGCCCGCCGTCCCGCCGCGGCTGGATGAGGCGGGCGCGGCGCGGCTGCGCGGCAAGGCCGATGCGCTGGCCCTGCGCATCGCCCATCACGACGCGAACGTCCATGCGGGCCGCAGGCCGGAGGGCGCGCGCGCCCGCGCCATCTATGAAGCCGTGGAGCAGGCGCGGGTGGAGAGCATCGGGGCGAAGGCGCTGCCCGGCCTGCGCGGCAATCTGAACGCGGCTCTGACCGAGCGGTGCGAGCGCAAGGGTTTCGCCGAGGCGGCCGAGCGCAAGGACGCGCCGATGGCAGAGGCGGTCGGCCTGCTGATGCGCGAGCGGATGAGCGGCGATCCGTCGCCGGAATCCGCATGCGGCCTGATGAAAGCCTGGCGCGAGGAGCTGGAGGAAAAGGCCGGCGAGGCGCTGGACCGGCTGGCCGCGCTGTATGGCGATCAGCGCGCTTTCACCAGGGCGGCGCGCGATCTGATCGCGGACCTCGATCTGGGCGATGAGCTGGGCGCCGAGGAGGATGAGGAGGAGGACGAAGAGTCCGCCCCCGATGGCGAAGGCGACGACCAGGGCGAGGGCGAGGACGAGGAGGAGCCGGACAGCGACGAGTCGCAGCCCGAGGAAGGCGAGGACCAGCGGACAGACGCCGAACCGCGCGAGCAGGACGGCGAGCAGGAAGAGACTCCGATGCGGATGGAGGATCTGGCCGACGATGGCGAAGAGCCGCAGGCGCGCCGCCCGCGCTTTTCCGACGGTCCGGTTGTGGAGGATTATCGCGTCTTCACCACCGCGCATGACGAGATCGCCGATGCCGAAGACCTCTGCCCGCCGGAGGAGCTGACCCGCCTGCGGTCCTATCTCGACCAGCATCTGCGCCCGCTCAGCCATATCGTGGCGCGCCTGGCCAACCGGCTTCAGCGCCGCCTGCTGGCGCAGCAGCGCCGCTCGTGGAATTTCGATCTGGAGGAGGGCGTGCTCGACACCGCGCGCCTGACCCGCGTGCTGACCGACCCGATGCAGCCGCTCAGCTTCAAGGAAGAGACCGAGACCGAATTCCGCGACACGGTGGTCACGCTGCTGCTGGATAATTCCGGCTCGATGCGCGGGCGGCCGATCATGGTCGCGGCGGTGTGCGCCGATATTCTGGCGCGCACGCTGGAACGCTGCGGCGTGAAGGTGGAGATTCTCGGCTTCACCACGCGGGCATGGAAAGGCGGGCAGAGCCGGGTGGACTGGCTGGCGGCGGAGCGCCCGGCCAATCCCGGCCGGCTGAACGATCTGCGGCATATCATCTACAAGCCGGCGGATGCGCCCTGGCGCCGCGTGCGCACCAATCTCGGCCTGATGATGCGCGAGGGTCTGCTGAAAGAAAATATCGACGGCGAGGCGCTGCTCTGGGCGCACCGGCGCCTGCTGGCCCGGCCGGAGGCGCGGCGAATCCTGCTGGTGATTTCAGACGGCGCGCCGGTGGACGATTCCACGCTCTCGGTGAATTCCGGCGCCTATCTGGAAAAACATCTGCGCGAAGTGATCGACTGGATCGAGACGAAATCGGATGTGGAGCTGGCCGCCATCGGCATCGGCCATGACGTCACGCGCTGGTATCGCCGCTCGGCCACCATTGTGGATGTGGAACAGCTCGGCGGCGCCATTGTCGACCAGCTCGCCGCTTTGTTCGGCGACGATTCCCGCCCCGGCGCGATGCGCATCCCGCCCCAGAGTCACATGAGCCATGTCAGCCCTCCGGACCGCCAGCCCTCCGGCCCTGTTCCGCGTTCCCCTTGGGTGTCGGAGCGGGTGTAGGGCGCGCGCCGCGTCTACATCGCGTGCGAGGAGGCGGGGACAAGTTCGGCCATGCCGAGGCCCATCCACACCGCCATGGCGATCATCATCAGATTCTCGGTGAGAGAGACGGCGCCCAGCGGCACATTGCTGGACCCGCCGACACAGGCGCATTTCAGCTCGCGCTTCTCGATATAGACAGCCCGGAAAACCGAAACCGCGCCGATCGTTCCGATGAACAGGGCGACGGGAACGGAAATCCAGTTCAGCACCCCGGCGATCATCAGAACGCCGGCCAGACCCTCGGCGAAGGGATAGACATAGGAATAGGGAACCCAGCGCCGCGCCAGCAGGTCGTAATTCAGGAACATGGTCGAGAAGGTCTCGACATTCTGCAGCTTCAGAAGCGCCAGCACGACCATGCTGAAGGCGATGAACCATTCGGCGGCGCGCACGGTGAAAGGTGCGCCGAAGACAGCCTGGCTCGCCGCCATCGCCATCAGCGCCGTCATGCTGAACAGCACGATGACGGGCGTATAGCTCGTGGCTTTGGGGTCGGCGGCCTTCAGGCCGAAATACCGGCGCAGATCGTCATAGCCGCCGATCCGCTCGCCATCGATAAAGGTCTGCGGCGTCGTCTCCACGTCATGCTCGGCCTTGAACGCATCGGTCTCGGCGCGTGAGGTGAGCCACCGGTCGTCCACCGTGAACCCCTTGCGCCGCAACAGGCTGCGGGATTTCAGCCCATAGGGGCAGACATGTTTATCCATCACCATGCGGTAGAGCGTGGCCTGGCGGGGTTGGGCTTTCCGGGACTGGGCTGGTGAAGACATTTTGCGTCCTTCCGGTTTGTCCTGATGACGCTCCCGATATAGGGTCCGTACCATGGTACGGAGTCAACGAGGCCGGGACAGGTCCGTTCCGGACATCACCATTGCGGGGCTGGCGCGCGCCGGCGGGGTCGGCGTCGAGACCGTGCGCTATTACCAGCGGCGCGGCCTGATGCCGACGCCTGCTCGCGCCGGGGCCGGCGGGCTGGGCGGCGGCGTGCGGCGCTATGGCGAGGCGGATGTGCGCCGGTTGCGCTTTATCCGTTCGGCGCAGGCTGCGGGCTTCACGCTGGAGGAAATTGCGGAACTGCTCGATCTGGACGCCAATGACGACCGGGCGCGGGCGCGCGAACTGGCGACAGAGCGTGTGCGCGCGCTGGAGGCGAAGATTGCGGAACTGACGGCGGCGCGCGACGCGCTGATGCGGCTGGCGCGGGAATGCGGGTCGAAAACATCCGGCCCGTGCCCGATCATCACCGCCTTTGACCGGCGCTGATCTTCCCTGTCAATAAATTGAAGTCCATCGGGGCGGAGCCTATGCTACGCCGCCACAACAAGACCGTCCCATCAACATCATGAGCCGGAGGGAACCCCATGCGCATTGTGCTTGCTTCGCTGCTTGCCGCTTCCATGATGGCGCTGATGTCCGGTTTCGCGGCGAAGGCGGAGGAGGCGCCCTTGTCCTATGACGGCAAGACCGTGCTCATTACCGGCTCCACCGACGGGCTGGGACAGGCCGTCGCCCGCGTGCTGGCCGCTGAGGGTGCGCATGTCATCGTGCATGGCCGCAATGCGGAGCGGGGTCAGGCGCTGGTGGAGGAGATTGAGGAATCGGGCGGCTCGGCCTCGTTTTACGCCGCCGATTTTGCGTCGCTGGACGCGGTGCGCGACTTCGCCGACACGATCGCGGCGCAATATCCCGTGCTCGATCTTCTGGTGAACAATGCCGGCGTGCTCATCGCCGGCGACCGCCGTGTCAGCGATGACGGGCACGAGCTGCAATTCGCCGTCAATTATCTGGCCGGATGGATTCTGACGCACCGGCTGCGCCCCAATCTGGCTGCCGCCGCGCCGTCGCGCGTCATCAATGTCTCGTCCATCGCGGCCGCGCCGGTCGATTTCGATGATGTGATGCTTGAGCAGCCCGGCGCCGCCGGCCGCGGCTATGGCCAGAGCAAGCTGGCGCAGGTGACAATGACGGTCGCGCTGGCGGAAGCTTTTGCTGAAGACGGCATCACGATGGTCTCCATGCATCCGGCGACGATGATGGATACGACCATGGTGCGCGACATGGGTGTGCAGGCGCGAACCAGCGTGGACGAAGGCCGCGATCATCTGGTCGGGCTGATCGTCGCGCCGGAACTGAAACCCGGCGCCTTTTATGTGAACGGCGCGGCGGTGCAGCCCGGCCATTCGCAGCCCTATGACCCCGAGGCGCAGCAGCGCCTTCTGGCGCTGAGCGCGGACCTCACCGGCGTCGCGGCGCAGTAACAATTGATCCTCCCCGTTTACGGGGGAGGGGGACCACCCGAAGGGTGGTGGAGGGGGCGACGGCTCGCACGATCTTTGATAGCGGGGCGCATCCGCTCCCCTCCAGAAGCAGGGTCCATGTCCCTTCGCCTGTTCGCCGCCATCACGCCGCCCGACGATCTGGCGGAACGCCTGACGCAATTGATGCAGGGCGTGCCAGGCGCCAAATGGCGCCCGCGCGAAAATCTGCATCTCACGCTGGCTTTCTATGGCGATGTGGACGAAGCGCGCGCCCGCGATCTGGATGACGAGCTGCGTCAGGTGCGCACCCCGCCTTTCGATCTGGGGCTGAAGGGAACCGGCGTGTTCGGCGGCGCCGACCCGCATGCGCTCTGGATGGGCGCGACGCGCCCGCAGGAACTGCTGCAACTCAACAAGGCGTGCCTGCGCGCCGCCCGCCGCGCGGGGATAGAGACAGAGCGCCGCGCTTATGCGCCGCATGTCACGCTGGCCTATCTGAATGACCCGGACCGCGACCGCCTGGCGCGCTTCATCCAGCGCACGGCGCTTTATGAAACCCCGGCGTTCCGCGTCACCAGCTTCTCCCTGTTTTCGTCCTGGCAGGGCAAAAAGGGCCCGAACGCCTATGTGGAGGAGGCGGTCTATCCGCTGAATTGAACAGGGGCCGGAATGGACCGGCCTTCCCCTTGATTGCCCATTTGATCGTTGCGGGCGATCCGCTATTCCTGCCGCGCCCGCCGTCGCCCGGATCCCGCCCGATGCTTCGCAGACTTTATGACTGGACCATGTCGCTTGCCGCGCACCGGGGCGCGACGCCCACGCTGGCGGCGGTGTCCTTTATCGAAAGCTCGGTTTTCCCGATCCCGCCCGATCTGCTGCTGATGCCGATGGTGCTGTCAGAGCGGCGCAAGGCATGGTTCTACGCCACGATCTGCACCGTGGCCTCGGTGCTGGGCGGCGTGTTCGGCTGGCTGATCGGCTATTTCCTGTTCGAGACGGTCGCCCAGCCGATCCTCGACTTCTACGGCTATGCGGAGAAGTTCGAGGAATTCGCGCATATGTATAATGAATGGGGCATATGGATTGTCCTGTTCGCCGGGCTGACGCCGTTTCCCTACAAGGTCATCACCATCGCCAGCGGCGCCACGGGCCTGGCGCTGCCGGTGTTCATCCTGTCCAGCATCGTGGCGCGCGGCCTGCGCTTTTTCGTGGTCGCCGGCCTGCTTTACTGGGCGGGCCCGCCGATCCGCACCTTTATCGAGCGGCGGCTGGGCCTCATGTTCACGCTGTTCGTGATCCTGTTGTTCGGCGGCTTTCTGGCGGTGAAGCTGTTATAGGCGCTCAGGTTTCCGCCGCGCCTTTGGACAGGCCGCCGCCGATCAGATGCCGCCAGGGATGGATGGTCACGGCGTCGAACAGGCCGGCCTGCGCATAGGGGTCGCCCGCGGCCCATTCCCGCACCGCGGCGAAATCGCCCGACTGCACAATCATCATGCTGCCGATCATGGTCTGGCCGTCCGGAGCCAGCAGCGGCCCGGCCGCGGAGACAGGGAAGGGCGCCTGCCGGATCCAGTCCAGATGCGCCGGCCGCGTCGCCATGCGCAACTCCATCGCATCCGGCTTGTCGCGGCAGATAATGGCGGTGTGGCCGGTCATGGGTATTCTTCTCCAGCGTTCATCGGTCGGTCAGTCCCATAACAAACGCAAGCGCGATGTCGAGATCGGCCATCTCCTCGTCGTTCAGCTGGCCGATTGATGCCCCGATCTTGTCTCTGGCGAGCGTTACAGGTTTGTCGACCATGATCTGGGACGGTGCGCGCAGTCCGTTTTCCGGCCGTGGCTCTATCGTCACCCGAATCTCCGGAATTGGCGCGAGCGTCGATGTCATCTGGCACAGGATCACGGATCCATGATTGGCGGATAGCCAGTCAGACTGAACGATCACAGCAGGGCGCGGTTTTCCGTAATCGCCGGGCGCCGCCACGACCACCACGTCTCCACGCTTCATGGCTTTTCGATGATATCGGGAGGGGGAAATGGATCGTCGGCTGGTGGATTATGAAATTCCGACACGGACTCGATCCAGCGCAGCGCGTCCTTTTCGACCGCTCGATCCAACAATTCCAATCGCTCTTCAAATTCCCGGCGCACTGACTTTTTACGCATGTCCGGCACAAGCAGCCGGATTTCACGCAGGCCCTGTGCCCGCCTGCGGGCGCGCATCGCCTTCATTCGTTCCGCAGGCGCTGTCATGGCACCCTCCAATAGACCCACTGTAACGCGTTACGGGAAAAATGCAAGAAACCTACCCGCTTTCCGCGCCTGTGGGGCGGGCCAGCAGGGCGGCGATGGCGCGGTCCAGCGTCATCCGCCCGGCCAGCACATCGTCCACCGCCGCGCAGATCGGCATGTCCGCGCCATTGCGGCGGGCCAGCGCGGTCACCGCCGGCGCGCTCGCCGCGCCCTCGACCACGCCCTTGCTGGCCGAAAGCGCCCCTTCCGGGGACGCGCCGCGTCCCAGCGCGATGCCCGCGCTCATATTGCGCGATTGCGGGCTGGAACAGGTGAGGATCAGGTCGCCGAGGCCGCACAGGCCGGTCAGCGTCTCCGGCGCCGCGCCCATCGCCACGCCCAGCCGCGTCATCTCGGCAAAGCCGCGCGTCACCAGCGCGGCGTGCGCGCTCTTGCCCAGTTCGCGCCCCTCGCAGATGCCGGCGGCGATGGCCAGCACGTTCTTCACCGCGCCGCCGATCTCCGCGCCGGCAAGATCATGCGTCAGATACAGGCGGAATTCCGGCCGCGACATGGCGTCGGCCAGCATCGCACCCAGATCGCCGTCATCACAGGCCAGCGTCACGGCGGCGGGCAGGCTGCGCGCAACATCGTTGGCGAAGCTCGGTCCAGACAGCACGGCGGCGCGCGCCTGCGGAATTTCCTCGGCCAGCACATCGCTCATCAGTTTCAGCGAGTCCTGCTCAATCCCCTTGGCGCACAGCACCACCGGCAGGCCCGGCGCGGCGTGCGCGCGAAAACGGCTGAGCGTGGCGCGCAGATGCTGGGCCGGCGCCACGGCCAGCACCGCGCCGCATCCGGCCAGCGCGGCCAGATCGTCTGTGGCTTTGACAGAGGGGTCGAGCGCGACGCCCGGCAGATAGAGCGTATTTTCATGCGTGGCGTTGATCGCGCGGACAACGTCCGGCTCAAAGGCCCACAGCGTCACGTCCCGCCCGGCGCGGGCCAGGGTCTGGGCCAGCGCACTTCCCCAGGCCCCGGCGCCGATCACGCCGAAATGCTGCAATGAAACGCTCATGCCTTTGGCCCCTTCCTGCCGCCGCCCATCGCAGGATCGGCGGCGGCGCTGGCTTCGTCCAGCGGCCAGCGCGGCCGGGCGGGCGCGTCCAGCCCCCCGGAGATAGTGTCCGCCATGCCGCGGCGCAGCCGCATCGCCCCGGCCAGCGCGATCATCGCGGCATTGTCGGTGCACCATTTCACCGGCGGCGCGACCAGCGTGAAGCCATGCGCCCGCGCCGCCTCGTCCAGCGCCGCGCGCACGGCGCCATTCGCCGCCACGCCGCCCGCGACCACCAGACGCGGCGCGGGGCTTGCCCCGGCCCCCGAGCCGGAGCCTGGATAGTCTTCCGCGAAGCGCGTCATGGCGCGCGCGGCGCGGTTGGCCAGCGCGGCGGCGATGGCGCCCTGCACGGCGGCGGCGAGGTCCGCGCGGTCCTGTTCGCCGGGGTCCGGCAGGCTTTCCCATGCGCGCCTTGCAGCCGTCTTCAGCCCGGCGAAGGAAAAATCGCAATGCGCCGCGCCGGCGAACGGAACGGGCAGGGCAAAGCGCGCTGCATCGCCGGCCGCCGCCGCGCGTTCCAGCGCCGGGCCGCCGGGAAAGCCGAGGCCCATGATCTTCGCCGTCTTGTCGAACGCCTCGCCGGCCGCGTCGTCGATGGTCGAGCCCAGCCGCCGCATCCGCCCCACATCCTCCACCGCCAGCAATTGCGTATGCCCGCCAGAGACCAGCAGCAGCAGATAGGGAAAGTCGCAGGGGCCGGAGAGCAGCGGCGACAGCGCATGGCCCTCCAGATGATTGACCGCGATGAAGGGAAGACCTGTGGCCAGCGCGATGGCCTTGCCGGTCATCAGCCCGACCATCACGCCGCCGATCAGGCCCGGCCCGGCCGTGGCCGCCACGGCGTCCAGATCGCTCCAGCCGATCCCCGCCGCATCCATGGCGGCGCGGGCGGCATGGTCCAGCAGCTCGGCATGGGCGCGCGCGGCGATCTCCGGCACCACGCCGCCATAGGGCGCGTGTTCCAGCGCCTGCGCCCGCACGATGTCGGACAGCACCTGCGCGCGGCCATCGGGCAGCAGGCGCAGCACGGCGGCGGCGGTCTCGTCGCAACTTGTCTCCAGCCCCAGAACGGTCAGCGCCGCCGCGGCATGTGACGCAGCGGACGCTTGCGGTCGGGGGGCGGGGCCGATAGGCGTCATCGGGTTCCGATAAGGCCCGTCCAGTTCCGATGCAAACTGCTTTCACAATCGCTACACGCGGCTCGCCTCTGGCGCTGGCGCAGGCGCGCATGACCCAGGCTTTGCTGGCCGCGGCGCTGGGCGTCCCGGATTCCGAACGCGAAGCCCGGCTGCCGCTGCTGGTGCTGAAAACCACGGGCGACCGGGTGCAGGGCCGGCTGCTGTCCGATGTGGGGGGCAAGGGCGCGTTCACCAAAGAGCTGGAGGAGGCGCTGCTGGACGGGCGCGCCGATCTGGCGGTGCATTCGCTGAAGGATCTGCCGACGCGCCTGCCGGAGGGCCTGCATCTGGCTGCGGTGCTGGAGCGGGAAGACCCGCGCGACGTGCTGATCGCCAGGGGCGCATCCAGTCTCGCCGGTCTGCCCGAGGGCGCGACGCTGGGCACCGCTTCGCTGCGCCGCGCGGCGCAGGCGCGGGCGCGCCGGCCGGATCTGCGCATCGTCCCGCTGCGCGGCAATGTTGAAACACGGCTGGCGCGCATCGAGGAAGGCGCGGCGGACGCCACGTTTCTGGCCGCCGCCGGATTGCGGCGTCTCGGCATGGCGGAGCTGGCCGCTGATCCGTTGTCGCCGGACGAGATGCTGCCCGCCGCGGCGCAGGGCATTGTCGGGCTGGAGGCGCGCGCGGGCGACGCGCGCACGGCGGCGGCGCTGGCCCTGATCGACCATGAGCAGAGCGCCATCGCCGGCGCGGCCGAGCGCGGCTTTCTGGATACGCTGGACGGCTCATGCCGCACGCCGATCGCGGCGCTGGCGGAGACGGAGGGACCAGGCCGTCTGCGCCTGCGCGCCGAAGTGCTGACGCCGGATGGCGCGCGCGTGTGGCGGCGCGACAAGACGGTGACTCTCGGCCCCGATCCGCGCGCGGAGGCGCGCGCGCTTGGCCAGCGCATCGGCTGCGCCATTCGCGCCGAGGCCGGCGAGGCGCTCGACTGGCTGGAATCATGAGCGGCGCCGTGCTGGTGACGCGGGCCGAACCGGCCGCCAGCCGCACGGCGCGCCGTCTCGCCGAAACCGGTTATGCCCCTGTGGTGGCGCCGCTTCTGGAAATCGCGGTGAACGAAGACGCCGCGCCAAACCTCACCGGCGTGCAGGCGCTGCTGTTTTCCAGCGCCAACGGCGCGCGCGCCTTTGCGCAACTGGCGGGCCGGGTGGAAATCCCGGCATTTTGTGTCGGCGATTCCACGGCGCTGGCCGCGCGCCAGGCCGGATTTTCCGATGTGCGTTCGGCCGAAGGCGACGCCGAGGCGATGGCCATGCTGGCGCGCAGCATGCTCGACCCCCGCGCTGGCGCGCTGTTATGGGCCAGCGGCGCGGATGTGGCGCGCGACATCACCATCGGCCTGCGTCAGTCCGGCTTCGATGCGCGCCGCGCCGTCGTCTATCGCGCGCGGATGGCGGACCGCCTGCCGGACGCCGCCGTCCGGGCGCTGCGCGGCCAGGCGCTTTCCGCCGTGCTGTTCCATTCCGCCCGCGCGGCGCAGGCCTTTGTGCGCCTG
This sequence comes from Euryhalocaulis sp., assembly GCA_050486445.1. Lineage (GTDB taxonomy): Bacteria > Pseudomonadota > Alphaproteobacteria > Caulobacterales > Maricaulaceae > Euryhalocaulis. The sequence continues at coordinate 40,362 of JBJHDH010000013.1, forward strand.
ATTGATGAGGCGGGTCTGACGGCGCGGACAGAGTCTCTGGCCGCGATCTGCATCTCCGCCCGCGTCGCCGATGCGGTGCGGGCTTTGCCCTGGCGGCGTGTGGAAATCGCCCTGGCGCCGGACGGGGAGGCGATGCTGACGGCGCTGGAAGAGTCGCGGCGCGCTTGAGGCGCCGGGCAGGGGCGCCCTACAAGGGATAGCGAGCCGCCCATGACTGACCCCGATTCGTCCGATACTGATCCGGCCTCCCGCCCGGCCCCGGATACCGCGCCCGGCAAGGCCGGCGATGACGCGCCTATTGATGTCGAGTTCGAGGAAGCGCCTCCGCCCCCGCCGGACAAACCGAATCGCCAGCCCTTCTGGATCGCCGGGGCGGTATTTCTGGTCCTGCTGCTCCTGGCGGCCGCGGCCGTCGCCCTGCTGGGCCAGCGCAGCCGGGATGCGGCGCCGCCGCCGGCGGATATGGCGGCGCAAACCGCCATCGCCGAAACCGAAGCCGGACTGGCCGGAATGGATGAGCGCCTGACCGCGCTGGAAGCGCGGCCCGAGCCGGATCCCGCAGCGGGCCCCGCAGACCCCGCTTCCGTCGAGGCGATTATTGACGAACGGGCGAACGCGCTGGCGGGCGAGATCGGCGCGCTGCGCGCCGAGATCGCAAACCTGCGGAGCGCACAGGAAACCCTGGCAGACGAGTCCGCGCCCGCCGGGCCGGACCTGGAGATGGAGGCGCGCCTCGCGGCGCTGGAGCAAGGCGAGCGGGCGGACGCCGCCCTTGAGGCGCGGCTGCGGGACCGGCTGGACCAGATCGAGGAGCGCCTGGCCGAGCTGGCGGCTCTGCTGGACCAGGCGCCGGACCGGCGCGACTTCGCCGCGCTGGAATCGCGCATCGCCGCCATCGAGACGCGCGCGGCGCAAAGCCCGGCAGAGGCGGCTTATCGTTTCGCGATCTTGCGTGAGGCCGCCGCGCGCGGCGCGCCGTTCGAGGCGGAGCGCGCGGCGCTGGCGCGGCTGCGGCCCGACGATTCCGATCTCGCCGCCATGCAGGACGCCGCCACCTCCGGCGTGCCGACGATTGAGGAATTGCGCCTCTCTTATCCCGCGGCGCGGCTGCGCAGCGCGGCGGCCGAACCGGCGGCGGATGAGCCCGGTTTCGGCGCCTGGCTGCGGCGGCTGGCGGCGCGTCTGGTGACGGTGCGGCGCGAGGGCGACGACCCGGATGCGCCGCAACAAGCGGTGAGCGCGGCGGAAACGGCGCTGGCGGCCGGCGATCTGGATTCCGCCATCACGGCGACGGAGCGGCTTTCCGGCCCGGCGGCGGAGGCGGCCGCCTACTGGCTGGGCCGCGCCAATGCGCGCGCGCGGCTGGAGCGGCGCATCGATGCGGTGCAGGATTCGCTGGCGCGCGAGGCGGGGCGGTGAGACGGCTGGTCGCCGCCATTTTTCTGATCGCGCTCGGCGCTGTGCTCGCGATCTGGCTCGCCTCCGATCCCGGTTCGGCGCAGATCGCGTTTCAGGGCTGGGTGGTGGAGACCAGTTTCACGGCGCTGGCCGTGGCGCTGGTGCTGCTGGGTCTGGTGCTGGCGCTGTTGTGGCGCGGCGCCGGCTGGCTGATCGGCCTGCCGGGCGCGGTGCGGCGCACGGCGGCGCGGATGCGGGCGCAGCGCGGCTATGACGCGCTGGAGCGCGCTCTGATCGCATCGGCGGCGGGCGACGGCGCCCGCGCCCGGCGCCAGTCGGCGCGCGCCGGAGAGTTGCTGGACCGGCCGCTGCTTACCCGCGTCATCTCCGCCCGCGCGGCGGAGGCGGCCGGCGAGATGGAATCCGCCGAGGCCGATTACCGCCTGCTGCTGGAATCGCCGGAGACGGAGATTGTTGGCCTGCGCGGTCTGGCGCAGGCGGCGATGGCGCGCGGCGATCTGGGCGAGGCGCAGCGCCACGCCTCGGCCGCCTTTACGCGCAATCCGCGCGCGCGCTGGGCGTTCGAGACCCTGTTCGAGGCGCAGGTGCGCGGCGCGCAATGGAGCGCGGCGCTGACCACCCTGACCGATGGCGAAAAACAGGCGCATGTGGCGGGCGAGGTGGCGCGCCGCCGCCGCGCCGTGCTGCTCACCGCCGAGGCCGCCAGCGCCGAGGCCGCCGCCGAATTTGACCGCGCGCGTGACCGCGCGCTGGAGGCCATGCAGGCTTTCGCCGGGTTTGCGCCGGGCGCGGCGCTGGCCGCGCGCCTGCTGCTGCGCGAGGGGCAGGATAAAAAGGCCGCCCGCGTGCTGGAGGATAGCTGGCGCGCCGGGCCGCACCCGGCCATCGCCATGCTGTGGCGCGATCTGGGCGACGACACCGCGGCGGCGGGCGAGCAGAGCGCGCATATGGAGCGGCTGGCCCGGCTCGCGCCCGGCCATCGCGAAAGCCGCATCCTGTCGGCGGAGGCGGCTTTGGCGCGCGGCGAACCGGGCGCGGCGGCGGCGCTGCTGGCGCATGTCGCGGCGCCGCGCACCGCCCGCATCTGCGCGCTTCAGGCGCGGATCGAGGAGACGCGCGGCGACCATGAGCTGGCGCGGCGGCTGATCCTGGAGGGCGTCGGCGCGCCGGGCGAGCCGGACTGGTCCGACATCGACCCCGCAGGCGCGGCCTTTGCCTATTCAGAGGAAGACTGGATCCGCCTCGTTTTCCTGTTCGGAGAGGAGGGGCGGCTGATCCATCCGCGTCACGAGCGTTTCCTGCCCGAACTGATCGCCGCGCCCTCGCTGCCGCTGCTGGCCGGCCCTTCGGCGACCGAACCAGAGCCGGACGACGCCACCGGCTCGCTGTTCACGGTGGAGGAAGAGTCCGGCCCCGCCGCCCGGACCCGGCCGCCCGCCCCGCCCTCGCCAGATGACCCCGGCCCTTATGGCGACCCGCTGGAAGACGAAGACCCCGAACAGACCGCCCGGGAGTATCAGTAGCGCTTAAACTGTTCCGGTTTGCCGGAAACATCGTGTTTATCGTTCCGCTCAACGTCGGGATACATCCAATGACAATAGCCAGAGTAATTATGAAGGTGGTTGAGAAAGTGGCGCCTAAATTGGTTCCCAGAGAAGGGAAGTTGGGGGACGGAACGCTCGACGGTCCCGCAGCCCGCGAATGGCGCGAAAAGAAAGGCGTTAAAGACGCTGAAGATATCGAGCGGCGCGAAAGAGCTGACAGAACTGGTTGAATCGCGCGATTTCCTGACGGTCGCGCCGCCCGGCGCAGGGCCGCGCTTGAAGCGGGCGGGCCCAGAGGCTAGGAGTTTGCGCCGCCCGCCCCCGAACGGGGCCGGCGCGCATCGTGGGCCGCTTTAGCTCAGCTGGTAGAGCATCGCATTCGTAATGCGAGGGTCGCGTGTTCGAGTCACGCAAGCGGCACCATATTTTTCACGCAAGCGGCGCCAGCTTCCCCCCTTCGCCCGCATCCGGCAGGATGCGGCGCGGGAGAAACAGGGGAGGGCGATATGAGCCATAAAAGCGGGGTTCTGGCGGCTGGCGCGGCGGCGCTGTTGGCCGGCGCGGCGGCGTTTGGCGCGGGGCCGGCTCTGGCGCAGGCGCGCGATTGTGACCGCGCCTGTCTGACCGGGGTGCTGGATGGTTATCTGGCGGCGCTGGCGGCGCGCGATTCCAGCTCGCTGAACCTGCACTACAGCGTGAAATACACCGAGAACGGCCAGCGCCTGAATCTCACCGACGGGCTGTGGCGCACCTTCAGCAGCGGGCCGTCCTACCGGCTCGACGTGGTGGACGAGGAGGCGGGCCAGATCGCCATGCTCGGCATCGTCAACGAAAACGGCAACAGCAATTTCTTCTCTGTCCGCATCGCGGTGGAGTCCAATCCCACCACCGGGCGCGGCGTGGAGATCACCGAGATCGAAAATATCGTCGTGCGCAACAATACGCGCATCGGCGCCGCGGCGATGCCGGTTGGCGTGCGCCCGGAATTCCTGCGCACCGTGCCGGAGAGCGCCCGTCTGCATCGCGGCGAGCTGATCCGTATCGCCAACACCTATTTCACCGGCCTGGATACGGACGAATCCGCCGCGCATGTGCCCTTCGCCGATACGTGCAAACGCTATGAGAACGGCTCCAACACCGCCAATAATCCGGAGGCGGAAGGTATGGCGGCGCTGGGCTGCGCGGCGCAGTTCGACACCGGTTTTTCGGTGATCGTGACGGATATCCGCCAGCGCCGCTTTCCGGTGGTCGACCGCGAGCGCGGCCTGGTCTTCGCGCTGGGCTTTTTCGACCATGACGGCGCGGTGGAGTCGATCAACGCCGTGGACGGTCAGGAACCGGAGCGGATGATCCCGCTGCGCCAGCCTTTCTCCTTCATCATCGCCGAAGTGTTCCAGATCGACGATGCGGGCCGGATCGACCAGATCGAGGCGGTGCTGACCACCGTGCCCTACAAGATGGACTCCGGCTGGTAGGGGTAATCTCCCCCTGCGGAGCGGGGGGAGGGGGCCGCCGGAGGCGGTGAGGGGGGCGGACACATCGGTGCTGCTCCCGCCCCCTCCACCACGCTGCGCGTGGTCCTCCTCCCCCGCATCGCTTCGCTCGCAGGGAAGGATTACGCCTTCGCATCCGCACAACGGAAACGGTAAATTCATTCCTTCCCTTCACTCTGCATGGTGAACAGGGGGTGTGCGGCTGCTCAGTGCGCGTCAATGCGCGGCGCACGGGCCCGCGGGTGTGAACGGGACGGGGGTCATGGACCAGAGCGCGGTCGGCTGGGTGCTGCTTTGCACCTTTCTGGTGCTGCTGATGCAGGTCGGTTTTCTGTGGCTGGAGGCCGGCCTCGTCCGCAGAAAAAACACGATCAATGTCGCGCTGAAGAACATGGCGGATTTCTGCGTCTCCGCCGCTTTGTTCTGGGCGATCGGTTTCGCGGTGATGTTTGGGGCCAGCGGCGCGGGCCTGTTCGGCTTCAGCCTACATTTCTTCAGCTCCAGCGATCCCTGGGACCAGGTCTTCTTCTTTTTCCAGCTCGCCTTCTGCGGCACGGCGGTGACCATCGTTTCCGGCGCGGTGGCCGAGCGCATGACGTTTTTCGGCTATCTGGCCGCGGCGGCGCTGGGCGCCGGGCTGATCTATCCGGTGTTCGGCCACTGGGCCTGGGGCGGGCTGCTGTCGGGGGAAGCCACTGGCTGGCTGGAGGCGCGCGGCTTTATCGACTTCGCCGGCTCCACCGTGGTGCACGGCGTTGGCGGCTGGATGGCGCTGGCGGCGGTGCTGCTGGTCGGCCCGCGCCTTGGCCGCTTCGGCCGTCATCAGGGCGCGATGAAGCCGCACGACCTGACGCTTTCCATTTCCGGCTGTTTCATTCTCTGGATCGGCTGGTTCGGCTTCAATGGCGGCTCGGTCCTGGCGCTGGACGAAAGCGTGCCGGGCGTTCTGCTGAACACGCTGATGGCGCCCGCCGCGGGCGGCATCGCCATCATTCTGCTGACCGTTCTTGCGCGGCGCAGCGCAGGCGTTCCAGATATCGTCAATGGCGTTCTGGCCGGTCTGGTCGCGATCACGGCCAGCGCGCATATCGTCAGCATTCCGGAAGCCTTCATCATCGGCGCTCTCGGCGGCTGGGTTTCCTATGGCGCGCGGCTGCTGCTGGAGCGGGCGCATATCGACGATGTGGTCGGCGCCGTGCCGGTGCATCTGGCCGCCGGTGTATGGGGCACGCTGGCCGTTGCGCTGTTTGGCGATCCGGCGGCGTTGGTGAACGGCTCGCGCATCGACCAGTTTGTGGTGCAGCTTATGGGCGTGGCGGCGGCGGGCGCCTATGCGTTCGGCCTGTTCTACGTGCTGCTGTTCCTGGTTAATTGCATCCGGCCGCTGCGCGTCTCGGCGCGCGAAGAGGTCGGCGGCCTCAATGTCTCCGAGCATAACGAGGTCTCGCCGATGGATGCGCTGTTGGCGGGAATGGCGGAGCAGGCCCATACCGGCGATTTCTCAAAGCCGGTGAAGGTGGAGCGCTTCACCGAGGCCGGCGCCGTGGCCGCCGGATATAATCGCGTTCTCGCCCGCGTGCGCCGCGAGGAGACGGAGAAGGCGGCGGCCATCGCCGAGCTGGCCGGAGAGAAGCGCCGCGCCGAGGCCGCCAGCATGGCCAAGTCGCAATTCCTCTCCACCATCAGCCATGAATTCCGCACGCCGCTGAACGCGGTCATCAATTTCTCGCGCCTGTTGACCATGCAGGCGCAGGCCGAAGGTGAGACCGATCCGCGCCGCCGCGAATTTCTGGGCCATATCGAAAATTCCGGTACGCATCTTCTGGGCCTGATCGACCAGATTCTGAAATTCACCTCGCTGGAAGCCGACAAATACGAGCTGGATGAGAGCAAATTCGATCTGGGCGCGCTGATCGGCGAGACCTGCGAGTATTATGCCGCGCGCCTCGCCGCGGGCGGCCTGTCGCATGAGGCGGCGGTGGAGAGCGGCCTGCCGCTGCTGCGCGCCGATCGCGACGCGGTGCGGCAGGTGCTGCTGAATCTGCTGTCCAACGCCATCCAGCATACGCCGCGCGGCGGCCGCGTCTTCATCGGCGCCTATCTCACCTCCGATGACCGGATCAATCTGACGGTGCGGGACAGCGGCAAGGGCGTGGCGCGCGACGATCTGAAAGACGCGCTGGCCCCCTTCGCCCAGGTGGTGAAGCCGGGCGCCACGCCGCCGGACGGGCTGGGCCTTGGCCTGACCCTGGCGCAGGCGCTGGTGCGCGCCCATGACGGCGATTTCTTCCTGCGCAGCGAGCCGGACCGGGGGCTGGAGGCGTTTATCCGCTTCCCGGCCGCGCGAACGACGGTTCCGGAACAGGCCCGGCGCGCCTCCTGACCCCCCGCTGCACCCGGCTCATCGTCGTTTACCACGGGTAAATACGCACATGGCAGTGTGTGCGCGGGACAGGGGGGGTCCGCATGGCCGGCGTCAGCGGCGACAGACTGATCGCGCTTGCGCGCGAAACCGACAAAAGCAGCCGGCACATGCTGCTGCTGGAGCTGGGCGATATCTGCGCACGGCATTCTTTCGGGCTGGGCGATGATGCGCGCACCGCCGAGGATGTTTTCGTGCGCCTGGCCCGCGATGCGGAGCTGGCTGTGCGGGCGGAACTGGCCGTGCGTCTGGCCGCCACGCCCTGGGCGCCGCGGGCGCTGATCCTGATGCTGGCTGAAGACGACATCGAAGCAGCAGGCCCGGTGCTGAGCGGGAGCCCCGTGCTGCGGGAAGACGATCTGATCGGCATCGCTCGCCGGCTGAGTGAGGCGCATAGGCGCGCGCTGGCGCGCCGCCCGGGCCTGCCCGCCAAAGCGTGTGAGGCGGTGGCCGAGGCGCGCGAAAGTTCTGTCATCCGCACCCTGCTGGGCAATTCCACGGCCGAGATTGGCGACATCGCATACCGTCATTGCGTAGCGGCGGCGGAAGGCGCCCCGGAATTGTGGCCGGCGCTGATCCGGCGCGAGGGGCTGAGCGAGGGTATTGTCGAAATCGCCTATCAGACCGTTGGCGAGGCCTTGCGCGAGGAGATAGCAAGCCGCTATCCGCAATTCGGATCGTTGATCGAACAGGAAGTCGAGGCAGCCGCGACCGCCGCGATCCGCAAGCGGCTGGACGGGCCGGGCCTTTCCGCTAACGAACGCCTGGTGGAGGAGCTGGCCGAGAGCGGCGGGCTGACCGGCGATTTTCTGCGTGAGGCGATCGAAGACGGCCGGATGATGCTGTTCGAGCTGGGGCTCGCGCGCATGTGTGGCGTCGATGTGACGTTGCTGCGCCGTGCGCTGGAGCGCCGCGGGGCGGTTTCTCTGGCTCTGGCCCTGCGCGCCGCCGATATGCACGCCCGGTATTGCGGGCGCATTGTCACGGCCCTGATCCGCGCCGGGGCGCCAGGATTCGGTTCGCACGCCCGCGCCGAATGCGGCTCGATTTATCGCGATTTTTCGCGAGAGACGGCCATCGCCGCCTTGCGCCAAGTCGGCGCGGACGCTTGATTACGGCGCATGAGCGCCGATTTCGCCAAAATCGCCTTTGAAGCCAGCCCCCGTGCGGAGGCGCAGCAGGCCCGCGCCCGGCTGGAACGGATTTATGGCGCGGTCCCGCCGAACGAGGCGGATGTGATTGTCGCCCTTGGTGGCGATGGCATGATGCTGGATTCGCTGCATACGCATCTGGGCCGCAACATTCCGATCTTCGGCATGAATTTCGGGGCCGTCGGCTTCCTGATGAACGATTATCGCGAGGACGGGCTGCGCGAGCGTCTGGCCGAGGCTGAGCGCGCAGTGATCCATATGCTGTGCATGCGCGGCGAGACGGCTTCGGGCGAGATGTTCGAGGCGCTGGCGGTCAACGAAGTGTCGCTGTTCCGTGAGACCCGGCAAACCGCGAAAATCCGCATTCTCGTGGATGGCCGCGAGCGCATGCCCGAGCTGGTCGCCGACGGCGTGCTGATCGCCACTCCGGCGGGCAGCACCGCCTATAATCTCTCCGCGCACGGGCCGATCATTCCGCTGGATGCCGGCGTGCTGGCGCTGACCCCGATCAGCGCCTTCCGCCCGCGCCGCTGGCGGGGCGCCCTGTTGCCGCGCGCCGCCGAGGTAAGGTTCGAGATTGCGGAGGCCGCCCTGCGTCCGGTCTCCGCCGTGGCTGACAATCGTGAATTTCGCGACGTGGTGTGGGTCGAGGTGCGAGAAGACCCGAAGGCCAGTATGACCATGCTGTTCGACGCGGGCCGGGCCTTGTCGGAACGCGTGCTTGCTGAACAGTTCACGACCTGACCCCCTGCGTGGAGGACCGGGTTAGGCCGGTATTAAGGCGACGCCCCTAGACTTGGTTGCTTGGGTCGATCGGGGAAGCGGGCCATGGCCGGGCAACGTCCTTTGGAAGTCATCACGCCGCCCAACATGCTGCGGGTGAAGGCAGGGGGCCGGATCGGTCTGAATCTGGCCGCGGTCGAGCGCGCCGAGGCGGCGCTTCGCTCCATGGCCGGTGAATTCGACAAATGGATCCGGTCCGAAGTCGAGGCGCTGGAAGAAGCCCGCGACGCTGTGCTCCGCGACGGTTTCGCCGGCGAGGCGCGCGACAGCCTGTATCGCCGCGCGCATGATCTGAAGGGCATGGGCGGTTCCTACGGCTATCCTATCGTGACGCGCATCGCCGGTTTGCTGTGCCTGTTGCTCGACAGCGGCGCCGAAGATGAAGCCGCCGCGCGTCTGGCCATCGCTCATATCGAGGCGATCCGCGCCGCGGTGCGCGACGAGGTGAAGGATTCAGACCACCCGGTAGGGCAGGCTCTGGTGCTGGAGCTGGAACGTCAGGTGCAAGACATCTGCGCCGCCGCCTGAGGGGCGATTTCTTCAACCTTGCTGACATCGTCTCGCCCCCTCATGCCGGGAGCGTCCCGCCATACCACCCGCCACCCTCACGCTGAGGAACATATTGCCGTCCGGCGACGACATATGTGTCACGAAGGTCGCGTCCAGATTCCACCAGCGTTTGTGTCAGCGCGCGGTTGATCTCCCCCTGAGCGTAAGCGCGGGGAGGATAAAATCCGGGCATATTCACCGCGCCGCCCCAACCCCCGCAACGCCCTCCGCGAAAAACCGCGGGGAAATTTCCGCAAACCTCCTACACCTCTCCACCGCGCATAAACTCCGCCTGTTCCTTCCTCACGGGGGACGCGCGCAATCAACGTGGGGGAAGGAAGTGCGTGGCCTGTCCGCGTTTCGGGTATGATAGCCTGAAGTTCCGGCAGGGCCTTCAGGGCGGCGAGCGGCACTAAACGACCGACCGCGTCAAAACCCTGGACTGGAATCGGGACGGAGACGTTCCGGCAAATCCACGCGCGGGGCGCTCTCTGGAACGCACCACACGTACCAAGGACAGGACACCCGCGTCCCCGCGGGCGCCCCGCTTCCCTCACTTGCCGATGCGGCCTGCCGCTGAGGCGTGAAAGTGGTTCATGACACCGGCGCGGGTGAATGCACAGCCGCGCCTGAAATTCTGCGTGTCTGAAAACAAGAGCGCGGTTGATCTCCCCCTGCGAAGCGAGGGGAGGGGACCGCCGAAGGCGGTGAGGGGGGGTAGATGCGCCCCGGTGTCGAAGATCGTGCGGCGACGTATCCGCGCGTCCGTTCAAAACACCAGCGCTATCCCCCCGGAGCGCGAGTTCGCGCGCATCCGGGGCCCGGAAAATTGAATATGCTTGGAAGAGAAATATACTGACTTTTGCCTACGCCGCCCGGACCTGCGGTTCGGCGGCCGCGTCGTGCGCATCCAGCCGGTCGAGCAGATAATCCAGATCGTCCGGCGTAAAGCTCTGGCGCTGGGTCAGGATGCGCTGGACGATGCGCTGCGAGTGACGCCGCCGCGCTTCCTCGCCGGAGCCTCCCATATCCGTCTCGTGATACACGTCCATCGCGGTGCGAAGCGCGGGGAAGATGCGCTCCGGCAGGCCGGTGCGGTCGAAGACCGCGCGCAGGCCCAGCGGCCCCGCGTCATGCGCCAGCACCCAGGCTTTTTGATGCGGCAGGCCGGCCAGCTCCGCCAGGCAATGCTCGAAAAACGGCATCGACCCGGCGCAGGCGGCGCGCAGCACCAGCGAGGCCGTCAGCCGGCCATTCAGGTTCAGTTGTTGCACAAACCGTTGCAGGTCGCTGGAACGTTCGGCCTGGTCGATCAGGTCGATCATGGCGCGCTCGCGCGCGCCTTCCGCAAGCTCCACGGCCAGTTGCGGCGGCAGTTCGTGGCGCCGCGCCAGGCGTTGCAGCGCCTCATCACTGACCAGCGACACCAGCCGCTCGGCGATGTCGATGGGGATATGGTTGCGCGCGATGAAGCCGTCAGTCACCGCCGTGCTGTCGCCAAAGCGGCGCAGCGCGCTGGAATAGGCTGCGCGGTCGAACTGTGCGCCGTTATTGGCGGCCACGGCGGCCACGGCGGTCTCGCAGCCATGCTCGACCACCGCGCGCACCACGCCCAGGCTCAGCGTCTCGCGCCGCGCCACATGGGTCTGACGCTGCTCGTGGCCCGACGCGACAATGCGGATCAGATCGTCGTCGGTCAGCACGGGCGAGCATTCCAGAACCGGCGCAGCGATGGAGTCCGTATCCTCGATCAGCCGCAGCGCCAGATCGCGCGGCAGATGCGGCGAGGTTTTCAGCGTCACCGCCAGCGCGCGGCGCACCAGCTCAGCCGCGTCCTTCATAATGTGGTCAAGAATCTGGCGCCCGGCGGCGCGGTCCGCCTCGCTCAGCCCGTCGGCGGCGATCTTGCGGCAGATTTTGTGCGCGGCCAGCGCCCGCTCCTCCGGGTCGGCGGCGCGGATCAGGCGTTCAATATCCTGCTGACTGAGCCGCGTGCGCATTGTGCTGACGGACATGTTCCCCCTCTTGCGGTTTACGCGGCTTCTATGATTTGCGCTTCGCGCGGCCGGGCGATTCCAGCATTGCCAGCGCCTCGATCACCAGCGGGCTCAGCACGCGCGCTGTGCCGCGCGAAAGTGCGCCCGCGCTGCTGGCTGCGCCGGCTATGACGCCGAAAAACCCGCCGCCCATGCCGCCCTGAATGTGCTGCGCGGCCTCGGTTTCGGCCGCCATGCGAATAAAAGCATCAGGGACCGCACCATTCCTGGCCGCGCCTCTGCCGCCGCGCAACGCGGGCGCGGATGCGTCGCCACCATGCATGGCGCCCAGCTTCTCCAGCACCTGAGCGACGCTGGCCGGCGCGCCGCCGCTGCGGAAAATCGAGCGGTTGGCGCGCGCGGCCTCGGGGAACAGCGCGTCGGCGCGGGCGCCCGGATCACGCTCCGCTGTTTCGATCAGGCGCGCCGCCCCTGCGGGGCCCAGGAAATGCGCAGTGTAAAGTTCTTGCTGCGTCGGCGCGCGGCCAAAGCGGGCGGAAAGATAGTCCGCGCTTTCGGCGGTGTATTCTGCCGCCATGGCGGAGGCGGCGGCTGGATCGAATCGCAAATCCAGAATGCGCTGGCGCGCGGCCGGGTCAGCGATGCTGAAACGTCCCCCGGACTCACGAATCTGCGCCGCCTCGGCCGCCATGCCGTGTCCGGCGCCATGGCGTTTCACCATACCTAGCCAAGTCTGTTCGATGAACTGGAACAGTCCGGCGGCGCTGGATGTAGGGGCCTGGGCGGAGGGGTCCATCCCGCTTTCGCGCCGGGCGGTGGCGAGCAGATAGGAGAAATCGGCGCCGGTCCGCCGGGCGGCGTCGGCGATGACGGTCTGGACGCTCTGCGGCGCGGCGGCGGGCGATATCGTCACAAGGCGGCTCCCGGAATTCCGCACAATTGCGCCGCGGGTTTTAAGTCTGCGTTAACGCTGATCGCCGCGCCGGAGGGCCGGGATGGCCGCCGGGTTATCCACAGGGGGGGCGACCATCCTCCATTCTGGCGGTATTTGGCCGGGACCAGTGCCGCATACTCGCCCCGGGGTTTCAGGCATTGGCTCTGATTGGGGGGGAGCGATGGGGGAGGCGGGTGAACGCGCCCGGCCGCGTGCGCGGGCCGCCCCGTCGCTATCCGTCCTTGTCACGGCGCTTTTTCTCGCAGCTGCTGAAGCCCGGGCCGGGGCCTGGCCGAAAGCGCCGGGCGAGGGCCAGGTCATCCTCTCCACCACCTACGATACCGCCACGCGCGGTTTCGATGCGCAGGGCAGGTTGCGCGACACGGTACGCTACGAAAAGCGCGAGCTGGCGGCCTTTGTCGAATACGGGCTGACACGGCGTTTCACGTTTGTCGGCCGCGTCGCGACCCAGGACGTGACCATCGAGACGCCGGCGGGACGGGAACGAAAGTCGGGCATGGCCGCCAGCGAGGCGGGCCTGCGCGCCGTGCTGATGCAGCGTGACCACGACGTGCTGTCCGTGCAGGCGAGCGTGGCCATCCCGGGCAATGTCGAGAATGTCCTGGATATGCGTCTGGGCGAGGGCGGCCGGGATTACGAGGCGCGCCTGCTCTATGGCCGCGGCTTCCGCTTGCGCGGCGGCCACGGCTTCGCAGAGGCGCAGGCCGGCTGGCGCGTTCGCGCCGGTGCGTCGCCGGACGAGGCGCGGCTGGACCTGACCATGGGCTGGAATAGCGGGCGCTGGCTTGGCTTGGCGCAGGCCTTCACGCTGCGCGGGCGCGGCGCCCGTCCGCCACGCCGCAATTATGACGCCACCAAGCTCCAGGCTAGCATTGTGCGCGACATTGGCGGCGGCATGTTTGTGCAGGCGGGCGCATTCCGCACAGTGGCCGGGCATTCCGTGGTGCAGGAAAACGCGGCCTTCGCCGCGCTCTGGCGCCGATTTTGATCTCCCTCTGCGCGGCGGGTTTTTTGCTCGCCGCCGGTTCTGAACATTAGCTCCAGCGGAATCCCCTGCCCCTAAGGGGAGGGCGAGGGTGGGGTGTTTTGTGCGGCCGGAAATCCCCCCCTGACTCTCCCCCCAAGGGGGAGGGAGGTCGCCGCTAGTTTTAATCCTCCCTGACGCTGCCGCCGGTCTCCGCATAGAGATGGGCGATCAGCGCGCGCCGCAGGGTCTGGTCATAGACGCCCGGAAATGTCATGCGCGTGCCGGGCAGGAAACCGGCGGGATCGGTCAGCCAGCTTTCCAGCTGCTCCGGCGTCCAGACGAAATCGGCCTGGATCAGCGCGGGAGAAAAGCCATAGCCCGGCGCCGTTCCCACCGTACGGCCGAACATGCCGTAAAGGTTTGGCCCCACCGAGTGCGGCGCGTCCTCGGTCAGCGTGTGGCAGAGCGCGCATTTGCGCACCTCGTCGCGCACGCCGGCGTGTTCCATCACGGCCCAGTCCGCAGGCAGAGTCGTGGCGACGCGCGGCGGGGCTTCGGCAACGGGCGCATCCGGCGCGCCGCAGGCGGCAAGCAGACACAGCGGAAGAATTGTCGTAATCGCGCGCATGCCCCTTGATTGCGCAGGCGGGTCCGGCGGGCAAGGGACGCACTGTCGCGGGCGCAAAGCGCGCTTTCCCTATCGTTCGCCTGGCTGTAGATCGTGGTTCGCCACGGCGGCGGGCCGGATTAGCTCAGCTGGTAGAGCAGCGGTTTTGTAAACCGAAGGTCGGGGGTTCGAGTCCCTCATCCGGCGCCACTTTGTGATGTCTTCGCGCTAACGAACGGCGGCGCGGGATGTCCGCGCCGCCGCGATCACATAATAAGGTCCGGTCAGGACGTGATCGGTTGCAGGATGATCTCCACGCGGCGGTTGCGCGCGCGGCCCTCTTCCGTCGCATTGCTGGCGATAGGCTCAGACAAGCCGCGGCCGCTGGTATAGATACGGTTGGGGGAGACGCCCCGCTGCACCAGCGCCTGCGCCACGGAATTGGCGCGCCGCTCTGACAGGCCCTGATTATAGGACTGGCTGCCGACCGAGTCGGTATGGCCGATCACCTGGATCATGGTCTGGTCGTATTCACGCAGGGTGCGAGCCAGATCGTCCAGCACCGGGAAGAATTGCGGCTGCACATCCGAGCGGTCGAACCCGAAGGTGATGTCGCCCGGCATATTCAGCACGATATTGTCGCCGCGCCGGTCGACCTCGATGCCGGTCCCGGCCAGTTCCTGGCGCAGTTGCTGCTGCTGGCGGTCCATATACTGACCCACCGCCGCGCCGGCCAGCGCGCCCAGCGCGCCGCCGATCAGGGCGCCTTCGGTGCGGCTGCCGCCGCCCGCGATAATGGCGCCCGCCGCCGCGCCGCCGCCGGCGCCGATCAGCGCGCCGGTGCCGGTATTGCTGCGCACCGGCTGACCCGTATAGGGGTCATAGGTTGTGCAGGCCGCCACCAGAATCGCCGCGCTCGCGGCCGTGACAATTTTCAGCCTCATGGGAAATCTCCTGACCCGTTTAGCACCCCGCGCCTGAACGTTCGCGCAGGGAAGGCGGTTCCTTTCCGCCATTACGAACTGATTACAGCGCCAAATCTCGACTGGCGATCCTGAACCGGACTTGAACCGCTGTTTTTGCGATAAGACCGGCGATAATCTCGCCCCGGACCCCGATCCGGGGTTTCCAGCGGACAGGAAACGTATCCGAAGAGGAGGCCGGAATGAAGATCGCCCTGATCGGCGCCACGGGCAATATGGGCCAGCGCCTGACCGCCGAGGCTCTGGGCCGCGGCCATGAAGTCGTCGCCATCGCCCGCAACGAGGAGCGGCTGCGCGCGCTGAAGGGCGTCACGCCCGTCGCCGTCGATATGGCGGACCGGGCCCTGCTGGCCGATGCTGTCCGGGGCGCGGACGCGGCGATCCTGTCGGTGAAGTTTCAGGACAACGACATCCGCCCCGTTTTTGACGCCGTACGCGGGGCCGGTGTGGAGCGCATCGCCGTGGTTGGCGGCGCCGCCAGTCTGAAGAACGTCGATGGCGTGCGCCTGCTCGACACGCCCGGATTCCCCGATTTCATCAAACCTGAGGCGACGCCCGCCGCCGCCGCGCTGGACTGGATGAAGGCGGAGGCGAACGATCTCGACTGGGTGTTCGTTTCGCCCTCAATGATGCTGGGGCCGGGGGAGCGCACCGGGGTGTTCCGTCTGGGCAAGGACGACCTGCTGGTGGCCGCCGATGGCTCCAGCAGCATTTCCTACGAGGATCTGGCCGTCGCCATCCTTGATGAGATGGAAACGCCGAAACACCACCGGGAACGCTTCACCGTGGGCTACTGATCTCCGGCTTTCGTCCTAAAGATCGGATTCGTAAATCTCGCCGCAGGCGATGCGCGGATTGTCCACCCCTTCGGGAACATCCGCTGTCGCAAGGCGGTGGATCACGATGGCGGCGCCGTCATCATCCAGAACCGCCCATTCATCGTCAGCCGCGCCGCGCATCGTCAGCGCATCCAGAACCGCGTCCAGCGTGCCAGAGCCGTCTTCGCCGATCACGATATCGGGCAGCGCGCCGGCGTCGAAATCCTCTGGCCGGTCGGGCAGTACCTGACCGGCATATTCGCCCAGATGGTCGCCCGCGCTGGTGAAATCGGGCGCGGAGCAATCGCCGGTTTCATGTACATGGATGGCGTAGGTTCCGGGCGTCATGCCGCGCGCCCGCACATAGACCCGCACCCCCTCGGGAGCCTCGAACAGCCAGGCGGATGCGGCTCCGCTGGCCTGGTTGGCGAATTCCAGATCGGCCCGCGCCGCCGGTTCGCCGTAATCCTCTGCCGGCCCGGACATGCGCGGGGAGACGGCCGGGGGAGCTTCCGCAACGCCGGGCGCGGGCGGCGCGGCAGGGCCAATGTCCATACCTGGCGCATCGGGGGCGAGGCCGGTCTGGTCCTGCTGGGCGTCCCGGCCGGCAGGCTCGCCGCACGCGGCGAGCGCAAGCGCGGAAATCAATGCGGTGACGGCATAAAATTCTTTTATTTTCAGCATCTTGTATCCTGTTTTGGGCGCATGCGCGGCTTTGCCTGACGCCGCACGGATGCTAAACTCCACAGACGTTTCCGGGCGGCGATTCTACACAGCGTCCCGGCCGTTACATCGTTCCCCGCCGACTTCAGTTCGCCCCCCACCGGATTTTCGATTTGACCGATATAGACGATACGCAGCCGCAGCGCCCGGAGGGTGTGGAGCCTGTCTCCATCGAGGAGGAGATGCGGCGATCCTATCTCGATTATGCCATGAGCGTGATCGTCAGCCGCGCCATCCCGGACGCGCGCGACGGGCTGAAGCCGGTGCATCGCCGCATTCTGTGGTCGATGCACGAAAACGGCCACACCTATGACAAGCCATACAACAAGTCTGCCAAGACCGTCGGTGATGTTATGGGGTCGTATCACCCGCATGGCGACCAGGCGATCTACGATGCGCTGGTGCGAATGGCGCAGCCCTGGTCGATGAGCCTGAAGCTGATCGATGGTCAGGGCAATTTCGGCAGCATCGACAACGATCCGCCGGCCGCCATGCGCTATACGGAATCGCGTATGGCCGAGGCGGCGAATTATCTGCTCGCCGATATCGACAAGGACACGGTCGACTTCCAGCCCAATTATGACGGCAAGGAGCGCGAGCCGGCCGTTCTGCCTGCGCGTTTTCCGAACATGCTGGTCAATGGCGCGGGCGGCATCGCTGTCGGCATGGCCACCAATATCCCGCCGCACAATCTGGGCGAGGTGGTGGATGCCGCGCTGGCGCTGCTGGACGATCCGAAAATGACGGATGAGGCGCTGCTGGAAATCGTGCCGGGCCCGGATTTCCCGACCGGCGGATTCATCATGGGCCGCAATGGCGCGCGCCGTGGCCTGCTGACCGGGCGGGGCAGCGTGGTGATGCGCGCGCGGGTGCATACCGAGCAGATCGGCCCGCGTCAGGCGCTGGTGGTCACCGAGATTCCCTATCAGGTGAACAAGAGCGCGATGTACGAAAAGATCGCGGAACTGGTGCGGGAAAAGCGGATCGAGGGCGTCGCCGACATGCGCGACGAGAGCGACCGGCACGGCGTGCGTGTGGTGATCGAGCTGAAGCGCGAGGCAAACGCCGACGTGCTGCTGAACCAGCTCTATCGCTTCACGCCCATGCAGATGAATTTCGGCGTCAATATGCTGGCGCTGGATCGCGGCCGTCCGCGCCTGTTCACCCTGCGCGACCTGCTGGAATCCTTCCTTGTCTTCCGCAAGGAGGTGATCGCCCGCCGCGCCAAGCACGAGCTGTCCAAGGCGCGCGACCGCGCTCATGTTCTGGTGGGCCTGGCTGTCGCGGTGGCCAATATTGACGAGGTGATCGCCACAATCCGCCGGAGCCCGGACGCGGCGACCGCGCGTGAGGCGCTGCGCAGCCGGCGTTGGCCCGCAGGCGACATGGGGCCGCTGGTCAAGCTGATCGCCGATCCACGCAGCACGGTGGACGAGGAAGGCAGCATCCGCCTGACCGACGAGCAGGCGCGCGCGATTCTGGATCTGCGGCTGAACCGTCTGACGGGGCTTGGCCGTGACGAGATCGGCGATGAGGCGAAGAAGCTGATTGAAAGCATCGCCGATCTGCTGGGCGTCCTGCGCTCGCGCGAGCGTGTGGCGCAGATCATCCGCGACGAACTGGCCGAAACGAAAGAAAAATTCGGCGTTCCGCGCCGCACCGAGATGCTGGAAGCGGAAGAGGAGGTCGAGGACGAAGACCTGATCGTGCGCGAGGATATGGTGGTGACCGTCACCAGCGGCGGTTACGTCAAGCGCACGCCGCTCTCGATCTACCGCACTCAGGGCCGCGGCGGGAAAGGCCGGGCCGGCATGTCGACCAAGGAAGACGATCTGATCTCCGAGATGTTCGTTGCTTCCACCCATGCGCCGGTTCTGTTTTTCACCGCGTCCGGCATGGCCTACAAGGAAAAGGTCTGGCGTCTGCCGCAGGGCGCGCCCAATGCGCGCGGCAAGTTCATCGGCAATGTCATTCCTGCTCTTTCCGCCGACGATCCGGTGAATTCCGTCATGGCCCTGCCTGAGGACGAGGATGACTGGGAGCGGCTGGACGTGATGTTCGCCACCAAACAGGGCAATGTGCGGCGTAACAAGCTCAGCGATTTCGTGCAGGTGAACCGCAACGGCAAGATCGCCATGAAGCCTGACGAGGGCGACGGCATCGTCGGCGTGCGCGTGGCGAGCCCGGACGAGGATTATCTGCTGACCACGGCGCTCGGCCGCTGCATCCGCTTCCGTGTCGACGATGTGCGTGTGTTCGCCGGGCGCACCAGCACGGGCGTGCGCGGCATCAGGCTGGATGATGGCGACGAGGTGATTTCCTCCGCTCTGTTGCGCCATGTCGATGTGGATCCGGCCGAGGCGCGCGCCTATCTGAAGCACGCGCGGGCCATGCGCGCGGCGCGCGGCGAGGATGGCGGCGAGCCGGAGCCGGACGAAGATGCTGGCGAAGACAGCAATGAAGACGGCGACGAGGAGGCGGCGCTGTCGGTCGAGCGCCTCGCCGGGCTGGAAGCCGCCGAGCAATATATTCTCACCGTCGATGACAAAGGCTATGGCAAGCGCACCCTAGCCTATGAATACCGGGTCACGGGACGCGGCGGCAAAGGCCTGCTGGCGCACGATCTGCGCCGGGGCGGGCGTGTCGTGGCCGCCTTCCCGGTGGAAGAGGATGACGAAATCATGATCGTCACATCTGGCGGGCAGATCGTGCGCACCGCGGTCTCGGACATCCGTATCGCGGGGCGCAACACACAGGGCGTCATCATCGCGCGGCTGTATCCGGGCGAGCGCGTGGTCAGCGTGCGCCGTATCGCCGAGCGCGACGCGGACGCCGCGGGCGGCGCCGAATGACGGGTGCTTCCCCGGCGCGCACCGGCCTCTATCCCGGCACGTTCGATCCATTCACGCTGGGCCATGCCGATGTGGTCGGCCGCGCGGTGAAGCTGGTCGACCGGCTGGTGATCGGCGTGGCGGCGAACGAGGGCAAGGGGCCGCTTTTCAGCGTGGATGAGCGGGTAGAGATTGCGCGTGAACAGGCCTCCGCCTTTTCCGGCCATGCCAAAATCGAAGTATTGCCGTTTTCCGGCCTGCTGATCCGTTTCGCGGAAGAAATCGGCGCGGGCGTAATCCTGCGCGGCCTGCGCGCGGTCAGTGACTTCGAATACGAATTCCAGATGACCGGGATGAACCAGCGCCTTAATCCCGACATAGAAACGGTCTTCCTGATGGCCGACCCGCGGCATCAGGCCGTGTCCTCGCGTCTGGTGAAAGAGATCGCGCGGCTGGGCGGTTCGGTGTCGGCGTTCGTCGCGCCCGAAGTGGAGCGCAGGCTGAAGGAGAAATTCGCGTGAGACCTGTTTCCTGCGCCTTGATCGCCGCCATGCTGATTATTCCGCCCGTCGCCGCCTGTGCGCAGGACGCGGATGCGGAAAACTGGCGTCCGCTGGACCCGCAGAACACGCTGGTGCTGGAAGTCACGAACCGGAACGCGTCGGAAGACACCACCAGGGTGGTGGTGATCGAGATGGCGCCCGATCTGGCCCCCGGGCATGTGGCGCGATACAAGGCGCTGGTGCGCCAGGGCTTTTATGACGGCCGCACGTTTCACCGCGTGCTCGACGATTTTATGGCTCAGGCTGGCGGCCTGCCCGGCAGCAGCGAGGGCGGCCCGTCGCCTTTCCCCGACCTTCAGGCCGAATTTTCCGCACGCATAGGGCCAGAGGCGCGGATGATCCGGGTGGAGGAGATGCGCCCTATCGGCCGTCCTGGCCCGGGCGCCCGGACCTCGGAAGCGGGCTTCTGGAACGGCTTTCCGGTCGGCTATCAGCCCGCGGCCCAGGCGATGGTCAGCCTCGACGGGAGGCGTGACGTCTGGATGCTGCACTGCCCAGGAACGGCGGCGGCGGCCCGCACGTCCGACCCGAACAGCGCCAATTTCCAGTTCTATCTTACGCGCGGCGAGCCGGTCTGGCTGGACGCCAGCTACACCGCCTGGGGCCGGGTGCGGCAGGGGCAGGAGGCGGTCAACGCACTCAAGCTCGGCGAGCCTGTGATCGGGCCTGACCGTATCACCCGGATGCGTATCGCCGCGGACATGCCCGAATCCGAGCGCCCCGCTCTTGAAGTAATGCGCACCGATGGCCCGGCTTTCGCCGCGCTGGTGGATGAGGCGCGCGAGGCGGCGGCTGTACTCGGGCAGCCGCTGACTGTCTGTGAAGTCGAGGTTCCGGTGCGCCCTGCGCCGTAATTGTATCAGCCGATAACGGCATCAGAAGAAAAGGGGAGAGAAGAATGGCCGATTCCGATCCGGAAAATACGCTGCTGCTGGAGCTGGAGACCGGCCAGGTCACCATCGCCTTGCGGCCGGACGCGGCGCCGGGCCATGTGGCGCGGATCAAGGAACTGGCGCGCGAAGGCTTTTATAATGGCCTTACCTTTCATCGTGTGATCGACGGATTCATGGCACAGGGCGGTTGCCCGCGCGGCGCCGGCAGCGGCGGCACCGGGGTGAAGCTGAAAGCGGAGTTCAACGAGCTGCCGCACGAGCGTGGCGCGGTCTCGATGGCGCGCACCTCTGATCCGGACAGCGGCGATTGCCAGTTCTTCATCTGTCTGGACGACGCCACGTTTCTGGATCGCAAATATACGGTATGGGGCGAGGTGATTTCCGGCATGGAGCATGTCGACGCCATCCCGAAGGGCGAGCCGCCGGCAAAGCCTGGAAAAATCGTCTCCATGCAGGTCGCCGCCGACGCCGCCTGAGGCGCGCCGGCCGGTTCGGCTGGACGCAGGACGGACTTCCGCCGGTCTTGGCTGTTCCTCGGGATTTTGGGACTGGGCGCTGCTGAGGCGCCTCCGGAACATGCGTTTCCGCGTGGATCACCGAAAAAGAGCCCTTCAGAAAAGCGGAAGGCCGCCGATGGGGGGCGGCGGCCTTCCTTTAATGACAGGTAGCGGCACTGGCGGGGGAAGGGGGAGGGACGACAGCCCGCTTGCCTGTCTGTCCTCCCTAAACGCGCCCTTTCCGGATGCGTTCCGTGCAGGTGCAAAAAAATCTTCAGGGGCCGGCAGGGGGAACGCCGGGGGCCGCCTGGCCGTTGTTCCATTAAGGAAAATGGCCGCGAAAGGGCGAAAAACATGGAGATCAGGGAAACCGGAACCCGGGCGAAACAGGGCGGCAGGGGCCGCAGCATTCTTGTGGTCCTGCTCGTTTCCACATTTCTGGCCGCGCTGGGACTCTGGGGCATTTTCGGCCTATGGGCGGGCAGCGAGGTCAGGCCAGAAGATCCGATTTTGCAAGACCAGCGGATGGAGCAGGAGTCACCGATTTTCGCGCCGCCGCTCGCCCCGGCGCCGGCAGACTGACCGGAAACGAGCCGGCAGACTGACCGGAAACGAAGAGATCGGGAACGTTCTGACAGAAAGGAGCGCGGCCGACGGCCGCGCCCCGCATTCCCATTCGTTTTGATGCTCAGATCGGCGGACGGCCACGCAGTGCGCTGGCCACGGCGCTCACCACAAGCAGAATCAGGAAGATCACGAACAGCACTTTTGCGATCGTCATGCTGACGCCGGCCACGCCGACAAAACCGAAATAGGCGGCGACCAGCGCCAAAATCAGAAATATTAAAGCCCAACCGAGCATTCCCACCTCCATAGACAAACGGCGCGCGGTCAGCCCAAAAGGACATGGCCGCGCGCCGTTTCAACGTGTCTGCCCGAAATGGGGTTCCCGGAATTCGAGCCCGGAATTTACGTCTGCGATTCAGGTTCGCGTGGTCCAGGCCGCCAGATTCAGGGGTGCGTCCAGCCGGCTCCGCCGGATTTAGCCGCTTCGTATTGCGAATTGGCCAGCGACCAGTTGAGCAGGCTGCCGGTTACCGCGCTCAGATACGCGGCGCGGTCATTGCGGCGGTCGACATAGTAGGCGTGCTCCCACACATCGACGAGCAGCAGCGGCAGTCCCGCTTCCGAAGGCAGCAGAATGCCTGCGTCATGTGTATCGCGAATCTCCAGCGAGCCGTCGCGGTTGGCGCACAGCCACACCCAGCCAGATGCGAAATGGCCGACGCCCTTGGCCTTGAACTGTTCCAGAAACTTTTCCATGCCGCCGAACGCGGAGTCGATGGCGCTTTTCAGCGCGGCCGACGGGTCTTCGGGATTGGGCGCCAGCGAATTCCAGTAGAAGGTGTGGTTCCAGGTCTGGGCGGCGTTGTTGAACAGGGCCTGGTTGTGGCTCTCAGCGGCGGCCTTCACCACGTCTTCGAGCGATTTGCCCTCAAGCGGTGTGCCGGAGATCAGCTCGTTGGTCTTGGTCACATAAGTGTTGTGATGTTTGCCGTGATGAAATTCCAGCGTCTCCGCCGAGATGTGCGGCGCCAGAGCCGACTTGTCGTAAGGCAGGGCCGGCAACGTAAAACTCATCTTCTGTCTCCCTCAATGATCGTCTCGGCTGCTGCGCTCTCACTGGACCGCCGCCGCCGCGATGACAAGGCCCTGCCGGAAATCCGCCTTCAGGGTTGAAGGATTTTGCGCAGCAGAACCAGAAGTGCGCCGGAACGCGCCGCGCCGCTAAAGGCGCGGACCGCGAGACCCGGCCTGCGCCCCAGCAGAAAAGCCAGCGCAAAAATTCCGCCAAGAATGCCCGCGGGGTGTTCGCGGAACGCCGCTTCCGCGGCTTCGGAGATGCTGTGGCCGGGCCGGCGCACGGCCGACCGCATCAGCAGCCGGGCAATCAGGAACAGTGCGATAGCCAGAATGGCGAACAGGCCTGCGGTCGCCAGCGCGCCCAGGATTGGCCCCCAATAAGAGGCAAGCCAGATCGTGCATGCGGCGGCCAGCAGGCCCACGCACGCCATCGCGCAGAGCAGCGCGCCGGCAATCAGACCGGCAGATGGCAGCAGACGGCGGATCAATTGCGCCCGAGAAGAAGAGCCAGGATGAAGCCGGTTCCCGCGGCGGCGGCCAGCGCGCCCAGCGGATGCTCCTTCACATAGCCTTCCAGATCGTCGCGGCGTTCGCGCGCGGCGCCCACAGCGGCGTCCTTAAGTTCGCTGGCCTCGGTTTTGGTAATCGTTTTCACGTCATCGAACAATTGCTTGATATCCTTGCGGATGGCGTCGATATCCGCCTTCAGCGCTTCGGTGTCGTCCTTGTTGAGCAGTTTCGTGTCGGCGGGCATGCATTGCGCTCCTGTTTCTGGATGACTGTGATGTGGATGGATACCCGGTTAAACCCGCATTTGGCGTTGACGTTCCTCAAATTACGCTAGAGAGCGAAATCAGGCGGCTGACGATTGCTGGCCGCGCGGATGGAAGAACAGCGCCTGTCCGATCGCGGCCTTTACCGTCTGCGGCAGGAACGGTTTGGTGATCAGGAACGCCGGTTCCGGCCGTTCCCCGGTCAGCAGGCGTTCCGGATAGGCAGTGATGAAAATCACCGGCGCATCGTGAGAGCCAAGAATGGCTTTCACCGCGTCAATGCCGGACGAACCATCGGCGAGCTGAATATCCGCCAGCACTAATCCGGGAGGGTGTTCGCGCGCGGCCTGCACCGCCTCGTCCCGTGTGGTGGCGATGGCGGTGACATTGTGGCCCAGCTCCTTCACCATGCTTTCGATATCCATGGCGATCACCGGTTCGTCCTCGATAATCAGCACGTCCGTGGCCAGCTCCGCCTCGATCTCGATCTGGGCGCTGGCGACCAGTTCCTCCACCCCGGATTCCTCAGTGTCCAGAATCCGCGCCGCCTCCTTGTTGCTGAAGCCTTCCATGGCGGTCAGCAGCAGCGCCTGCCGGCTGGCGGGGGCCAGCTTCATCAGCCGGCCGGCCGGATGGTCGCCGGGTTCCGATCCGGGCTCGGGCTCCGGAGGCGAGGCCGACGCCCAGATAGCGTGGAACAGGCGATACAGCGCCACGCGTGGCGGCAGATCGTCCTGTAGTTCGCGGTCGCCCGCCAGCAGCGCTTCCAGCGAGGCGCGCACATAGGCGTCCCCGCTGCGCTGTGAGCCGGTCAGCGCACGCGCATAACGGCGAAGATACGGAAGATGCGGCCCGAGATTATCGGCCAGACCCATGCCTGGAACCTCCCCTTGTGATACCCCGTCAATGTCATCACGGGTTCGCCAGCGCGCGAAAGGCGCTCTGGCGAATGGATGTGTGGCCGTTTAACACACCTGGCAGGAAAAGGTTTCATTTTATGCGTCCGGCGGGGAACCTGCCGTCCCGGCAGGCATTATGCGCCTCCGGGACTTCGCGCGCAGAAGGCGGCCTGTGGAAGCCGGTCGCGGTAGGGGGAAAGGGCTTCATGTCAGAAAAAGAACGAGAACGGCCGGCGCGGAACGGGGCTCGCGACAGTGAAGAAATTCGCGCACGCCAAAGCGGAATTGGCCGGCGTCTGCGCCAGATGTACGACGATGTGGTCAATGAGCCGGTCCCGGACGATTTTTCCGATCTGCTGGACCAGATCGAGCAGTCGAAATCAAAAAAATGACCGGCGAGAAAAAGCGCGACCCATCTCTCGCCCGAAAGGGTGACGAAGCCTTCAAGGCGGAGTTAGTCGCGCAGATTCCTTATCTGCGTGCCTTCGGGCGCAGCCTGACCGGCAGCCGCGAGGCCGCCGACGACCTGGCGCAGGAGGCGTTGGTCAAGGCGTGGAACGCGCGCGACAGCTTTCAGCCCGGCACGAATATGAAGGCCTGGACCTTCATGATCCTGCGCAACCATTTTTATTCTGAAAAGCGCCGTGCCTGGCGTCAGGCCGCCTGGGACGAGGAAAAGGCGGAGCGGAGCCTGACCGCCCCGGCCGATCAGGATTCGATCCTGGCTCTTGAAGACTTGCGCCGCGCGATGACGCGTCTGCCAGAGGAGCAGCGCGAGGCGCTGATCCTGGTCGGCGCCGGGGGCTTCGCCTACGAGGAAGCGGCGGAAATCTGCGGCTGCGCCGTCGGCACGATCAAAAGCCGGGTCAATCGCGCGCGCCGCGCGCTGGAATCCCTGATGCAGGAGGCGCGCAACGATCCGGATCGCCGTAAGAGCGCGCCCTCCGCCACCGAGGCGATGGACAGTATCCTGCGCGACGCCGACCGCTTGGCGGACAAGGCCGGCGTAAAGGTGAAAAAACGCGACTGATCGGCAAAGCGGGGGGGGGCGAAGGGGAACCGTTCCGCGCGTCTGCCCGTTTGGCGCCTGATGCGTAAACTGCTTCAGGAGTTTTCCATGAAGACGATCTTTTCCGTATTCGCCGCGTTTGCTCTGCTTGGCGCCGCGGCCTGCAATACTATATCGGGCGCCGGCCAGGATCTGGAAAGCGCTGGCGGCGCCATCAGCGACACTGCTGAGGAGGCCTCCAACTAGATGGCTTTTCCGCCCTGCGGCGGCGCCGTCTCTTCCGGCGGGACAAGAGATGGTGTCCGTTCGCGGCGGGCCAGCGTATGTTCGGCCGCCTGTTCGAAGCGGTTTCCGCCGGCGTGAAATTCCCGGACGCGGATCAGGTCTTTCTCCACGATGATTGCGTTGAAGCTGGCGGGCGTTCCGCGCAGCCGCCGCGACATGGCGGAGCCCGAGCCCACCGCCCAACTCAGTCCGTCGCCGAATGGCAGCGCCTCGACGAAGGGGGTGTGAAGATGGCCTGTCAGCACCAGGTCGACCCCGGACTCGGTCAGCAGCCGGCCCGCGACTTCGCCGCGGTGCGTGCGGCCGGTCAGCGGCGCGCCGGCGGGGGTTACCAGCGGATGATGGCACACCAGTGCGCGCGCATAGTCGGCGGGCGCCTCGCCCAGCGCCTCCGATGCGATACGCAGCTCCTTCAGATCGACCACGCCCAGCGACCAGTTGAGACGCATCTGCACGCCGCGCGCGGTGTTCAGCGTGCGCGCCGCCAGCAGGCCGCCATGATAATGCTCTATCGTCCCTTCCGTCAGCCGCTTGTAATGGCGTGCGAACGGCGCGGCGATGCGGGCGAAGATATTGAGCAGCGGCGTGTCATGATTGCCTGGCGCGATCAGTTTTGGTGCGGGCAGGCGAGTGAGAAACCGCGCGGCCGCCTCGAATTCTCCGCGCCTTCCCTTTTGCGTCAGATCGCCGCAAACGGCGACAACGCAGGGACTCAGTTCCACGATCTTTTCTTCCAGCGCATCGATCAGCACCGGGTCTTCCGCGCCGAAATGCAGGTCAGATATCTGGACTATCGCTGTCATGCGGCCACGGCGCGGCTTCCCGGCGGCGGCGCCATGACCGGAACCGCTTCCGGCGCATATTCCACGCGCACTTCTGTCGAAAGCTCGATCGGTTCGCCGTCCAGCACGCCGCACGGATCCTCGGGGTCCAGATGCAGGTCCAGCGCGCAGCCGCGCGCGACCTCCACCGCCGGATCGTCGCGCCATCGCTGCATCAGCACGCCCATGCCCAGCCGCACAACTTCCAGAAAGCCATTGGGGTCGACGCCGATGATTTCAAAACTGCGCCGTCCAGCGTCCTGCGATGGCGAAATCACATGATCGAGCGAACCAATGGAGATCGCGAGGCTTTCCGCGTGCAGTTCCTCGCCGCCATCGACCCTGTAGGTCAGCGAATGGCCCAGTGCGCCGGCCAGCGCTGTTTGCGCTTCCGCCAGAACGGCGGGAATGTCCTCCAGTCCCTCGGCGGCGCGCACAGCCTCGCGCGCGCGCGCGATGTCAGGCGCCGAACCGAACAGGCCCTGAAGCAGGAACAGCCGGCCATTGGCGCGTCCTGCATCCAGCCGGCGCATACCGCAGCGCATCGCCAGACGGAGGCATTCGTCCGGTTCGCAGTCGCCATAAATCTGGCGCGACAGCAGGTTCATCGTGCCCCCGGGCAGCAGGATCACCGGCGCATCGGATTGATGCGCGTATTCGGCGGCGGCGCGCGCCGCGCCATCTCCGCCCAGCACAATCACCGCCTTGGGTTCACGCGCAAACGCGGCCCGCAGCGCCGTGTCCATCGCCGGGCCCTCGACCATTTCCAGAGAGTCCAGCGCACCGCCCGCTGCGTTTTGCAGCATCCCGCGCACGAAATCCGCGGATTTCGCCATTACATAGCCGGAATTGAGATTCACCACGGCGGCGTAGCTCATCGCCGTGTCTCGTGCGCGGGTACGGATGTCATGCCCTCACTCCCGGGGAATCCCTGAAACGGGGAACGCCGGGACTCGCAACGGGTTCCGGGGGCGGAAAGGAGACGCGGATGAACCTGATCCGGGCCATAGCGGGGTATCTTGCCTTCACTCTGGGTGTGGGCCTGGCGGTGCTTGTGATCATGTCGCTGCCGCCGGAGCAGACGCCCTGGGGCGAGCTGACGCTGGATCAGCCCATTGGTCCATTCACCGACATGAAGCTGGCGCGGCTGAATAATCGTGAAGACAACTGCCGCATCCTTCTGGAGGATTCCGAGCTCACCTTTACCCCTTTGCCGGACGAGCAGTTTTCCGAAAACTGCGGCTTCCGCAATGTGGTGAACCTGGAGCAGTCCGTGACGCCCTATTCGGCGCCGGTTCGCATCACCTGTCCGGTCGCGGCGTCGCTCTATCTGTGGGAGCGTGACATTCTGCAACCCGCGGCGGAGCGCCATTTCGGTTCCGCTGTCGCGCAGATTGAACATTACGGCTCCTATAGCTGCCGGCGCGTCAATCATGCCGGAACTGGCCGTTTCAGCGAGCATGCCCAGGCCAACGCTATCGACATTGCCGGCTTCCGGCTGGAGGACGGGCGCACGGTGCGCGTCGCCGGAGGCTGGGACAGCGAGGGTCCATCCGGGCTGTTCCTGCGCGAGGTGCGCGATGGCGCCTGCCGCACCTTCCGGGCCGTGCTCAGCCCCGATTATAACGCAGCGCATGCCGACCATTTCCATTTTGACATGGGCCGGTTCAGCATCTGCCGCTGAGGATTTTCGCTGGTCACGCTCCCCGGGTAGCTTGACCCGCACGCGCCGTGGCGGGCATTTCGCGCCATGCGCACAGAGGATTTCGATTTCGACCTGCCGGAGGACCGGATCGCCTTGCGTCCGGTCCGGCCGCGCGACGCCGCGCGCCTTCTGGTCGTGCGTGGCAAGGCCGGGCCGCTGGAGGATCGGATGGTGCGCCAGTTGCCGGAGCTGCTGCGCCCCGGCGATCTGCTGGTGTTCAACGACTCCCGCGTGATCCACGCCGCCCTCAGCGGCGAGCGGCCAGGCCGTGATGGCGGGGCGCCGGTGCGGATCGAGGCGAACCTGCACGCACGTGCAGGCGCGGATGGCTGGCGCGCGTTTCTGCGCCCGGCCAAACGTGTGCGCGTCGGCGATGTGGTGCGCTTCAACGGCCTGGACGCGGCGGTGGAGGAAAAAGGCGAGGGCGGCGAGGCGTTGTTGCGCTTCGCGTTGTCCGGCGCCGGACTGGACGCGGCGCTGGAGCGTATCGGCGCGCCACCGTTGCCGCCATATATCGCGCGACGCCGCCCGCCCGACGCGGCGGATGAAACAGATTATCAGACCATCTATGCCGATACGCCCGGTTCGGTCGCCGCGCCCACGGCCGGGCTGCATTTCACGCCGGGTCTATTACAGGCGCTGGAGGATTGCGGCGTGCGGCAGGCGCGCGTCACGCTGCATGTCGGGGCGGGCACATTTCTGCCCATCGCGACGCCGGAGATTTCCGGCCACCAGATGCATTCCGAGCAATATGAGATTTCAGAGGAAACGGCCGATGCGGTGAATGCCGCGCTGGACGAGGGCCGCCGCGTTATCCCCGTCGGCACCACGGCGCTGCGCACGCTGGAGGCGGCAAGCGCTGCCGGAGGAGGGGCGAAGAGGCGCGTGCGCTCCGGCCCCGGCGCGACAGACATTTACATCACGCCCGGCTATCGCTTCCGGGTCGCGGGCGGGCTGCTGACCAATTTTCATCTGCCGTGCTCGACCCTGTTTGTGCTGGTCAGCGCATTCAGCGGGCGGGCGCGGATGCAGCAGGCCTATGCCCACGCCATCGCACAGGGCTACCGCTTTTACTCCTATGGCGACGCCTGTTTGCTGCTGCCGGAGGGCGCCGCCGGTTAACGGCAACTGAACCGTAATTCATTACAAATGCAACAGAAATTGAACCCAAATCCGCTGATTCGGCGTTGAAGCATGCGGATTGGCGGAAATCCGTCTTAGGTATCTGGTTTGAAGGGCAAAAAGCAGGGTTGCAGCAGTGGTGAACGACAACGAATCCAGATTCAAGCTGCGTGGCATCGGCCGCGGCCTGGAGCGGTGTCTTCCGTTGGAGGAGGAAATGCCGGACTCCATCCAGAGCCTGCTTGACGCCCTGCGCGAGCGTGACCGGAACGAGCATGACCGCAATGGCTATGAACTGAACGGACACGGCATAAATAGTCGCGGCGCGGGCGCGCATCAGACCCGGCGCGCGGGCTGAAGATTCTTGCTGAATATCTAGCCGCCGATCCAGCGTGGATCGGCCCAGCGTGGATCGGCCATGTCCGCCGGTGTGTCTGTGGGAGCCGGCGGCGGCGCTGTCATTGGGGCCGGGGCATATTCCTGCTGCACTGAATAGCGCGGACGGTTTCCTGCTGCGGGGCGGCCGGTGGAGACGATGCGCGCCGTTGGCGCCGCACCGTCGTTCTGCCCTGCTGTGACGGCGGGGACATGCATGTCAGGGGAAACGCCGCCTTCTGCCTGGCGCTGCTCCTGCGCTTGTTCCTCGTCTTCCAGTTCCTCATCTTCGTCCCACATGCCGCCGGGAATGTTCACCAGCGAAACCGGCGGACCGTCCGGCCGCCGTGAACGGTTGGCATAGACGCTGTCCGCAACAGGCGCGGCTGCGGCGGAGGGGGGCGTGGCGCCGCCCTGGCCCAGACCGGAATCGCAGCAGGTATCGGGCGCGGCGCGGGCCACACTGGACAATAAATCGCAGCGCGCCTGCGGCCCGGTCTCGCCGGCGCGCGTCCAGCTCCAGCCAGCGCAGCCGGCCTCGATGGAACAGGCCACCCTGCACATGAAGGCGTCACCGCCCGTCTGGCTGCGCAGCACGGTTCCCTCGCGCGCCACGCCGCGTTCGAGCAGTTGCGCCGCGCCCGGCCCGGCCCCGGCCAGCGCCAGAATGGCCAGCGCCAGGACGGCGAACATGGTCTTCATCGCATTCATTGCGCGCCTTTCGCGGCGTATGGTGGCGGGCCTTGCCGCGCGAAGCAGCTTTCGCCGAGAAGGCGGGTCAGGCCGCGGCGTAGAAATCGTTCACGTCCGCCGCGCCGGTGACATTGATCGCGACCTTGTCGCCCTGGATCAGGATTTCGCCGCGCGCGATGGGGTGGTTATTGGCCAGCACCCAGACCTCGTCGCTATCGCGCGCGTCCAGCGGAATCACCGCGCCACGGCCCATGCGCAGGAACTGGCCGATGGGCATTTTCGAGCGTCCAAGCAGGATCGAAATTTCGACCTCGACCGCGTCGATCTGGCTCATCCAGACGTTCCTTTACGTTCCTGTGCGTGATCCGGACGCTGAGTCTGGGCCTGTCCGGTTACGCGGCGATTAACGCAACTGGACATGGGCCGCCCCGCGCGCCAGCAATGGCCGGATGAACGCCCCGCCGCCCGCCGCCCTGCCGCCCGTGGAATGGGCCGTTTCGCCCGACCTGACGCCCTATGAGGAGGCCGTGGCGGCGATGGAGGCGCGCGCAGCCGCCATCCGGGCGGGGCAGGCGCGCGAGCTGGTCTGGCTGGTCGAGCATCCGCCACTCTACACGATGGGGACCGGCGCGCGGGCGGACGAGCTGCGCGAGCCGGGGCGGCTGCCCGTATTCCAGACCGGGCGGGGCGGGCAGACCACATATCACGGGCCGGGCCAGCGCACCGCATATGTGATGCGTGACCTTGCCCTGTATGGACGTGACGTGCGCGCCCATGTGCGGGCGCTGGAAGCCTGGCTGATCGGGGCGCTGGCCGCGTTCGGGGTCGCCGGCGAGACGCGGGCGGACCGGATCGGCGTCTGGGTCGCGCGCCCGGAACGGGGAGCGGGGCGCGAGGACAAGATCGCCGCCATCGGCGTGCGCGTGCGCAAATGGGTAAGCTATCACGGCGTGGCGCTGAACGTGGCGCCGGACATCTCGCATTATTCGGGCATCACGCCCTGTGGCGTCACCGATCCGCTCTATGGCGTCACCAGTCTCCACGATCTTGGCGTCAAAGCTGATATGGCGGCGGCGGACGCCGCCCTGCGCGATGCGTTCACGCGTGTCTTCGGCGCTACGCTGGCAGACGCGCCGCCGCCGCTGTGATGCGGCCCCGGGGGCCGCGTTATCTGCCTGCTGGCACGTAGCGAATCTGCACGCGGCGGCGCATCGGCTCGGTCAGTCCGTCCGCGGTGACGGCGCCTTCATCGCCTTCGCCGTGCAGCACGATGCGGTCCGCCGTGACGCCGCGCGCCGCCAGCCCCTCCAGCACCGACAAAGCGCGCTGTTCGGAAAGGACCAGATTTGCCTGCGCATCGCCGGTGGGGTCGGCGAAACCGACAACCTCCAGCAGCGAACCATGACATCCGGCGACATAATCCGCTGCGATGTCCAGCAATTCCTCCGCGATGGGGTCCAGCTCCGACTCGTTCACCGCGAAATAGATGGAGAGGCTGCCATCAGGGCAGTTGTCCGAAACCTGGGCCGGCGGCTGCGTTGTGGCGCAGGCCGCGGCCAGAAGAAGCAACGCCGGCGCGATTGTGCGGAAAATCATTTGCATGGAGCCCCCCATCCTGGCTCGCCCCGAAAGGCGTCGCCCCGATTTTAGAACATTTCCGCTCTTCTTCGAATTGCGGAAATGCTCCAACTCTTTATTTTCCGCGTTTCCGGACGGTGAACCGGCCTCATCCTGAGCTTGCCGAAGGACCACTTCGCCTGGAAACGCTTTAGCGGAGCTTTAGTCTTCGCGCGCGAGGATTCGCCAAAGCGGGGACCGGAATGGCGGATATGGGATTCAGACGCGGGAAAGCATGGCGGGCGCTGGCTGCCAGCGCCCTGCTGACCATCTGTGGCGCGCTGGCCGCATGCGGCGAGGCGGGAGAAGGACCCCGGGTCTCTGGCGCGTCTGGCTCGTCTGGCGCGGCGGCTCGCGCGCCCGGCGCGCCGGCAGCCAGCCGCGCCTATTTTCCTGTGCAGCGCTGCATCAATCTCGCCAATGCGCTGAATGCGCCGAACGAGGGCGAGTGGGGCTACCGCATCGAGGAAGAGCATCTGCGCATTATCGCCGCCGCCGGTTTCGACACGATCCGGGTGCTGATCGACTGGCATTCCCACACAGAGACCGGCGCGCCCTACAGGGTCGACCCGGCCTATTTTGTGCGTATCGACGAGGTGATCCGTCAGGGCTTCGCCTCGGGGCTCAATGTCATTATCGACATGCACGATTATCTCGATCTCTATTCCACGCCGCGCGCGCATCGCGACCGCACGCTCGCCATCTGGCGGCAGATCGCAGAGCGTTACGCCGACTGGCCGCAGGAACTGATCTTCGAGCCGGTGAACGAACCGCGCGACGCGCTGTCCGGCGCGGTGTGGGAGGCGCTGGCCGCCGATCTTGTGCGCACGATCCGCGTTTCCAACCCGACGCGGACCATTATTCTGGGCGGCGATAACTGGTCGTCGCTGGCCGGGCTGCTGCGTCTGCGCCTGCCGGACGATCCGTATCTGGTGGCGACGTTCCATTATTATACGCCGCACGAATTCACTCATCAGGGCGCGGACTGGCACGACGATCCGCCGCCGGTCGGCCTGCGCTGGGGGCAGGAGCGGGAGCGCGCCGTGCTGCGCGCGCAGATGGACGAGGCGGCCGCATGGGCGGCGGCGAACCGCACGCCGGTCTTTCTCGGCGAGTTCGGCGTCTTCCGCGCCGCCGACCTTTCCGACCGCGCCGCCTGGACGCGCGCTGTGCGCGAAGGCGCGGAGGTCAATATGATGCCCTGGTGCTATTTCGACTTCACCGCCGGGTTCGACGCCTACGACCGCGAGACCGGACGCTGGATTCCCGAGATCGCCGCGGCGCTGAACACCGCCGGCTCCGCCCCCACATTGCGGCGGTGACATCTCTTCCCTCATCGTGAGGAGCGCGCAACAGCACGCGTCTCGAACGATGCTCAGTATGACGCCAGAGTTTGTGGCTTCTGGATCGTCCCTCGAGATACACGCCGCCGTCCTGCCGGACTCCGGCGTGTTCCTCGGGATGAGGATGGTGGTGGCAGGGGCAGGATTTCAGACACAGCTCTACGTTCGCCCGATTGGCGTTATCCCAGAAAGGTGAGGGAAGCGGGGCGCCCGCGGGGAACGCGGGTGTTCCTGTTCTGGTACGTATGGTGCGCCCCCTTTGAGCGCCCCGCGCGTGGATTTGCCGGAACGTCTCCGTCCCGATTCCAGTCCAGGGTT
>JBJHDH010000014.1:0-72434 GCA_050486445.1 Euryhalocaulis sp.
GCCTACAGGGACCTGAACGACGCCAGCCTGGAGCTTACCGCCTCCTGCGCCTCCCGCATGTGGCCGACGAGGTGCGCCCTCGTGACGTAGTTGAACGAGACGTGCGGGTTGGCGTGGTTGAGGAGCAGCGTCACCGTCTGGAAGTCCACGCCCGCCTCCATCGCATGGGTCCGGTAGGTGTGGCGCATCTGGTGCGGCGCGTAGGGGAACTCCGCCAGCCGCCTCATCTCCTCGATGTGCCCGCTCTTGGACGAGCCCGACGCGAAGACGAAGGGGCTCTCCAGCGGTGCCGTGATCTCGCGGACCTCGCCCAGCTCCTGGATGAGCAGACGGGGGAGCGGCAGGCGGAACGCCTTGGACTCGCCGCCCTTGGGCGAAGGGACCAGCAGGACGCCGTCCGCGTCGAGGTGCTCCCAGCGCATCGACCGAGCGTCGCCGGAGCGGAGCCCCGTCAGGAGCATGGTCAGCCAGCACGCCCGCCTCACGCGGTCCTCCAGCGCGTCGAGCCTGCGCCACAGGAGCGGCATCTCCTCGGGGCCTACGGCCCAGTCCCTCGGCGCCTCGCGGTTCATCCGAACGCCCCGCGTGACGGGGTTCGGCGGCAGGTCGTGCGTCCGCGCCACGTCGTTGATGAGGAGCTTGAGGACGCGCATGGCTCCGTTGGCGCAGTAGGCGCCGCGGCGGCGGGTGATCTTCTCGTGCAGGGCCCGCACGGCCTCCCGGTCGATGCGGTCCACCGGCAGCTTGCGCAGCGGCTGGAGCGGCCCCTCGACCTTGGACCTGTACCACTCCGCCGTCCTCGGGCTCAGCTCCAAGCCCCTTGATGCGAGGTAGCGGTCGAGGGCCTCGTCCAGGGTCGGTACGGACCTCCTCGGCGTCCTCGGATCGTCGCCGCGCCTGAGCGCCAGGCGCAGCTCCTTCGCGCGCTCCCTGGCCGTCCTGAGCGAGACCTCGTCGGTCCTGCCGATCACGACCGAGACGTACCTGTCGGTCCCGTCGTTGATCCTACCCACGAGCTTGTAGCTAGCGCTGGACCTTCCCACCACCACCCTGAGCCCGCTCACGTCCGCGTCGTACACCTGGACGCCGGGCGCGTGCTCCTGCCTCGCCCTGTCCACCACAGCCTGCGTCAGCCTCGTCGCCATGCCTTCGATCCTCCTTACGGCTCCGGGCCAGGCCATGTCTCAGGCCCGACCGCGATTAGGTCGCCTCAGGTCTCAGCGAGGCGAGTAAGGAAGATTGTGTCGTGTTTTCAGGGGATTGCGGACCACGATAAGGTCGTCTAGGTGCTATTAGATCGCGGATGGCAAGACTTAAAATCCCTCGGCCGGAAAACGGCCGTGCCGGTTCGACCCCGGCCGCCCGCACCAGATCACAGCGGATTTGATCCAGGAAATGGATGCAGACGGCAACTGTCGCCATGCGGCAGCAGGCGCCGCCAGCCGAGGCCCTTCACATGATGCGTGGGGCGGCTCTCTATATATGGAACAGTTTCATATATGAGACAGTTTCCGGGCGCTCTCGAAAGTCAGCGGATCCGCTCGACCCGCAGCATCTGGCGCTGATCCAGCAGGGTCATGCGATAGCCGCCGAGACGCGAGCGCGTGATCTCGACCGGCGTCGAACCCGACGCGAAATGCAGACCGCGCGCGTCGCCATCAATCTGCCGCCAGACCTGACCGTTATCCAGCTCCAGCACCATCTGGCCGGGAACCGGCTCCCGCGCCGCTACGATGGCGGCATGAAGAGATTCGTCGCGCTGCTGCGACTCCTGGGCGGCGCGTCCACTTTGCCGCGCAGCGACCTGTTCTGCCCCCATATCTGTCACCGGCGGTGGAGCAGGCGGCTGGGCGGCCGGAACAGGCTGTGTTTCCAGCGCCCTATCCATCCGGTCCAGGGCCGCATTCAGGCAAGCCAGGCGTTCGGCGTCGGTGGACAGCTCCATACACTGGGCCCGCGCGTCCCGAAGCGCGGCCTGTGGATCCGTCTGGGCCTGAGCAGAGACCGGCGCCAGCGGGACGGCCAATCCAGCGAACGCTATTGCGACAAGCGAGGTCCGGTTCATTGCTGGCTCCATTCGCGCACGATCATCATCCCCATACAAAATAAAAGTGGCGGCGGGCACAAGGCCCGCCGCCCAGTAATGACCTGATGGCAGAGGGAAGCGCCAAGGTCAGAGAGTTACGTTCGCCCCAATCCAGAAGCGGCGACCGATCGGATCGTAGAATCCACCGCCCTGACGGGTCTGAGCAGACGGGAAGCCCGCCTGATTTACATTGCCGCCGCCCAGGGGTGGTTTCTTGTTAAACAGGTTGTCGATACCGGCCCGGAGGCCGATGCCATTTTCGAGCCGGTAAGAGCCGCTCAACGCGAAGAGATTGTACGAGCTCGGCACACCAACCGCGGTCGTGTTCGGGTTCGTCGCAAAAGCTCCGGACTTGACCGACGGGTAATGCTGCCAGCGCAGCGACGCATTGAACGGCCCGGTGAAGTAGCTGAGCGTGGTGAAGACACGATAATCGTATCTCATGCACTGCAATTGCAGCGCGCAGCCTTGCGTGCCCTTCCACTCGATGACATTCGAGGCCGGCGTCGCCTGCGTCGTGTTGCTGAGATTGAAGCTGGCCAGCACGTTCAGGCTCAGACCGCCCGGAATGGCGGCCAGACCGACATCGTCGAAGCGGCCACGCCAATCGACCTGGACGTCGATACCTTCCGTGAGCGACCGGCCTTCATTAGTGTAGGTCGCATCGACCGAGATGGCGTTGCCGTTCACCGTATCACGAACGATGGCCTGACAGGCGGGAATGTTCGGGTTGCCTGTCGGATTAAACGCCGTGCTCAGACATTCCTGATAGATCGCGTCGCCGTTTTTCGTAGCGATCATGTCTTTCAGGTCGATCCGGAAATAATCGACGGACAGCGTGAAGCCCGACAGGACCGGATTGTCGAACGGCGAGCGCAGTACCACGCCGACCGTCCAGGTTTCGGCGGTTTCCGGCTGCACGTTCGGGTTCCCGACGGTGTTCGGATCGCCAACCCCACCCGGATCGGGCTGATCCGCAACCGGACGGCCATAATACTCAGCCGCCGCGCCCGCGCCCATGATCCCTTCGCAGATCGCCCTGGCATGAGCCGCGCCGGCCGCGCCCTCCAGGTTCGCCGCCGGATTGGCGCCGTATTGGCCCAACTCATTGTTCTCCGAACACTGGTCACCCATCACCGCACCGGTGCCGGCGAAGGTCTGGTCCCGGCTCTGATACAGTTCGGCGAGGTTAGGCGCGCGCGTGGCCTTGTTCAGGCCGCCACGAAGACGCGCCCAAGGCGTGACCGCCCAATCGCCCAAGATTTTATAGGTGAACACCCCGCCAACCGTGGAATAGTCGGAATAGCGTCCGCCAAGCTCCAGATTGAAATGCTCGATGAACGGAACATTTGCAATCACGGGTACCAGCAATTCGCCATAGACTTCCGCGACGTGATAGCTGCCGAACGTATCGTTGCCCGGCCGCGCGCCCATCGTCTGCTCAACGAAGGAGCCGAAGCGGTTCAGGTTGTCGACATAGTACTCGTACCGGTACTCGCGATAGGCGGCGCCGGCCGCGAATCCGAGATCGCCCGCCGGTAGCGAGAACAGATCGCCTGCGAGGTTTGCTTCGGCCGCGTTCTGCATGATGGTCTGCTTGGTGTGCAGCCCCGCCGAGATCGCCTCGATACAATCCTCCGACGGAATGAAACTGGCGATCAGGGGCAGGCCGGTCGTACATTGCGCCGTGCCAGCGCGCTGGCCGCCAAACGCCTCATTGCCTCGCCCTTGGAAAGCACGGCCGAAATTCGGCGAACTGACCACTGCGCGATAGCGGTCGCGCGACAGATCCCCGAGCATGTTCGTTTCGACCATGGTCTCGCCATGGCTGATATGCGCATCCCAGACCCAGCCATTATCCAGCCGTCCCTCCAGCCCGAACAGCACCTGATAGGTCACCGTGTTGTTCAGAAGCTGGCGGACCGGAAGATAATGG
This sequence comes from Euryhalocaulis sp., assembly GCA_050486445.1. Taxonomy (GTDB): domain Bacteria; phylum Pseudomonadota; class Alphaproteobacteria; order Caulobacterales; family Maricaulaceae; genus Euryhalocaulis. Next base: position 4,023 of record JBJHDH010000014.1, read on the forward strand.
GTGGTCGAATTCAGCGTGACATCGTCGTTCGGGTTAGGCCGGCTGTTCAGCAGCGCCTGAACCTCCGCCGGCAGCGGGAACGCCTGGGTCTCCGTACAACCGCCAAATTCCGGGCAGTTCAGCCCATAGGCGCCGCCGGGCCGAAAGGCCGCCAGTGTTTGCGCAGTGCTGTAGTCTGGAACCTCAATCGTCTCACCACCAGGACCGGTATAGGTGACCATGGTCGCCGTGGCCGGGTCGATCGACGGCATATAGAGTTCGTCGCCATAAGGAATAACGGCCGCGTTGGACCCCAACGCCGCGGTGGGCTGAAGGATCGTCCGGCCTTTGGTGCGCGCGAACGTGCCCATGCCGATCACGTCGATATTGTCCGTCAGAGCGAACCGGCCCCGGCCGAACATCGAGTAGCGTTCCATGGGGCGGGACACGAAATTCGTGAGCTGGTTCTGGCCGATCGAGCCGTCTGGATGGATTTTGCGCCAGGTCAGACCCGGATACTCCGGATCCTCGAACGGGCCGTCATATCTATAGGAGCCCGCCGGGCCGCTGGCGCCGAAGAAGGAACGAACGCCGCTGAACACCGTGCCCGTCCCATCCGGCGTGGCGTTGATATAGAAGGTTGAGGTGTTCGGCACCGCGCCAGGATCGACCTCCGAGAACAGGGCGTCGACGGCCGCTTGGCTGGGGGCGTTCCCCGCGGTGAGGGATCCGAAATAAGTTCCATCGAACCAGAAATCGTTGGGATTGACGAAGGGGTCCGCGAATTCAGCTTGCCGCCAGCCCCGTTTGGCCTGCTCCGCCGAGCCGCGCGTGGCGTGCTCCATCCCAAACATGACATTGCCGCGGCCATCGGCGAAATTGGCGCCGAAAAGGCCGGACACCTGAAATTCGGAACCATCGCCTTCCTGAGAGATGCCGTAGCGGGTGCTGATATCGAGGCCTTCGAAATTATTGCGCAGGATGAAGTTCACCACGCCGCCAACCGCGTCCGCGCCATACACAGCCGAGGCGCCGCCGGAGATAATTTCCACCCGCTGGATGGCGGATGACGGGATCGTGTTCGTATCGACCGCCAGGGTCGCATTGATCGGCGTGGCGCGGCGGCCGTCGACCAGCACCAGGCTGCGATTAGCGCCAAGGCCCCGCAGCGACACGGTGGACGAGCCAACCGTATTGGTCGCCGTCGGCTGAACGTCGGTGGTGTTAAACTGGGTTTGCAGCGCCGGAATGAATTGCGGCAACTGGTTCAGCACCGTTTCGATACCGATCGTGCTGGTTTCCTCGAACGTGCTGCTGTCGATCGTCACGATCGGGCTGTTGGCGGTGTAGTCCTGACGCTGAATTCGCGAGCCAGTGACCACAACGCGGTCCGACGCTTCAGCCTCTTGGGCAAAGGCCGGCTGGGTCATCACGGCCGTGGAAGCCGCCGCCATGGCGAGCACGCTGCATGTAGACAGAGCCCGGGTCTGAAACTCCGAGCGACGATGACGATATTGCATGTTTTTTGTCTCCCCCCTCAACGCGCACGGGACCGCTCACGTACGGCCACGCCGACGCGCTAGTTGCTTTCGAAAGGTGAGAGTCTCCGGCGAGGAAAAACCGCCATGCTTCCGCAAAAAAAAATCACCGGAATTTTCGAGGGAATGTCATGACATGCGCATTTGCCGTCTCGCGGACAGCGCATGACGTATTGCTGACAGGGGATCGCGCCACTAGGCTTCGCTGCCCAAGGAGGAAAAGAAGCAAAAAATAATAATTGGGGGGAGGGAAGCGAACATGCCGGACGGCGCCGCCGGCCGCGGCGGGGGAAAACCCCCGCCATCGGCTGTGGGATTAGCCTATATCGCTGCGGAGCGGCCTCTGAAGCGCTTTATCTCGCGCTTCTGCACCAATCGCGCCGATGTGGACGATATCGCCCAGAATGCTCTGGTCAGCGCGATGGACGCCGAAGCCTCGCGGCTGATCGATAATCCGAAGGCATATTTGTATACCACAGCGCGGAATCTTGCGATCCGCACCCATCGGGAAAAGGCGCGGGAGATCGTCGCCTATGTCGATGGCCTGGATCTTGCTGAGGCGCCAAGCGCGGCGCCTTCCCAGGAAGATGCTATCATCAGCCGCGAGCGGCTGGAGCTGATGTGCGAAGCGCTTGAGACATTATCGCCAAACTGCCGCCGTGTGTTTGTAATGCGTAAAGTTTATGGGTACTCCCATAAGGAAATCGCGGATTCGCTGGGACTTGCCGTCAGCACGGTAGAAAAGCACCTGGCGGCGGGGTTTGAGCGGTGTGCGGCCTTCATGCGCGGCAGGGAGGCCAGCCAGCAGAGCGAAGCGGCAGCCTCTATCGCCATGCTGGACAGTCGGAAGGCGGCGCGGCGGCAATGACAATCGTTGACATGGACAGGAAGCGTCGCGACGCCATCGAGGCGGAAGCACGTGAATGGGTTATCCGGTTGGACGGAGGCGACCTCTCCGCCGAGGAAATGGAAACGCTGCGCCAATGGGCGAGCCGCAGCCCGCAGTATTATGCCGCGCTACGCGAAATGGCCGGCCTGTGGGGGGCGCTGGACGGGCTGGCGGCGCTGAGTCCCCTAATGGCCCACGCGGAGGAACAGCCGAAAGCGGAATCAGCGGCGCCACGCAGGGCGCCAGCGCGGCGGTTCCGCGGTCTGGCGGCGGCGGCCGCGATCCTCGTACTGGCCTGCGCCGGCCTGCTAGGGCTGGCCAGCCACCAAGGATGGTTCCCGAATGGGCAGGCCCATGCGCTTCACGCAACTGCGCGCGGAGAACAGCGTGTGGTGACGTTGCCTGACGGTTCCCAAGCGCAATTGAACACGGATAGCCTGCTGGAAGTAGACTTCGAGCGTGGCTTGCGCCGGGTCAGGCTCGTGCGGGGCGAGGCCATGTTTGACGTTATCCCGGATTCCGGACGGCCCTTTATTGTCTATGCCGACAGCGGCTCCATCCGTGTGGTGGGGACAGTCTTCACAGTGCGCGTCCGGCCCAATCAACTGGATGTCGTGGTTACGGAAGGCGCCGTCGAACTGGCCGCCCAAGCCGCCCCCAGCGGCTCCGCGCCGGACGGGGCGGCGGCTCTCCTTACGGCGGGCTTTACAGCGACGTTATCCGGCGGTTCGCTCACCGTGCACGGTCTGAGCGCGCGCGAAATGGAGCGCCGGACGGCCTGGAGCAATGGGGCGCTGGTGTTCTACGGAGACAGGCTGGCTGATGTTCTGGCCGAGATGACCCGCTATACGGATTTACATATCGACATCCTTGATCCTGAGCTTCGAGATACGCCGATCGGCGGGCGGTTCCGTATTGGCGAAATGGAAGCGTTTCTGGATGCGCTGGAGAACGGATTCGAGATTGATGTCACGCGCGAAGGCGACCGCGTCCTTCTATCCAGAAGTGACCGCACCTGAATTCTGGCGGTTGCGCCGCCTTCAGACGCGCCAGCCGATGAGCCGGTTGGCGGCGGTAAATCCGCGCTTCCGAATTCCAAAGGCATGGTCGTGACGACGCGCATAGCGCGCAACAGATACCCGCCCGCGCGAAAACGCGCCGCGGGCTTGCGTTCGCCGCTGCTGGCCGGGGCCGCTTTGATCTGCGCTTCCGGCGCGGAGGCGCAGACGACGGAAAACCAGGTCTTCCAGTTCAATGTTCCACCTGGCAGCGCAGCCGAGGTGGTCAGCGCCATTACAGACACAACCGGCGATCCGATCCTGTTTCCCTATGAGCGGCTGACCGGGCTGCAATCCGCAGGCGTCGCAGGAGACTATACCGTGGCCGGAGCCCTGGCGGCGGCGCTGGCCGGCACGGACCTTGTCGCCCAAACCACCGATTTTGGCGTGCTGACCATCGTGACCCCGGCGGATACGGCGGCGCAAACGATTCCGGTGGTGGAGCCTCAGCCCGAACCCATGCCAGCGCGGGCGCTTCTGCCTGCGCCGCCGCGGGATCGCGTGGTGGTTACCGGAACGCGCATTACCCGGTCAGGCATGAATACGCCAACGCCGGTGACGACGGTTTCGCGCGAGGAAATCCGCCAGCTTTCCCCCGGCATCCTGATCGACGCGATCGACCAGCTTCCGCAATTCGTCAATAATTCCACACCGCGCCAGACGGTCGGCTGGACCGGATCCGCCGGACAGAGTTTTCTGAACCTTCGCGGCATTGGGTCGAACCGCACTCTGGTGCTGATCGACGGACGGCGCATGGTCGCCTCCACGCGGATTGGCGCGACCGATATCGGGCTGCTTCCCGAATCGCTGATCGACCGCGTCGAGATCATTACCGGCGGCGCCTCCGCGGCCTATGGTTCCGACGCGGTCGCAGGCGTGGTCAATTTTATTCTCAACAAGGACATGCAGGGCTTCAGCGGCCACGCTCAGACAGGGATTTCAGATCGCGGAGACGACCGCCAATACGAAATCTCCCTCGCGGGCGGCATCAAAATTGGAGACCGCACCCACCTGCTGATTTCCGCCGACCGCTACGAAAACGATGGCGTGCCGAATTATTTCAAACGTGAATGGCATCAAAGCTGGGCGACGATCCGCAATCCTGACCCTGACGGACCGATCCTGCTCACCCGGCCCGGAGTCGTATCATCCGCCTATACCTATGGCGGGCTGATCCCGCGCGGTCCGCTGGCGGGGCTACACTTCCTCCCGGATGGACAGGCTGTTCCCTTTGATTACGGAACGAACACAACGCCTAGCGTGCAGATCGGCGGCGATGGCGTCGATGTGGGACGCGAGCGCACGCTGAGCCCCGAGCTGAGCCGTCATACGGCGTTCGCCTATCTTTCCCACGAGATGACGCCGAACATGACCGCCTATGCCCAGGCGCTCTATGGCCGCACCGACACGGAGTTCGACAAAGATCCGAGCTATATGCAGGGCCAGTGGGAAGCAACGATCTATATCGACAACCCGTGGCTGCCCGAAAACCTCCGCGAGATGATGGTGGACGCGGGCGTCGAGTCCTTCCCCTTCTCCCGCTACGCCAGCAAACGCGATCTGAGCGTGGGGCGCGTCAATACGGTGAACACCACGCTATCCCTGACCGCGGGGCTGAGTGGGGCGATCGGCGGCTGGCGTCTCAATACCTATTACCAGTACGGGCAGAACCGGCAGAACCTGGAGCTGCGCGACACCGTGCGCACCGACCGCGTCTATCAGGCCATGGATGCGGTGCGCGATCCGGTCACCGGCAATATTGTCTGCCGCTCCACACTCAGCTTTCCGGACAATGACTGCGTGCCGACCAGCTTTTTCGGCGATGGCGCTGTGTCGGAAGAGGCCAAAGCCTGGATGCTGGACAGCAACACGCAGACCCAGTTTCTGCGCCAGCATATCGCGGAAATCACTATCGACGGGGCATTGCTGCGCGCGCCCGCCGGCCCGGTCATGGTCGCGCTTGGCGCCGCCGCGCGATACGAGGATTTCGATCAGTACACCGCGCCCTACACCATAGACATGCTCACCCCGCTGGCCAGCGAGGCCGGGTATCGGGGCCTGCCGGCCCTCTATTCCGAGGATTATCCTCTGCTGGAGCGCGCCGTTTCCAATCCCGCGCGCGGAACCGCCGCGGTGTGGGAGGTTTTCGGCGAGACCATCGTTCCCTTGATGGAAGACCTTCCTCTGGCGCGGACTGTGGATTTGCAGCTTGCCCTGCGGTTTGCACATTACCGTGGCAGCGGCGCGATCTGGGCGGGAAAGGCCGGACTGGACTGGCGGTTTTCCAGCGATTTACGCTTCCGTGGCACCGTGTCGCGCGACGTACGCGGCGGGGCGCTGGCGGAACGGTTCGACTTCGCCCATCGCGGCGTGACCGCTCGGGATCCGTTCCTGGAAGATTCGCCCCTCTATTCCTTCGGCATGGTGGACACCGGCAACCCCGCCGTTTCGCCAGAACGGGCGGACACGTTCACAGCCGGGCTGGTGTTTACGCCACGCTTTCTGCCCGGCTTCGCCCTGTCCGCCGATTATTACGACATCGGCATCCGTGATGCGATCGCACGCACAGGCGTTCAGACGATCATCAATGAATGCTTCGACGGCGCCGAGGACATGTGCGAACTGATCATCCGCACGGAGGATGGCGACATCTCGCGGGTCATCAATCCCTATCTGAATATCGACCTGGCCCGGACGCGCGGCTTTGATATCGAAGCCTCCTATACGACGCCGCTGAGCCTGCTTTCGCAGCACGGGCGGCTCGACCTGCGCGCGATCGCCGCGATCTATTCCGAAGCGTCGCTGACGCCCTTTAACCGCCCCCGTCAGGATTATGCCGGTCAGGTAGGCCCCGGCGATACGAGTATTCCCGATTACCGGCTTCTGCTTTCAGCGACCTGGTTAACCGGAGGCGCCTCTGTGAACATGACCGCCCATCATGTCAGCGGCGGCGCCTATAATGTGAATTATGTCGAAGGCGTGCATATCGACGACAACCGCGTAGAGGGTGTCTGGTATTTCAATACGCGTCTTGCCTATGGGTTTCGCGCGCCGGGCGGCGGACAGACGGAACTGTATTTGAATATCGTCAATCTCTTCGACAAGGCGCCGCCAATCGCCCCGTTCAGCGGCGGCGGGTTTTATGGCACGTTCCACGCACCTTCCCGCTATGACCCTATCGGGCGGCGCTATACGGCGGGCGTTTCCTGGCGATTTTAGCCCGCGCCCCTTCGGGCCGCCTATAGCGGCCAGACCAGTAACAGCATGGGAATCGACACCACCACCACGATGATTTCCATCGGCAGGCCAAGCTTCCAGTAATCACCGAAGCGGAAGCCCCCGGGCCCCAGGATCAGCGTATTGTTCTGGTGTCCGATGGGGGTGAGGAAGGCGCACGAAGCGCCAATCGCGACCGCCATGAGAAAGGGCGAGGCGCTGACGCCGAGCTGTTCCGCCACGCTCAGCGATATCGGGCACATCACAGTGGCGGTGGCGGCGTTGTTCATGAAATCGGACAGCGTCATGGTGACGATCAGGATCAAGGCCATAGACATGACGGCATCGCCCCGCGCCACGGTCTCGATCAGGCCGGTGGCCACAATGCCCGCCGCCCCGGTGGTGGCCATCGCGCCGGCGACAGGAATAAGCGCGGCAAGCATGACGATGACCGGCCAGTCCACCATCCCGTAAATCCGGCGCGGTGAGACCACTTTCAGCATCAGCGCGGCCAGCACGCCACCCGCGAACGAAACCGCCGCCGCGACCACGCCGGTCGCCGCGGTTGCGACCGCCCCCGCCATGATCGCGACGGAAATAAAGGCGCCACGCTTGTCCGGGATCGACAGCGGCCGTTCGGCCAGCGGCGCACAGCTATAATGCGAGGTGAACAGGGCAATCCGCTCAGGAACGCCATGCATCAGCAGCACGTCGCCCGCCTGGAGCTTCATCGTGCGCAGGCGCGCCATGGAACGCCGCCCGTGCCGAGACACCGCCAGCAGATTGATATTGTAATTTCGGCGCAGATTGATGTCGCTGGCCGAACGCCCGATAAGCGGGGAGTTCGGCATAATCGCCAGCTCCGCCAATACGATTTCGTTCGACGAAGGCGCGGTGTTCTTTTCTTCTTCGCCGCTGTTCGATTGTTCCTCAGACGCGTTTTCCGCCTTGCCGCTTTCCCTTTTCTTCGCTTTTTCCTCCTGCGTAACGCTGACATTTTCTTCCAGCTTGAGGCCGAGGCTGGACAAAGCGGACGCGAGTCTTTCAGGCTCGGCTTCAATGACCAGAATGTCTCCCTCTCGAGTTTTTTGCATGCGTCGGGGGGCGGCGAGGCGGATCTCACCGCGCACCAGTCCGATGAGCTGTGCGCCGGACTCTTCTAGAATGTCTTCGGTTTCCTTGAAGGTTATTCCAGCCGCCTTGCTGTTCTCTACGATTCTGGCTTCGGTGAGATAGGCCGCCGTATCGAAGCTCTCGATGCCGGCGCGCTTTCTGGCCGGAACCAGCCTCCAGCCCACCAAAATGAGGAAGGCAACGCCCGCCGCTGCGACCGTCAGGCCAACCGGGGTGAAATCAAACATGCCGAACCTGTCAGCGCCGCTCTCATTGCTGAAGCTGGCGACAATGAGATTAGGCGGCGTGCCGATCAGCGTCGTCATGCCGCCCAGAATAGAGCCAAAGGCCAGCGGCATCAGCAACCGGCCGGGGGGAATCCCCTGTCGCGCGGCGATCTGCACCGCCACTGGCATCAGCAAAGCAAGCGCACCGACATTGTTCATAAACGCCGACAGCACCGCCGCTACGCCCGCAAGTGAAGCGACGGTTACGATCATGTTGGAGCTTGCTGGAAGAATCCGCCTGACCGCCAGATCCACCGCGCCGGAGGCCTGAAGCCCGCCGCTCAGGATCAACACGCAAGCCACGGTGATGACGGCGGGATGGCCAAATCCGGCGAACGCCGTGTCCGCCGGCACAAGACCCAGCAGAACACACAGCAGCAGCGCGGCGATGGCGACCATGTCATGGCGCCACCGGCCCCACAGAAACATGGCGACCGTAACGCCCAGAATCGCAAACAGGCTGAACTGATCCACCGACATGTCTGCACGCTTCCCCCCACGCGGCGCCGGGTCCGGCCCAATAGGAGTAAACACAAAATCGGACGTCCGGCTCCATTTTCTGTGATTCGAATCAAGGCGGGGGCGAATTGCGGAAGCTCCGTCGACCCGGATTTACAAGTTCTGGTGTTTTCCCTCTACCGGGCGACAAAATGTTCGTGTTGTGTTCCAAGAACAAATGAGGTACGTTTCCTTCAGTCGCAATTGCCCCGGCGCGGGGCGATGGTCTAAGCAGAGGGGCAACAAAGATGGCGCAACCGGCTCTGAAAGTGGTGGGCGATAAATCCGACAACGACAAGGCTCGCGCCCTGGAAGCGGCGCTGAGCCAGATTGACCGGGCCTTTGGCAAGGGCTCGATGATGAAACTGGGCCAGCGCGAAGGCCTGGACATTGAGGCGCTCTCTACCGGCTCCATCGGGCTCGATATCGCGCTCGGTATCGGCGGCCTGCCGCGCGGCCGGGTAATCGAGATTTACGGGCCTGAATCCTCCGGCAAGACCACGCTGGCCCTGCATTGTATCGCCGAGGCGCAGAAGACCGGAGGCGTCGCCGCCTTTATCGACGCCGAACATGCCCTGGACCCGATCTACGCCGCCAAGCTGGGCGTGGATGTGAACGAGCTTCTGATTTCCCAGCCCGACGCCGGGGAACAGGCGCTGGAAATCGCCGATACGCTGGTGCGCTCTGGCGCGCTCGACATTCTGGTGATCGACTCGGTGGCGGCGCTGACCCCGCGCGCCGAGCTGGAAGGCGAAATGGGCGATTCCCTGCCCGGTCTGCACGCCCGCCTGATGAGCCAGGCGCTGCGCAAGCTGACCGCCTCAATCTCCAAGTCCAAGACGATGGTGATTTTCATCAACCAGATCCGCCACAAGATCGGGGTGATGTTCGGCTCACCGGAGACTACAACAGGCGGCAACGCATTGAAATTCTATGCCTCAGTCCGGCTCGATATCCGCCGCATCGGCCAGATCAAGAACCGCGACGAGGTGATCGGCAACCAGACGCGCGTAAAAGTGGTCAAAAACAAGGTCGCCCCGCCCTTCCGTGAAGTGGAGTTCGATATTCTCTATGGCGAGGGCGTTTCCAAGCTGGGAGAACTGATCGATCTGGGCGTAAAGGCCGAAGTGATCGACAAGTCCGGCTCTTGGTATTCGTTCGACTCCGAGCGGATCGGCCAGGGCCGGGAAAACGCCCGCCAGTTCCTTGCGGATAATCCGGATATCGCCGCCCGTATCGAAACGGCGATCCGCCAGAATGCCGGTCTCATCGCCGACGACATGCTCCTGCCCCCGGAGGATGGCGAAGAGACCGCGGCCGAGGCCGGCTGACCCCCCAACCGCCGCCCGGTCCTCGGAACAGGCCCCGCATACGCGGCGGCCTGTTCTGGCGTATCCGGGGCCGGGTTTCCCGGCAGGTCTTCCGGAGCCCGGTTGCTGGCTCCCGGTCCTGTTCCAGAAGTTGCCTGTTCCAGCCCCGGCCTTTTCCAGACGCGGCCTTTTCATGTAAGGCCATCCGGCCTATCTCCGGGTCTTGCGGAACCGCCGGAATCCCATGACGTCCAGCCTCAACGATATTCGCGCCGCCTTTCTCGGCTATTTCGCCGCCAGCGATCATTCGGTGGTCGATTCCGCGCCGCTGGTGCCCGCGGACGACCCGACGCTGCTGTTCACAAACGCCGGCATGGTTCCGTTCAAGACCTATTTTACCGGGGCGGAGAAACCGCCCTTCCCCCGCGCGGCGTCCAGCCAGAAATGCGTGCGCGCCGGCGGCAAGCACAACGACCTGGATAATGTCGGCTATACGGCGCGGCATCTCACCTTTTTCGAGATGCTGGGGAATTTCTCGTTCGGCGACTATTTCAAGGAGCGCGCCATCGAGCTGGCCTGGACTCTGGTCACGAAGGAATTCGGGCTGGACCGGGAGAAGCTGCTGGTCACCATCTATCACACCGATGACGAGGCGGCGGAGCACTGGAAGAAAATCGCCGGATTTTCTGACGACCGCATCATCCGCATCGCCACAAGCGACAATTTCTGGGCGATGGGCGACACCGGCCCGTGCGGCCCCTGTTCCGAGATTTTCATCGATCGTGGCGCACATATTCCGGGCGGCCCGCCGGGCAGTCCGGATGAGGACGGCGACCGTTTCATCGAGTTCTGGAACCTCGTCTTCATGCAGTTCGAGCAGACGCCGGACGGGCGCCGCGATCTGCCCAAACCCTCTGTAGATACCGGCATGGGGCTGGAGCGGATGGCGTGCATCCTTCAGGGCGTCGACAGCGTGTTCGACACCGACCTGTTCCGCGCATTGATAGACGCGCAGGAAGAGGCGTTCGGGCGCAAGGCCGAAGGCGAGGCGGCGGCCAGCCACCGGGTGATCGCCGACCATCTGCGCTCCACATCGTTCCTCATCGCCGATGGCGTTACGCCCTCGAACGAGGGCCGGGGCTATGTGCTGCGCCGGATCATGCGCCGCGCCATGCGCCACGCGCATCACCTGGGCGCGCAGGAGCCGGTGATTTTCCGCCTGGTCGAGACGCTGGCTGGTCTGATGGGCGACGCGTTTCCCGAACTTCGCCGCGCCCGGCCGCTGATTGAGACGACGCTGCACGGTGAGGAGGAGCGATTCCTGCGCACGCTCGGTCGCGGTATGAGCCTGCTGGAAGAGGCCGCGAGCACGCTGAAGCCGGGCGAGGCCCTGCCCGGCGAGACCGCGTTCCGGCTCTATGACACTTATGGTTTTCCGCTGGACCTGACTCAGGATGCGCTGCGCCCGCGTGGCCTTAGCGTCGATCTGGACGGGTTTGACGCGGCGATGACGCGGCAGAAAGAACAGGCGCGCGCAAGCTGGACCGGATCCGGCGACGCGGCGCCCGAGGCGCTGTGGTTCGGCATCCGGCAAGATGCAGGCCCCACCACCTTTCTCGGCTATGATGCCTGCGCGTCGGAAAGCGTGCTGCGCGCCATTGTGAAAGACGGCGCGCGCGTGGACTCCGCGCATGAGGGCGAGGACGTCGCGCTGGTGTTCGACGCCACGCCGTTTTACGCCGAATCTGGCGGCCAGATCGGTGATTCCGGCGAAGCGGCGTTCAACAGCGGCGCGCTGGTGCGTATCGGCGACACGCTGAAACGCGCCGGTGATCTGCATGTGCATTTCGGGACCGTTGCAGCGGGCGGCATCGCCGTCGGCGAGACCGTGCGGCTTTCCGTCGACGAGGCCCGGCGCGATACGACGCGCGCCAATCACTCGGCGACACATCTGTTGCATGCGGCGCTGCGCGCAACGCTCGGCCCGCATGTCACCCAGAAGGGCTCCTATGTCGGGCCGGATCGGCTGCGTTTCGATTTTTCGCATTCGGCGGCGCTCAGTCCCGACGAGATCGACGCCATCGAGGCCAGTGTGAACGCGGTGATCCGCCAGAACCAGGACGCGCGCACTGCGGAAATGGCGCCGAACGAGGCGATCGAAGCCGGGGCGCTGGCCCTGTTCGGCGAAAAATACGGTGAGCGCGTGCGCGTACTGAGCCTTGGCCGCCCGGTGGACGCGACGGGCAAGCCCTATTCTGTGGAATTGTGCGGCGGCACGCATGTGGCGCGCACCGGCGATATCGCGCTGTTCAAGATCGTGGCCGAGGGCGCGGTCGGCGCCGGGGTGCGCCGGGTCGAGGCGCTGACCGGCGAGGCGGCGCGGCAATATCTGCTGGATCAGGCGCGGATGCTGCGCGAGAGCGCCGATGCGCTGAAAATTCCGCCGGCCGAGCTGAAGCCGCGCATCGAGGCGCTGGTCGCCGAGCGCCGGCGGCTGGAGCGCGAACTGGCCGAGGCGAAGAAACAACTCGCGCTCGGCGGCGGCGGGGGCGGCGGCGCGCCTTCCGTGGAGATTGAGGAGATTGGCGGCGTGCGCCTGATCGCGCGCGTAGCCGAGGGCGTCGGCGGCAAGGATCTGCGCGGCCTGGTGGACGAGGCCAAGACACGGCTCGGCTCCGGCGTCGCGGTCTTTATCGGCGTGCAGGACGGCAAGGCGGCGCTGGCCGTCGGCGTCACCGACGATCTGACCGCGCGGATTTCCGCGGTCGATCTGGTGCGCGCGGGAGCGGAGGCGCTGGGCGGCAAGGGCGGCGGCGGCCGGCCCGACATGGCGCAGGCCGGCGGTCCGGACGGGGCAAAGGCGGACGAGGCGCTGGCCGCGATCCGTCAGAGCCTTTCCGCCCGCGAAGCGGCCTGAGATTCTAAAAATTCCAGAAGCGCCCTAACCGCCGAGCGCTTCTTTCACCCGCTCGGCGAGCTGGGGCAGGGTGAACGGCTTGGGCAGGAAGCTGACATCGCGGTGCTCGCTGAGCACATCGGAAAATTCCTCCTGCGCATAGCCGGAGATGAAGATTACCCGCGCATTGCCCAGATGCTCGCGCGCGGCCTTCAGCAGACCCGGCCCGTCCAGCCCCGGCATCACCACATCGGAGATCATCAGATCGATTTCGCCGGAATGCTCGCGGGCCAGTTCCAGCGCCGCCTCGCCGTCCGCCGCCTCCAGCACCTCATAGCCGCGCTTGGTCAGCGTCTTGGCGGCGATCTGGCGCACCGCGTCCTCGTCCTCCACCAGCAGGATGCGGCCGCGGCCGGAAAGGCTGGCCGGCGCTTTTGGCTGGGCGCGGCGCGCGGCGGTTTCCTCCAGCGCCTGACGCTCTTCCGCCTCGGCCTTGGCCGCCGGAAGATAGATGCGAAAGCGTGCACCCTTGCCCGGCTCTGAATCGACGAACAAATAACCGCCGGACTGTTTTACGATGCCATAGACGGTGGCCAGGCCAAGGCCTGTGCCCTTGCCCTGCTCCTTGGTGGTGAAAAACGGCTCGAATACCTTGGCCCGCACATCCGCGCTCATGCCCGGCCCGGTGTCCGACACATCGATCAGCAGAAAAGCGCCGCCGGTCTGGGAAATATCTTCCGGCGCCTCGCCCGGCGGAAAATCCCCGGGCCCCGCCGCCGATGTGCGGATGGTAAGCACGCCACCGCCTTGCGCGCGCATCGCATCGCGCGCATTGGCGCCAAGATTCATCAGCACGGTTTCAAGCTGGCCCTTGTCCGCCCGGATCATCGGCAGATCGCGCCCGTGCTGGATGTCCACCTTCACAGTTTCTTCCAGAACCTGACGCAGCAGGACGGAGAAGTCAGAGATCACGTCGGTGACGTCGAGCAATTCTGCGCGAAAGGTCTGCTTGCGCGAGAAAGCGAGCAGCTTGCGCACCAGACCGGCGGCGCGCGCCACGGTGGAATTGATCTGCTGCAATTCCGGATAGGCCGGATCGCCAACCGGATGACGCTCCAACAAAAGGTCGCAATTGCCGCGAATGGCGGTCAGCAGATTGTTGAAATCGTGCGCCACGCCGCCGGCAAGCTGGCCGATGGCCTGCATCTTCTGCGACTGCACGAGTTGGCGCTCCAGCTCCTTCCAGCGCGAAACATCGACCACATAGGCCACGGCCCGCCCGCCGCGCGCGCGCCAGACATAAACATGGGCCTCGCGCGCCGGTTCGCCCTCCAGCAGCGCCTCGGCCGGTTCGCCGGGCCGGGCGCTGAAATCCGGCGCGCCGCCCTCGCCACGAAACAGGTCGGAGAACCGGATACCCGGCTGCGCCCGCCCGCCAGTGAGCGCCAGCAGGGTTTGGTTCGCATCCTCGATCAGCGCGCCTGACGGATCGTCGCGATCCAGCCGCGCCACGCCGAACGGGGCGCTGGCGAACATGTCGTCGAAACTGCGCCCGGTATCGGCGCCGCCCTGCATCGCCTGCGAAACAGCCTGCGGCGCGCCGGCGGCGGTAAAGCCATAGACGGCGGAGCGCGACAGCCGGCTGTCGCCGGGCCACTGGCTGACGATCACCACCGGGGTTTCGATGCCGTCGCGCGCGCGCAGCGTCGCCTCGGTGCGCACAGCGCCCTGCCCCCGGCGAAGCAGGGTGCGCGGCGCAGGCGTCAGCACAAAATCTTTCAGCGCCAGGGGCGCATCGTCAGCCACGCCCAGCCAGTGGCGCAGCGTCCGGTTGGCCCAGACAACCCCGCCGTCGGGGGCGGCGGCGAAAAGGCCCAGCGGCGCATCTTCCGCATAATCCTCAAACCCCGGCGCCGGAGCGCTGGGACGCGCGGCGCCCGCCTCCGGCGTTTCACGCAGCGACAGCCGCCACAGCGTCTCGCCAGAGCGCAGCGGGCGGGCCTCCAGCCTGAAGCGCCGCACCTCGCCCTCCAGATTGAACGGCGGCAGATTTGCCTCGCCCGCTTCGCCGGCGCGGATGGCGCGCTTGAGCCGGAACACGGCGGCGCCATGCGCGGGCGAGCCGGCGAACAGCCGGTCTACACCCGGCGGGCGGGCGCTTTCGCCCGGATGGCCCGCCATGCGCGCCAGTTCGCGATAGGCAGCGTTGGCAAGTTTCGGCGCACCGCGCGCCTCGGTGACCAGAAGCGCGTCGGGCGTATATTCAAACGACGCCTCTGCCCAGGCGGCGGCGGGCGCATCGGCCTGCCCTGCCTGCGGCGCAAGGAGGCGGCCGGCGCTTTCCCCCGCGGCCAGCGCGAACATCAGGGCGAAGATCACCGCGCCAACCCCGGCCAACAGCAAAAAGCCATGCCAGCCCGCCACCGGCGCGGCGAACAGGGCCACAGCTACGGCCAGCAACGTGGCCGCCGCGCACGCCCACATCAGCAGGCGCAGCCAGGATTTTCGGAGCGGATCGGCGCGGGCGGCGTCGGTCATGTCAGGACCAGTCCTCCAGCGAAACTGGGTCGGCGAACTCGAAGTCGGCGAATCATGCAACGCCGCCGGACAGTCTAGCCGAGACCGGCAGAACCGCCGCCCCGTGGCCGTGGCGCGGCGCGCTGAGCCTGCCTGCGCTGGGACAGCGCCATAATCTGGCCGATGATCTTGGCCACCGCCTGATAGTGCGCCTCTGGAATCGGCTGGTCCAGTTCCGCTGTTGCGTGCAGCGCGCGCGCCAGCGGCGGGTCTTCGACGAAGGGGATTTTCGCCTCTTCCGCGATGGCGCGGATGCGGGCGGCCACATCGTCCACGCCCTTGGCGACACAGATTGGCGCCGGGGTCTTGCCCCGCTCATAACGCAGCGCGACGGCATAATGGGTCGGGTTGGTGATAACCACCGTGGCTTCTGGCACGCGCGCCAGCATGCGGCGGCGGCCGCGCTCCATCCGAATCTGGCGCAGCTTGGCCCGCACATGCGGATCGCCTTCGGTGTTTTTCATTTCCTCCTTCAGTTCGCGCCGGCTCATCCGCATCCGCTTCAGGAAGGAATGGCGCTGCCAGCTATAGTCCAGCAGGGCGACCAGCGCGTAGGCGCACAGCGCCGCGATCATCATCACCACCGCCGCGCTGCGCGCGATTTCCGGCATCACGGCCAGATCGAGGCCGGGAAGAATCAACAGCTCGCCGCGCAGCGGCCACAGCGCCATGAAGGCAGCAGCGGAAACCAGCGTCAGCTTCGCCACGCCTTTCAGGAAATTGACCAGCGCCTGGGCGCCGAATACCCGCTTGAATCCCTCGACAGGCGAGATTTTCGACAGCTTTGGTTTGATTTTCTCCGCCGTCAGCACCGGCCGCGCCTGCACCAGGTGGCCCGCCAGCGCGGCGACAACCAGCACGCCGAACACCAATGCGAGCGAGCCGGTCAGGCGCCAGCCAACCGCACCCAGAAGCCGGGGCAGCGACCCGGATTCGGCGCTGATCAGATGCGGCTGCTCGAGAAACAGGCGCAACCAGTTCGATAGAGAGGCCGCCGCCGGGCCGGACAGGGCAGCGAGCACAATCAACCCCGCCCCCAGCACGAACCAGCCGGAGACCTCCTGACTCTTCGGAACGTCGCCTTTCTTGCGCGCCTCTTCCAGCTTTCGCGGTGTTGGCTGTTCTGTCTTTTCCGATTTGTCCTGCTCTTCGCCGGCCATGGCCCTCTCCTAGCTCAGCTCGCTGGCGAAGTTTTCCATCTGACCCAACCAGGCCAGCATCGCAGCCCCGAGCGTCAGCGCCAGGATGGCGAAACCGATCATGATGTTGGATGGCATGGCGATGAAGAAAATCTGCGCCTGTGGCATCAGGCGCGAAAGCACGCCCAGCGACAGATAGAAGACCAGACCGAAGACCAGCAGCGGCGCAGCCATCTGCACGCCGAGGGCGAACGAGCGGATCAGGGATTCCAGCGCCCATTCCGCCGCATCCCCCGTGGGCAGCGGCATGCCGGGGGGGAAGGCGGCATAAGACCCCTGCACGCCCATCAGAAACAGATGGTGGATGCCGGAGACGAAAATCAGCGTCAGCGCGGTGACGTTCAGAAACGCGCCCACCAGCGCCCCCTGCTGACCCAGCGAAGGGTCGAACGACTGGGCGAAGGCAAGGCCGGTCTGCATGCCGATGGTCTGGCCGGCCACGGCCAGCGCCGTCATGAACAGGCGCGCGACGGCGCCGATCATCAGCCCAACCAGAACCTCGCCTATCAACAGGGCCAGCATCGCCGCGGGCTGATCCGGCGGGCCGGGCAGCGCCGGCGCCAGAACCGGAGCCAGCAGAATGGCCACGGCCAGAGCGAACACCAGACGGATGCGCGGCGGGACAAAGCTTTCCCCAAAGCCGGGCAGCAGCATCAGCATGGCCCCGACGCGGGCGAAGACCAGCACCCCTGCGAACACGCCCGCGGAGAGAATGTCGGGCAGCATTATCCCAGCATCACATCAGCGCGATGCGCTCAAAAACCCGGTTCATATAGGCCCCCATCAGTGCGCCCATCAGCGGCAGAAAGATGATGAGCGAGATGAAGATCGCGATGATCTTCGGCACGAACACCAGCGTCATTTCCTGAACCTGGGTCAGCGCCTGGACCAGCGCGATGGCGACGCCGACGACAAGGCCGATAACCATCACCGGCGTGGCCATTTGCAGCATCAGCCAGACTGCGTCGCGTGCGAAATCCATAACCTCGGCCGATGTCATGCGCCGTCTCCCGCCCCTCGCCGGAATTATGGTTAATGCTGCGGCAAGAAGCGTTAACGAAGCGATAATCAGGCCCGGCTGACGCGGCGGAAAGAGCCTAGATCGGCATCTTGATGATGTCATGATAGGCGCGGATCACCTCGTCGCGCACCGCCAGCATGGTTTCCAGCGAGGTTTCGGCCGCGGCGATGGCGGTGACCACGTCCACCAGCTCTGCCTTGCCCACCGCCGCCTCGGCCGACAGCATCTCGGCGCGGGAGAGCTGGGCCTCTGTGCCTTTCAGCGAGGATTCCACCAGCGCGCCGAATTCCGACAGGGCGCCGCCGCCGGAAGCCCCGCCGCGCGCCGGGGCGCTCTGGCCGCCTGCCTGCGCGGCGACAGCATATGCGTTCAGCGCCGATACGGGATTGATCGCCATCGCGGACTCCTCCTCTCAAACTCTTAACGGCGCAGCAGGTCGATGGTACGCATCAGCATGGCGCGGCTGGCCTCCACCACATTCATATTGGCTTCGAAGGATCGCTGCGCCTCGCGCAAATCCATCAGCTCTACCAGCGAATTGACGTTTGGCGTTCGGATATAGCCGTCGGTGTCCGCCGCAGGATGGCCGGGCTCGAAGCGCACGCCGAAATCCGACATATCGGAGCGAATATTGTTCATCCGCACCAGATGATTACCCGTGGCGCGATCAAGCTGGGAATCGAAGGTGGGCACCCGCCGGCGATAGGGCTCGGCGCCCGGTTCGCGCGCCGTGGAATCGGCATTGGCCAGGTTTTCCGCGATGACGCGCATGCGCGAGGACTGGGCGCGCAGACCGGCCGCCGCCACCTGGAGGATGCTGGAAAGGTCGGTCATGGGCGCGATCCCGTCATGCGTTCATTATCCCTTCTCACCGGCCCGGGGGCCGCGCCGCGGCGCGAATGAGGCTGAGACTCTTTTGATAGAGGCCGACCACGGTTTCGTAGCGCATCTGGGTATCGACCACTTTGGTCATCTGGTCTTCCAGCACCACGGCGTTGCCGTTAATCATGACTTCGGAATCCGGCGCCGATTCAGCGCGCAGGCCGAGCCGCCCGCGCCCGGCGGGCGCCGGAATGTGGCCCGTGGAGGTAACGGTCATGGCTGGCGCGGCGCTGGAGCTGGCCCGGCGGCTGAGCGCCCGCTCGAAGGCGGTATCGCCAATATCGCGCGGCACATAGCCGGGCGTATTGGCGTTGGCGACATTGTCAGCCAGCACTTTCTGGCGCTGCGACAGATAAGACAGCGTCTCGCGCAGCAGGCCCAGGACCGGTGCATTCTGCACGCCCATCCGGCTTTCCCCTGTCCGGGGCTCGATTTTCCGGGCGCGGCGCCCGGTTCGATCCCGGGCCGAAGCTGGAGCATTAAGGTTAATGGCGCCTTACGCCGTATGGTTTACGCGCCGTTAACGCCCGTCCCGCATGGTTAATGAAGGGTTCTCTGGGCGGGGCGTCACATGGATCTGGTGGATTTCGGCCGCTATGCGGGCGGACTTCTGGTCACGCTGGGGCTTCTGGCCCTGCTCGCCTTCGCGGCGAAGCGGCTGGACCTGTTCGCGGCGGTGCGCGGCCAGCGCGCGGGGCGGCGGCTGGGCGTGACGGAGACGCTGAACCTGGATGCGCGGCGGCGGCTGGCGCTGGTGCGCTGGGACGGGCGCGAGCATCTGGTGCTGCTGGGCATGGGCGGGGATCTGCTGCTGGAGAGCCGCGACGCGCCACCGCCGGAGGCCGGCGCGGCGCACGGCGCGGGGGGACGGGCATGAGACGCGCGCTGGCATATGGCGTGACGCTGGGCGGCGCGACGCTGGCGCTGCTGCTGCTGGCTGGCCCGGCCGCGGCGCAGGAGATCAATATCGACCTTGGCCAGGAAGGCGCGCTGACCAGCCGGGTAGTGCAGCTTATTCTGGTCATCACCCTGCTGTCGCTGGCGCCCTCCATTCTGGTGATGACGACCAGCTTTGTCCGCATCGTCGTGGTGCTGTCGCTGCTGCGCACGGCGCTGGGCCTGCAACAGAGTCCGCCCAACGCGGTGATCGTGTCGCTGGCGCTGTTCCTGACCGCCTTTGTGATGTGGCCGGTGTTTCAGGAGAGCTGGGAGCGGGGCGTGCAACCGCTGATGGCGGAGGAGATGGAACTGATCGAAGGGACCGAGGCCGCCGCCCAGCCGATCAAGATGTTCATGATCCAGCACACACGCGACGCCGATCTCATGCTGTTCTTCGACATGGCGGACCGCGAGGCGCCGGCGGAAGCAGCGGACTCGCCCTTCTGGATCGTGGCCCCCGCCTTCATGATTTCCGAGCTGCGCCGGGCGTTCGAGATCGGCTTTCTGCTGTTCATTCCGTTTCTGGTGATCGACCTGGTGGTGGCGTCGATCCTGATGTCGATGGGCATGATGATGCTGCCGCCAATCATTATCAGCCTGCCGTTCAAGCTGATTTTCTTTGTGCTGGTGGATGGCTGGCGGCTGGTCGCCGGCTCGCTGGTCGAGAGCTTCATGTAGCGAGGCGCAGAATCGCAGACGCGGGTGTGCGTTCACCCGTGCGGTGTTTTCAAGCAAGTGAGGGGGCGGAGCGTCAGCTACGAACCCGATTTATTTACGGCGCCAAGGGGGAATTGTGGGTTCCCGCCGACGCTCCGCGCATGGATTTCCCGGAAGCTCTCGCCACCGATTCCAGCGTGGGATTTGGAACGGTCGGTCGTTTAGTGCCGTCCGCCTCTCCACGAGCCGCGCCGGGCAGCCGGGTGATCTGACCCTTCGCCGGACGCGCCATGCACTCCCTCCCGCCATAGTGATCAGCTACTTCCCTCAGGCGGAAGGAACGGGCGCAGTATGCCTTCATCCGGGAGGGCGTGGAGATTTGCGGAAAGATGCGCGCTTTTTTGTTCGCCTTCTGGCGCCGGAAAGAAAAAGGCCGGGGCCCCGTGAGGGGCCCCGCCACCTCGCCGCTTCGCGGCGAGGCGTCGAAAAGAAAAGGCCGGGGCCCCGTGAGGGGCCCCGGCCGGGGAAAGTCCGCATACCATAGGAGTTGGGGAGGATACGGTATGCGTTTCCGCGCTGAACGCCGGAGCGTCTGTGCGCGGGCACGATGCTGTATGCATCGTTGGCGGCGATATAGAAGGGACGGCGTGGACCCGCTACGGCCGCAATTCGATATGAGTCATGCTGAATTGCATATGCCTGTGGGGCGGAATGCAGGCCCGCCGCCAAGCGCGGCGCTCTCGCAGCACAAGGAAATTAACCAGGCGGAACGCGCGGGACCGTTCAGCTTCCGCGCAGGCGCTGGGCCGCGGCGACGATGAAATCGCGGAAGACCTGCAACCGCATCGTGCCTTTCAGCTCTTCCGGATAGACGAAATAGATGTCGTAGGACGGGCCTTCGATGTCGGGCAGAACCTGCACCAGCTGGTCGTGGCCGCGCGCCATATAGTCTGGCAGGGCGCCGATGCCGAGGCCGGCGATCACCGCGCGCAGCACGCCGGGCATGGAATCCACGCTGAGCCGCGCCAAGCGCCGCGTCGCGCCCTCATCGTGGCCAAGATCGGCGGCCCAGTCGACGCTGGGCAGCGGCGAGCCCGCCGTCATGCCGTATAGCACCAGCGCATGATCCGAGAGCGCCTGCGCCGTCTGCGGCGCGCCGTGGCGGCGGATATAGTCGATAGAGGCATAGAGCGCCTGGCTGGACGTATAAATCTTGCGCTGGATCAGGCCCGGATCCTTTGGCTTCCATGGCCGCAGGGCGACATCGGCCTCCAGCATCGAGAGGTCCAGCTCGCGATCGTCGAGCAGCAGATGAATGCGCACGTCCGGATGCTCGGCGAAAAACTGGGGCAGCAGGTCAATCAGCCAGGTCTGGCCCAGCCCGATTGTGGAGGTGACGCGCAGATCGCCGGAGGGCCGGTCGTGCGAGTCGCGCACCATCGCTTCAGCCATCGCGGCGCGTGACGCCATTTCGTGCGCCATGGCGAAGAGCCGCTCGCCCGGCTCGGTGCGCAGCAGACCGCGCGCATGGCGGTGAAACAGCGCCACGCCCAGCTCGTCTTCCAGCGACTGAATCTGGCGGCTGACCGCCGATTGCGACAGGCCGAGCTTTTCCGCCGCGCCGGTGAGGCTGCCTGCCTCGCACGCCGCGTGAAACGTCTTCAGCTTGCCCCAGTCGAGCGAGTCCAGCGCCCTTCCCCCTATTCCGCCGCCTCAGCCATGCCGATGGCGGCCAGATACCGCTCTGCCTCCAGCGCCGCCATGCAGCCCATCCCCGCCGCCGTCACCGCCTGACGGTACACGTCGTCGGTCACGTCGCCGGCAGCGAATACGCCCGGAACCGCCGTCGCCGTCGAATCCGGCGCGGTGACGATATAGCCGCCATCCTTCATCGGCAGCTGGCCCGCGAACAATTCCGTCGCCGGCTGGTGGCCGATGGCGATGAAGACGCCATCCATCGGCAGTTCGGAGACCGCGCCCGTCATCGCATTGCGCAGACGCACGCCGGTGACGCGGCGCGGCTCTTCCTCACCCAGCACGCTGTCCAGCACGCTGTCCCACACCACCTCGATCTTCGGGTTGGCCTCTACACGCTGACGCAGGATGCGCTCGCCGCGAAACTCGCCGCGGCGGTGCACGATGGTGACCTTTTCAGCGAAATTGGTGAGGAACAGCGCCTCCTCCATCGCCGTGTTGCCGCCGCCGACCACCAGCACCTGCTTGCCGCGATAGAAAAACCCGTCGCAGGTGGCGCAGGCCGATACGCCGAAGCCCTGAAAATGCGCCTCGCTGGGCATGCCGAGCCATTTGGCGCTGGCGCCGGTGGCGATGATGATCGTGTCGGCGAGCCAGACATCGCCGGAATCGCATTCCAGCCGGAACGGGCGGACCGAAAGATCGGCCTTTGTCACGATGTCGTGCACGATGCGCGCACCGACATGCTCTGCCTGAGCCCGCATCTGCTCCATCAGCCAGGGGCCCTGAATGACATCGGCGAAGCCGGGATAATTCTCGACATCCGTGGTGATGGTGAGTTGGCCGCCCGGCTGCAAGCCGGCGATGACCACGGGCTGGAGCATGGCGCGCGCGGCATAGATCGCGGCCGTATAGCCGGCGGCGCCGGAGCCGATAATGACAAGACGTTCGTGACGGGTTTCGGGCATTTGGGGCCGGGATTCGCTGGGCGGGACTGTCCTGCCGGAACGTAAGCGACCTGCGCCCCCGCGCAAGGCGGGGGCGGCGGATTTCCCGGATTTGCTGGGGATGCGCCCGGTCTTTTCTTAAGCGCCGGCGGGAGCCGGGACGGGCGCGGCGGCGGCGCGGCGCTTCCACGCGCCCCGGATCGCCCGGCGGGCCGGCTCTTCGATCAAATAATGCACCGGCGCGGCGATGGCGGTCATCAGCGCGATCAGGCCAAGCCCGGTCCAGGCATTGGGCGTGAAATCGATCCCGAGAATATCCAGCCCCTGACCCAGAAACATGAAGACCGGGACGTGCAGGATGAAAATGGCATAGGACCATTCGCCCAGGCGCCGCATCAGCGCGCCGGAAAGTGGCGTTTTCGCGCCCAGCGCGTCGATGCGCGACAGACCCGTGATGAACCCGGCCGCGCCCAGCGCCACCATCGGCACGCCAAACCCGGCGAGCGCGGCGGCGAGCGCCAGCGCGGCGCCGGCGAAGGCCAGCAGCGCGGCGGCGCGCACGCCGAGATTCACCCGGCCGAACGCGGCGCGCGTCGCCACCCCGGCCAGCATGGCGCAGGCCCCGCGCAGCGCGCCCCAGTCAGCGGTGGCGGTATTCAGCCCACGCCCGGTCAGCGCCTGATGGCCAAGCTCCGCCACGATCAGCAGGCCGAACGCCAAAGCCAGAAACAGGACCGGCCGCGCGCGCAGCGCATTGGCCAGAACCAGAAACAGCGGAAAGGCGAGATAGCCGGCGAATTCGGCGCTGACCGCCCAGGCCGGGAAGTTCCAGTCGGAATGGGCGGTGAGACCGAAAGATTGAAGCATCAGCAGGCTGGCGGCCAGATCGCGCAGGCCGTAGCGGCCCGGCTCCGGCGCATGGCCGAGCAGGCCGCCGGCCAGCACATAGGCGCCGAGCATCGCAATCGAGAGCAGGAACAGCGGATAGAGCCGCGCCACACGCGCCACGAAAAAATCGCCGAAGCGGAAGGCGCGCTCCTGCCGCGCCCAATAGACATGGGCGAGGACAAAGCCGCTGAGCACAAAAAACACGTCTACCCGCGTCATGCCCAGCTCCAGCAGCGGCAACGCGCCAAAGCCGGAAGCATCGAACATCAGGCCGATATGGAAATAAGCGATCCAGCAGGCCAGCACATAACGAAGACCTGTCAGGGAATGGAACACCGTGGCGGGGGCGGGGGCGCCTGACTGCGTGCCAATCCGGGTCTGTTTCGCCGTTTGCATGGGCATTTCCGCCTGTTTCCGGGGGCTTGGCCCCCTCGCTCAGGACGGGAAATGCAATTCGCGCGCCAAGAGAACCGGCGCGGGGACGGTTTGTTTTGTCGCGTTTTCGGACGGCGAACCGGATTCTATTTCGCCTGGAAACGCTTATGAAACCTGGTTAATGGCTGCCGCGCCAGCGTTCCATGGCGGCGGAGATGGCGAAGGTCTCGCGGTATTTCGGGGAGTCGGAGGGACGCGGCGCCTTTTCCCGCGTCATTTCCATGATCTCGGCCAGCTTGTTATGCGCCGCGCCGGACTGGCCCGCGCCGATATAGGCGTGCAGCTCGACGATCGCGGCGGAGAGCGGGTCTTTCGCCCGGATCACGAAATAGGGTTCGTCCTCCGCCAGATCGGGCAGGCAATCATATTGCGAAGGGTTGGCTTTCGAGCCGAGCGGGGCGGTCATGGGAAATCCTTCAAGTCAGGGTTCGGCGCGGAGGGCGTCGATGCGGTCCATGATGTCGTTCATGCGGCGCACCACGGCCTGATAGGCGTCGGGCGCCGTCATATCCAGCCCTGCCTCGTTCAGCAGAATGTCGTGCGGATGCGCCGACCCGCCCGCGCGCAGCACGTTCAGGAAATTGTCGCGCACCTGATCGTCGCCGGCCAGGAATTGCTCGGCGAACCAGGCCGCGCCGCTGATCGAGGTGGCGTATTGATAGACATAGAACTCGTAATAGAAGTGCGGGATATAGGCCCATTCGATTTCGTATTCCGGGTCGATGGTCAGCACGCCTTCGTCGTGGCCGTGATAGCGGCGCAGCAGGTCGCCATAAATCTCGGTGAAGCGCGCGCCGGTGAGCGGCTCGCCATTCTCCGCCGCCTCGTGAATGGCCAGCTCGAACTCGCCGAACATGGTCTGCCGGAAGAAGGTGCCGCGCAGCGATTCCAGCGCATAGCCGAGATAATAGAGCTGCTCCTCTTTCGTTTGCGCGTTTTCGATCATGTATTCTTCGAGCAGGATCTCGTTGATGGTCGAGGCCATCTCGGCAATGAACGTGGAATAGGAATAGGTTTCATAGGGCTGGTCGTTCACCGCCAGCATGGTGTGCACCGCGTGGCCCCATTCATGGGTGAAGGTGCTGAGCGACTCGAAATCGTCGTTGTGATTCAGCAGCACATAGGGGTGCACGTCATAGGCCGAGCCGTTCATATAGGCGCCGGACCGCTTGCCCTCCTGCGGGTGCGAATGCATCCAGTCCTGATCCAGCCCCTCGCGCAGCAGGCCGAGATATTCCTCGCCCATCGGCGCCAATGAGGCGAAGGTGATTTCTTCGCTGCGCGCCAGATCGAACGCGCCGGTATCGGCCTCCAGCAGCGGCGGATAGATATCGTAATAACGCAGATCGTCCACGCCCAGCATGTCGCCGCGCAATTCCAGATAGCGGTGGAAGGCGGGCAGCGCCGCGTTCACCTGCTCGATCAGGGTCGAGTAGATTTCCGGCGGCAGCGCGTCGTCGAACATATTGCGCTGGACCACGCTGTCGAAATTGCGCGCGCGGGCGCGGAAGACGGCAGAGAGCACCTGCGCGTTCAGCGTTGCGCCCATGCCGTTTTCATACTGGTTCCAGGTATCCCAGAAGGCGTCGAACACCGCCTTGCGGTCCTCGCGGTTCGGAACGCCGCGATAACGGGTGTAGCCGGCCTGGCTGAGATAGGCCTCCTCGCCGGTGGAGAGCGTGATGGTGGGCCACGGAATGCTGGCGTTGGCGTAGAGGCTGTAGATTTCATCGGGCTGGGCCAGCGCCAGGCCGGCCTGGGCCAGCAGCGCCTCACCTGCCGCGTCCAGCGTGTGCGGCGCGCGGCGCAGCGTGTCGCGCAGCGAGAAGATGAAGGGCTCCAGCCCCGGCTCCGCCGCGATGAAGGACTCCACCCGCGCCTCGCCAACAGCGAGGATTTCCGGGTCGATCCAGGACACCGCCTCGCCATAGGACTGATAGAGATTCTGCGCCCGGCCAAAGCGCGCCTGCGCCGCGGGCGCGCGCTGGTCCTCGTCGCGCGACAACGAGGCGTAGGTATAGAGCCGGGCGATCTCGCGCAGCGTGTCAGACATGGCGCGCAGCGCCGTATGCATCGCCTGTGCGCTTTCGCCCAGCGTGCCTTCATAGGCGCGCAGGCCGGGGATCGCCGCCTCCAGCCGCGTATATTCGGCGTCCCATGCCGCGTCCGTCGCATAGAGCGCGGTCAGATCCCAGACATAGGATTCACCGGGGGGTTCACCGGGGGTTTCGCTGGAGGTTTCAGCGGTTTGCGCCTGCGCGGCGGCGGGGGCGGCGAAGGCCAGAATAGCGGCTGACGCCACAGAGACCGTGACGCGGCCCGTAACGCCCGCGACCCCGCGCAAACAATGCACCGCCATGCGCCCTGCTCCTGTCTGAAAACTGTGAAACCCGAATTCAGGCGACAGCAAAGCAGAGGCGGCCCACCCGCGCAACGCGGGGGCGGGCTATCGCATATGACATTGCATATGACGCTGGCGTTTGTGCGTTCTGGAGCGCCCTTCGTGACACCCCGCCAGTATCCAAAAGGATACTGGCGGGGTTCCTCAGGATGCGGGGCAGTGGGTTGTGGCCTTGATATGCGGCAGCCTTAGCGGAGCGCCCTTATTTCTTCTTCTGCTTGCGTTTGGCGTAGCGTTCGTCGCGGCGGGCTTTTTGCTCGGCCAGCAGGCGCTCTTTTTCCTCGGCGGCGAGGCGTTCGGCTTCCGCCTTCTCAGCGGCGGCGCGCTCTGCCGCGATGCGCTTTTGCTCGGCGCGCTCTGCCTGGCGCTTCGCGCGCTCATCCGCCAGGCGCTTGCGCTCGGCGGCGCGCTCATCCGCGCCTTCCTTGTTCTTCTCGGTGATGGCTTTGGCTTTTTCCAGCAGCGCCTTTTTCGCCGCCTGCTGCGAGGCCAGCCGATCATCGAAGCCCGGACCGCGAAAACCCTTGGGCGAACCGGAATGACGCGGAGATTTCATGTCATCATACTCTGTGAACCAGGCCGCCGGGCGAATATCGCCAAAACCGGCGGCGATCAATTATCCAGGAAGCTGCGCAGCTTGCGGGAGCGGCTGGGGTGTTTCAGCTTGCGCAGCGCCTTGGCCTCGATCTGGCGGATGCGTTCGCGCGTGACGCTGAATTGCTGGCCCACTTCCTCCAGCGTGTGGTCGGTGTTCATGCCGATGCCGAAGCGCATCCGCAGCACGCGCTCTTCCCGCGGAGTGAGGGAGGCCAGCACGCGCGTTGTGGTCTCGCGCAGATTGGACTGGATCGCCGCGTCGATAGGCAGGATGGCGTTCTTGTCCTCGATGAAATCGCCCAGATGGCTGTCTTCCTCATCCCCGATGGGGGTTTCGAGGCTGATCGGCTCCTTGGCGATCTTCATCACCTTGCGCACTTTTTCCAGCGGCATGCCGAGCTTTTCGGCAAGCTCTTCCGGCGTCGGTTCGCGGCCGAATTCGTGCAGGAACTGGCGCTGGGTGCGGACGATCTTGTTGATCGTCTCGATCATATGCACCGGGATGCGGATGGTGCGCGCCTGGTCGGCGATGGACCGGGTGATGGCCTGGCGAATCCACCAGGTGGCGTAGGTGCTGAATTTATAGCCGCGGCGGTATTCGAATTTATCGACGGCCTTCATCAGGCCGATATTGCCTTCCTGAATCAGATCCAGGAATTGCAGCCCGCGATTGGTGTATTTCTTGGCGATGGAGATCACGAGACGCAGATTGGCCTCTACCATCTCTTTCTTCGCCTGACGCGCCTCGCGCTCGCCCTTCTGCACGGTGGCGACGATGCGGCGGAACTCGTCCAGCGGCACGCCGGTATCCTGACAGAGTTTGGCGATTTCGGCGCGTATCATCTCGACCTGATCGCGCTCGCGCTTCAGGAAACGGTCCCAAGCCTTGGAGCGGCCCTGAAGTTCATCGCACCAGTCGGGCGCCAGCTCGCGGCCGAAATAGCATTCCAGAAAGTCCATACGCGGCACGCCGTGGCCATCGGCCATGCGCAGCAGCTTGCCCTCGAACGACACGAGCTGGCGGTTGATGGCGTAAAGCTGCTCGACCAGCGCCTCGATCCGGGCGTTGTTGAGGTGAAGCTGTTTCAGATTGCCGGAGATATTGTCCTGCAATTCCTCGTATTCGGCTTTGGTCTTGGGGCCCAGCCCCTTGCCGCCCTTCATCCGGGCCGCGACCAGACGGTCCTGCAATTTGCGGAAACGGTCGAAATCGCCCGCCACGCCATCCAGCACCGCCATGACGCTTTCGCGCAGCTCTGACTCCATGGCGGACATCGAGGGATTCACGCCCTCGTCGTCGTCATCGTCCGCGTCGGCGTTGTCTTCGCTCTCTTCGTCTTCGTCGTCGTCAGTATTTTCCGCCTGCGCGCCCTGCTGGCCGCCATAGGTGGCGTCGAGGTCGATAATGTCGCGCAGCAGGATGCGCTCCTCGGCCAGTTCCTGCCGCCAGACCATGATCGCCTCGGCGGTGAGCGGGCTTTCGCACAGGCCCTTGATCATGGTGTCGCGGCCGGCCTCGATACGCTTGGCGATGGCGATCTCGCCCTCGCGCGAGAGCAGCTCCACCGTGCCCATTTCGCGCAGATACATGCGCACGGGATCGTCGGTGCGGTCGGCGCTGGACGAGGTGTTGGTAGTGGGCAGCGCATCCTTCTTGCGCATCAGGGCGCGGCTGCCGTTCGTGCCGCCTTCCTCGTCTTCTTCTTCCTCTTCCTCTGCCTCGTCTGCGGATTCGGCCCCGGCGCCGGATTCGGCGTCCTGATCCTCGGCCTGATCGTCAGCGTCGATAACATTGACGCCCAGCTCGGACATCTGGGCGAGCACATCCTCGATCTGCTCGGAGGTGAATTCCTCGCTGGGCAGAACCTTGTTCAGCTCTTCATGGGTGACATAACCGCGCTTTTTGGCGGCGGCGATCATCTGCTTGACCGCCTTGTCGCTGAGGTCGAGCAGCGGGCTGTCCGTGGTTTCGCGCCGTTCAGCCTTTTTGACCGCGCTCTTTTTCATTCACCGTCTCCAGAGGCGGCCAGGGCATCCTGCCTGTTCGCCATTTCCTTGTCTTCCGGCCGGTCCGTACGCGCCCGGTATTTGAAATCGAACGCGCCGCGCAGGCGCGTCTGCGTTTCAGCCGTGAAATCCTCTATGCCCGCCCGGCGGGCGTGCGCGCCCTCGATCTTCGTTGCGCGGCGAACGTCGATGGTCGCATAGAGAGACCGCCACCCGCTCTCCGGCCCGGCCGCCCCATCGAAATAGGCGCGATAGGCCGCCGCCAAAAGGGGCTTTTCGGACTCCAGACGGGCCAACTGATCGCCAAATCCCAGATTGGCCAGATGGCCGCGAAGGCCGGATTTGTCAACAGTTTCGGCCTGGCCGGCGGCAGAGAGCGCCGCGTCGCGCAGCCGTTCCAGCCCCGGATCGCCCAGTTCCAGCCCCGCCAGCTCCTCCGCGCAGGTCAGCAGCAGGTCGGGATGTTCCAGCGCCGCGAACAGAAGCGAGCGCGGAATCGGCCCCGGCCCCCGGTCCCCCGCAGCCTTGGATTTCAGCTCTGGCAGGGCGCGGACGGGGGTGAAGGCGCCTTTGCCCCCCCACCCCCATCTCCCCCCCTTGCCCGCTTTGGCCCCGGCGCGCCCGGCGGCGGCGCCCCCGGCGCGGGGCGGCAGCGCGTCGTAGCGGGCCAGCAATTCGGCGCGATATTCCTCGCGCACGCTGTCGTCCTTGATGGCGGCGGCGGCGGCCAGCAGGCGCCGTTTCAGCCCGGCGCGGCGCTCTGGCGTATCGGCGGGCTCGGCCTCCAGCTCCCGCTCCCACAGCAGGTCGACCAGCGGCCGGGCGCCATCCAGCGCCGCGCGCAGGGCGCCTGGCCCCTCGTCCCGCAGCAGGTCGTCGGGATCCTTGCCGCCATCCAGCAGCACAAAACGCAGCGAGCGGCCGGGGGCCAGCAGCGGCAGCGCCCGGTCGATGGCGCGATACGCCGCCCGCTTTCCCGCCGCGTCGCCGTCAAAGCACAGCACCGGTTCCGGCCCCGCGCGCCAGGCAAGCTGGATCTGATCTTCCGTCAGCGCCGTGCCCAGCGGCGCCACCGCCTGGGGCAGGCCGGCGCGGTTGAAGGCGATCACATCCAGATAGCCTTCGGCGATGATAAGGCTGGAGAGCCGGGCGCGCGGATCGCCGGCGGCCTTGCGCGCCTCTGGAAAGCGGTAGAGCAGCGAGCCTTTGTGGAAAAGCGGCGTATCGGGGCTGTTCAGATATTTGGCGCGGGCGTCGGGGCGCAGCGCCCGGCCGCCAAACCCGGCCAGCCGTCCGCGCGGATCGTGGATCGGGAACATCACCCGGCCACGGAACCGGTCCATCAGTTTTTCGCCGTTCGGCCCCGGAGTTTCCGGCCGGAAGGCCAGGCCCGCCTCGATCAGCTCTTCCGGCTTTGCGCCTCTGGCCACCAGATGATCGACCAGGCCGGTGCGGGCGTCTGGCGCCCAGCCGACGCCGAACTGCTCCCACACATCCGGCGGCAGGCCGCGCCCGGCCAGATAGTCGCGCGCGGTCTGCCCGCCCGAGCGGCGCAGCGACTGCGAGAAATAAGCCTGCGCCTCCTCTATCCAGTGCAGCAGGCCTTTGGCCGCCTCGGCCCGCCGCGCCGCCTCGGGATCGGGCGCGGGCAGCGCCATGCCGGCCTCGCCGGCCAGACGCTCCACCGCCTCGGGGAAGCTCAGCCCCTCTGTCTCCTGCAGGAAGCTGAAAATGTCGCCATGCTTGCCGCTGGAGAAGCAGTGATAGAAGCCCTTCTCGTCATTGACGAAGAAGCTGGCCGTCTTTTCCTTGTTGAACGGGCTGAGCCCGGCGAATTCGCGCCCCTGACGGCGCAATTTCACCCGCCGGCCGATCACCTCCGAAGGGCGCAGGCGCGATTTCAGTTCCTCGATAAAGTCATCGGAAAAGCGCATGGACGGCCCGGTCAAAGGAGGGCGGGAATCATAGTCGCCCCCCGGACTGATTCCCATGCGCGGGGCCAGTTCCGCTTGGGGATTACTGGCGGGAGTGCTGGCCTCAGCCGCCCAGCGCCGTCTTCACCGCGGCGCTGGCCGTGGCGAAATCCATCCGGCCGGCATAGGCGGCCTTCAGCACCGCCATCACCTTGCCCATGTCTTTCATGGAATCCGCGCCGGTCTCCTCGATGGCGGCTTTCACCGCCGTGGCGATCTCGGCCTCGTCCATCGGGCGCGGCATATAGGACTGGATGACGGCCAGCTCCGCCCGCTCCTGCGCCGCCAGCTCGGTGCGGCCGGCGGAATCGAAGGCCGCGATGCTGTCCTCGCGCTGCTTGGCCATTTTCGCCAGCAGGGTCGCGATGTCCGCGTCGTCGTCGCCGGAGCCTTTGGCGCCGACCCGCGCGGCGATGTCGCGATCCTTGATCGCCGCATGGATGAGACGCAGCGTGCCCAGCCGCGCCGTATCGCGGGCCTTCATCGCGGTTTTCAGGTCTTCGGAGATTCGGTCGCGCAGCGTCATATCCGGCCTCGTATCTGGTCTGTCTCTGCTCTGGCGCGCGGCGCTCGCGGAAACTGTTGATCCGCCACGCATTCCAGACCGCGTGGTTTGCTTGACGCGGCGGAGCGCCATCCCTAGGTTCCGCCGGATTTTGCGGCGCGGAGCACGCGCCGTCTCGCCTCGGACGCAGCCAGTTATGACCGCCGGACGCCGGAATCAACCCGCCACCGGGGCGCTCGCGCTCGCCGACGGATCGGTGTTTCTGGGTCATGGCGCGGGCGCGGCGGGGATCGCCGCCGGCGAATTGTGCTTCAACACCGCCATGACCGGCTATCAGGAAATCCTGACCGACCCGTCCTACACGGGCCAGGTCGTGTGCTTCACCTTCCCGCATATCGGCAATGTCGGCGCCAATTCCGAAGACATGGAGACGCGCAACCCGGCGGCGGAGGCCTCCGCCTGCGGCGCGGTGCTGCGCGCGCCGATCACCGCGCCGGCCAACTGGCGCGCCCAGGATGATTTCAATGCCTGGCTGGCCAAGCGCGGCGTGGTGGCGATCACCGGCGTGGACACGCGCGCGCTGACCCGCCGCATCCGCGAGCAGGGCATGGCGAACTGCGCCGTCGCCCATGACCCGGACGGCAAGATCGACATCGAGGCGCTGAAAGAGACGGCGCGCAGCCATCCCTCGATGGAGGGGCGCGACCTGGCCCGCGAGGTCGCCGCGACGCAGGGCTACACAACCGCCGAGGGTCAGTGGGAATGGCCCGATGGCTTCCCCGCCGTCGATCATCCGAAATACGAAGTCGTGGTTCTGGATTTTGGCGTGAAGACGAACCTGCTGCGCTCTCTGGGCGCGGTGGGCGCGCGCTGCACCGTTCTGCCGATGGGCGCGACGGCCGAGGAGGTGCTGGCGCGCAGGCCGGACGGCGTGCTGCTGGCCAACGGGCCGGGCGACCCGGCCGAAACCGTGAAGACCGAAGGCGCGACCATCCGCGCGCTGGCGCAGAGCGGCGTGCCGGTGATGGGCGTGTGCCTGGGCCATCAGATGCTGGCGCTGGCGCTGGGCGGCAAGACCAAAAAAATGACGCACGGCCATCATGGCGCGAACCATCCGGTGCAGGACGTCACGACCGGCAAGGTCGAGATCGTCTCGATGAATCACGGCTTCACCGTGGACCGCGACGCCCTGCCGGACGGCGTGGTGGAAACCCATGTCTCGCTGTTCGACGGCAGTAATTGCGGCATCGCCATGAAGGACAGGCCGGTGTTCAGCGTGCAGCACCACCCCGAAGCCAGCCCCGGCCCCAAGGACAGTTTCTATCTGTTCGAGCGTTTCGCCGAGGCGATGGAAAAGGCGAAGGCGGCGCGCTAAGGCGGCGCATTCCCGGATTCTCCCGCGGGGCAAATCACTTTAGATATGGCGCATGGACGGGTTTTCCCTGACGCGCCGCCGGTTCGGAGCATTCGGCCTGGCTGGCGTGCTGGCCGCCTGCGGACCGCGCGCGCGGCGGGAGGACGGGGTGCTGCGCATCGGGCTGGCCGGCGCGCCGGACTCGCTGGACCCGTTCCGCGCCGAGTTCGCCGCCGCCGCCATTCTGTTTCACCAGATTCATGCGCCGCTGGAATCGCACCGGCCGCATCTGGGCCTGACGGATATCTGGGAGTCGAACCGCGACGCGACGCAATGGCGCGCGCATCTGCGCCGCGGCCTGCGCTGGTCGGACGGCGCGCCGCTGACGGCCGAGGATGTGGTCTGGTCGGTCCGGCACGGCGGCGGGCCGGACTCGGTGTGGTCCGGCATTGGCGATCTTCTGCCTATCGCCGATGTGCGCGCCGACGATGCGCGCACGGTGGCTTTTACGCTGCGCATGCCCGTGGGCGTGTTTCCCGAGACGATGCGCGAATTCCATCCCGTTCCGCGCCATGTGATCGAACGGCACGGCGCGGCCTGGACGCGGCCGGAAAACTTTGTTGGCGCCGGGCCGTATCTGCCGCGCAGCGTGACGCAGCTTTCCATTGTTCTGGCCCGCAACCCGGAGCATTTCGCGGCGAACCGGACAGAGATCGAAGAAATCGAGCTGCACGCCATCGACGACGCGGCGACGCGCCTGCGCATGTTTCGCGCCGGCGATCTGGACCTTGTGCAGGATCCGCCCTGGACCGCTTTGAGCGCGGGCGCGGCGCAGGCGCAGCTCTATGACGCGCCGCGATTTACGTATCTGAAGCCCAATCATGCGCGCGCGCCGCTTTCCGATGCGCGGGTGCGGCGGGCGCTGTCGCTGGCCATCGACCGTGACTTTATCGGGCGGGAATTGTTTCAGGGCTTCGCCGCGCCGGCCGATACGATCATTCCCGGTTCGCCAAACGCCGATGACCGGCCGCTGGAGACGCGGCGCGAGGCGGCGCGCGCGCTGATCGCGGAGGCGGGGGCACGGGGCGCGATGCTGGAACTGCTGCAATCAGGCGGAGAGCGCGAAGGCCTGGCCGTGGCGCTGGCCGATGACTGGCGCGCCATCGGGATCGAGACACGCATCTTGCGCACCGACGCCACCGGCCTCTACGCCGCCGTGGACGAAGGCCGGTTCGATCTGGCGCTGTCGCGCTTTGACCGGGGGCTGAGATCGGATGCGTGGCGGTTTCTGGAGCCGTTCGCGCCCGGCGGCTTCGCCGCCAATTTCAACTGGGAGTCCGAGGCGCTGGGAGATGCGCTGGCCGCCATGCGCGCCGAACCGGATGCGCGGCGGCGCGACGCCATGGCCTATGAAGCTGAGCGCATCGTTCTGGACGAAGGCGCGTTAATCCCGATCCAGCACGAGCGCGCGGCCTGGCTGACCAGTCCGCGCCTTGCCGACCAAGGTAGCGGCCAGCCCCGGTTCTGGGCGGATTTACAATGGGTTTGAGACTGGTCTGAGACAATGCGTCATGCCCCGTCAATCGGGAATTAATCGTTAAAGTTGTATCCATCGCCCATAATCGCCCGGAGCGCCGTCCATGACCACCCGCCGCAGATGCGCCAGTATTGTGGCCGCCGCGCTGACGGCGCTGGTTTTCGCCACAGCCTGCGGCGGCGGGGGCGGAGGCCCATCGCCCGCGCCGCCAGCGCCACCCGCTCCGCCGCCGCCACCGGCTCCTCCGCCCCCTCCCCCGCCGCCCAGCGCGGCCAGCTTTGTCACGCCGGAATTTCAGGGTCTGGTCAGCGGCGTTTCCCGCAGCGGCCTGCCCCGCATTCTGGCGCAGCACGCCTATGCGGCGGGCGCCACGGGCGCGGGCGTGACCATCGCGACCATCGACACGGGCATCGACGAGGACCATCCGGAATTCACCGGCGCGATCCATAGCGCCTCGCGCGACATGCATGTTGCGCGCAACACGCTGGACGACGAAGGCGGGCACGGCACACTGGTGGCCGGCGTGCTGGGCGCCCGCAAGGACGATGTGCGAATGCACGGCGTCGCTTTTGAC
Organism: Euryhalocaulis sp.; assembly: GCA_050486445.1. Classification (GTDB taxonomy): domain Bacteria; phylum Pseudomonadota; class Alphaproteobacteria; order Caulobacterales; family Maricaulaceae; genus Euryhalocaulis. Next base: position 38,995 of record JBJHDH010000014.1, read on the forward strand.
GCGCAGATCATGGTGCTGCGCACCGATACGCCGGATTCCTGCGCCGATGCGGATGGCTGCAAATTCAGCACCGGCGTCATGGCCAATGCGATCGACCACGCCATCGCCAACGGCGCGAATGTCATCAATATTTCGCTGGGCGGTGACGACCCGCTGCCCGCCGGCCTGCGCAACGCCCTGATCCGCGCGGTGAATGCCGGGATCGTGGTGGTGGCCGCAGCCGGCAATACCGACCCGAACGGTGAGCCAAATCCCGGCATGCCCGCGATTTTCGCCGCCGACCCCGCGGCGCAGGGTCTGGCGATCGCGGTCGGCGCGCTGAAAGCGGACAACACCATCAGCGACTTTTCCAACCGCGCAGGTACAGCGCAGGATTTCTATCTGGCAGCGCCGGGCGAGTTCATCCTGACCACCAGCAATGACGGCGACTACCGGCTGGCCAGCGGCACGTCCATCGCCACGCCCTTCGTCTCCGGCGCAGTGGCGTTGCTGCTGGACGGATTTCCCGGCCTGACGCCGCAGCAGGCGGTAAATCTTCTGCTGACCACCGCCACCGATCTCGGCGCGCCGGGAACCGATGCGGTCTATGGGCGCGGTCTGGTCAATCTTCAGGCCGCCTTCGCCCCGGTGGGGCCGGCCATTGTCAGCTTTGCCCCGGCGGCGGGCGGCGATGGCGGAAGCGGCGGCGGCGAAGTTTCGCTGGCGATGGCGCTCGCGCCCGGTGCGGGCGCGTTCGGTGACTGGGCGGCGCATTCCGGCGCCTTCGACGGGCTGATGTTCCGCGATTCCTACAATCGCGCCTTTCTGGCCGCGCCCGGCCGCGCGGCGGCGGGGTCCGGCGCGCTTGGCCGGTTTCACAGCCTGGCGGAGCAGAACCGCCGGCGCGGCGGCCGCGCCCCCGCGCAGCATGGCGAGACCTGGCTCTATTGGCGCGAGGACCGGCCGCCGCCGGCCAATTTCGGCATAGGCGGCGCGGCGCGGGATTTCGAATGGGGCGGGACGTTTCAGTTCGGCGCCGCCGAGTTCGGTTTTTCCAGCGGCGCGGCGGCGCCCTGGGCCGCGTCCGTGGGCCTGCTGGACGCGCAGGATCAGGGCGGCGCGGTTGCGATGCTGGTCCGCGCGGACCGCTGGACGCACGGCAATTATCGTCTGGGCGCATGGCGGATTGGCGCACGCGCGGCGCTGGATTCCGGCCCGGACTCAGGGACGTTCGCCGCCGTGACGCTGGGCCGTGCGCTGGGCGCGCATCTGGTGACGCTGGAAGCCGGCGCGGCGCGTGAACAGGATTCGGCGCTGGGCGGGTCGCTGCTGGCGCGCACGGGCGGCGCGGACGAGACGCGCCTGCGCTTCGCCGCGCTGGAATGGAGCGGGCCGCTGGGCTGGCTGCCGGGCGGCGGCTGGCGCGGCCAGGCGCGCGGCGAGATCGTCGTGACGGAACTGGCGGATTCCTACGGGATGCGGATTCTGGAGCAGCCGGCGGCAAGCGCCTGGAGCATCGGCGTCGAGCGCGACATGGCGCACGGCCTGACGCTCGGCTTCGCCGCGTCGCAGAGCTTGCGCGCCGAGCGCGGCCGGGCGGGGTTCAGCATTCCCGTGCTGGCGGACGCGGCGAACATGACGGTTTATGAGGCGCGCGAGGCGGCGCTGACCCCCTCTGGCCGCGAGATCGGGCTGGAAAGCGCCCTGCGCTGGCGCGTCGGGGATAATCTCTTCCTGCGCGGCGCGCTGCGCTATGTGGACAATCCGGGCCATGTGGCGGGCGGCCCCGCCGACATGATGGGCTGGGCCGATCTGGCGGTGCGGTTTTAGGGGATATTCCGATCCTGGATCATGCCCCGTCTTTCTTTCAGTCGTTAACCAGACGGCCGTTAATCAGGCCGCGGCGAAGGAGTTGCCGTCGCGCATCGGCATGGCCCTGTTCCGCTGCACGGCGGTACCAGCGCACGGCCTCGTCATCGTCCCGCGTCACGCCGTCTCCGCCAACAGCATATGTGAGGCCAAGATAGTATTGCGCTTCAGGGTGGCCCTGCTCTGCCGCATTGCGGGACCAACGCAGACCTTCAGCATGGTTCTGCGTCACACCGCGGCCGCTCCCGTACATTAATCCGAGTTCGTATTGCGCCTCGGCGTCGCCCCGCTCCGCCGCCAGCAGGAACCAGCGCGCAGCTTCGGTGTTGTCCTGGGCCACGGGATAGCTGCCTCTCAAATAGCTATGTCCGAGGAAAAGTGACGCCGCGATATCGCCCTGCTCCGCCGCCGCACCGAGCCAATGCACAGCTTCGGTGGTATCCCGCGTCACGTCCGCCCCCCGGGCATATAGAGCGCCGAGAAAGGCTTGCGCACCGGCATGGTCCTGTTTCGCAGCGAGGAGCCACCAACGCAGGGCTTCCGCATTGTCTTGCGCCACTCCAGCGCCATTAAAGTACATATCTCCGAGAAGGAATTGTGCATCGGCAAGACCCTGATCCGCCGCCAGCAGAAACCAGCGCGCGGCTTCGGCATAATCCTGGGTCACCCCCTCGCCATTGGCGTACAGGACGCCCAGACTGTATTGCGCCTCAAGCGCCCCCTGTTCGGCCAACGCCCGCACTTCTTCGATTTCGGGCGTTTGCGCCTGCGCCGCGACGGGCGTGAGGGCCAGCAAGACGGCGGCGGCCGCAAGCGTCATACCAAAGGTCCGGTTCGATTTAGTCCGGCAGACGACGAAGGTCATCGGGCGTCCTCCCCATTCAGCGCCTCATTTCCTGTTCATGGTGACGCCCAAAAAACGAACCCGGCAAGCGGATTCTTGCTTCCTGCCCAAAGCCGCATTCACCCCTAGCCGTGCCGGGAGGGAATCGTTAAAAGCCGCGCTCGATATGCCGCGCCGCACAGACATCTCCTCCATTCTCATTATCGGCGCCGGGCCTATCGTTATCGGCCAGGCCTGCGAATTCGATTATTCCGGCGTTCAGGCCTGCAAGGCCCTGAAATCCGAGGGCTATCGCGTTATCCTTATCAATTCCAATCCGGCGACGATCATGACCGACCCGGATGTGGCCGACGCCACCTATGTGGAGCCGATCACCCCCGAATTCGTCGCCCGCGTGATCGAGAAAGAGCGGCCGGACGCCCTGCTGCCCACAATGGGCGGCCAGACCGCCCTGAACACGGCGCTGGCCCTGGAGGAACAGGGAATCCTCAAAAAATTCGGCGTGGAGATGATCGGCGCCCGCGCCGACGTGATCGACAAGGCCGAAAACCGCCAGCGCTTCCGCGAGGCGATGGACGCCATCGGCCTGGAATCGCCGCGCAGTCGCGTCGCCCACACGCTGGACGAGGCGAAGGCCGCGCTTTCCGAAACCGGCCTGCCCGCCATTATCCGGCCGAGCTTCACGCTGGGCGGCACGGGCGGGGGCATCGCCTATAATGTCGAGGAGTTCGAGGAAGTCGCCGCCGGCGGTCTGGAAGCCAGCCCGGTGAATGAGGTGCTGATCGAGGAATCGGTTCTCGGCTGGAAAGAATATGAGATGGAAGTGGTCCGCGACCGCGCGGACAACTGCATCATCGTCTGCTCTATCGAGAATATCGACCCGATGGGCGTGCATACCGGCGACTCCATCACGGTCGCCCCGGCGCTGACCCTCACCGACCGCGAATATCAGCGGATGCGCAGCGCCAGCATCGCCGTGCTGCGCGAGATCGGGGTGGAGACCGGCGGCTCTAACGTGCAGTTCGCCATCAATCCGGCCGATGGCCGCATGGTGGTGATCGAGATGAATCCGCGCGTCTCGCGCTCCTCGGCGCTGGCGTCCAAGGCCACCGGCTTTCCCATCGCCAAGGTCGCGGCGCGGCTGGCCGTCGGCTACACGCTGGACGAGCTGGACAACGACATCACCGGCGGCGCGACGCCTGCGAGCTTTGAGCCGACCATCGACTATGTGGTCACCAAGATCCCGCGCTTTGCCTTCGAGAAATATCCGGGCGCGCAGCCTTTGCTCACCACCTCGATGAAATCGGTGGGCGAGGCGATGGCGATGGGCCGCACCTTCAAGGAGTCGCTGCAAAAGGCGCTGCGCAGCACCGAGACCGGCATTTGCGGGCTGAACGAGATCGCCATCGCCGGAATCGGTCAGGGTGACGACCGCGCCGCCGTGCGCGCCGCGCTCGGCCGCCCGACGCCCGACCGCCTGCTGGTGATCGCGCAGGCGTTCCGGCACGGTTTCACCGTGGAGGAGGTGCGCCAGGCCTGCCAGTACGAGCCGTGGTTCCTGCGCCAGATCGAAGAGCTGGTGCGCGCCGAGGACGATGTGCGCGCGAACGGCCTGCCCGGCGACGCGGAGTCGTTCCGCGCCCTGAAGGCGGATGGTTTCTCGGATGCGCGCCTTTCCATGCTGACGGGGCTTTCCGAAGACAGCGTGCGCGAGCGGCGTCATGCGCTGGGCGTGCGGCCGGTGTTCAAGCGCGTCGATACCTGCGCGGCGGAGTTCGCGGCCGAGACGCCCTATCTCTATTCCACCTATGAATCCCCCGCGTTCGGAGCGCCGGAATGCGAAGCGCAGCCCAGCGGCCGGAAAAAGGTCGCCATTCTGGGCGGCGGACCGAACCGGATCGGTCAGGGCATCGAGTTTGACTATTGCTGCTGTCACGCGGCCTTCGCGCTCGCGGAGCTGGGCGTCGAGTCGATCATGGTCAATTGCAATCCCGAGACCGTCTCGACCGATTACGACACATCCGACCGGCTGTATTTCGAACCGCTGACGCTGGAGGATGTTTCGGAAGTCCTGCACCGGGAAGCCTCGCGCGGCGAGCTGGCCGGCGTGATCGTGCAGTTTGGCGGCCAGACGCCGCTGAACCTTGCCTCTGGCCTTGAGGCCGCGGGCGCGCCGATCCTGGGCACGCGGGTGGACGCCATCGACCTGGCCGAGGACCGCGAGCGGTTCAAGGCGCTGCTGGACGAGCTGGACCTGAAACAGCCGCCCAACGCCATCGCCAAATCAGAGGAAGAGGCCATCGCGGCGGCGCGCGCGCTCGGCTATCCGCTGGTGCTGCGCCCGTCTTATGTGCTGGGCGGGCGGGCGATGGAGATCGTCACCGACGATGAGGGCCTGACGCGCTATCTGCGCGAAGCCATCGTGGTGACCGGCAAGTCGCCGCTGCTGCTCGACCGTTATCTCAACGACGCCACCGAAGTGGATGTCGACGCGGTGTGCGACGGGAAGACCGTGTTCGTCGCCGGGATCATGGAGCATATCGAGGAGGCCGGCGTGCATTCGGGCGATTCCGCCTGCGCCCTGCCGCCCTATTCGCTGTCGCCGGAGCTGGTGGCCGAGCTGACGCGCGAGACCGAGCGTCTGGCGCTGGCGCTGGATGTGCGCGGCCTGATGAACGTGCAGTTCGCCATCCAGGGCGAGACCATCTATGTGCTGGAGGTCAATCCGCGCGCCAGCCGCACCGTGCCTTTCGTCGCCAAAGCCATTGGCGCGCCGGTCGCCGCCATCGCGGCCAAGGCGATGGCCGGCGAGAAACTCTCCGGATTCGACCTGCCGGCGATGCCCACGGACCGCGTGGCGGTGAAGGAAGCGGTGCTGCCCTTCGCCCGTTTCCCCGGCGTCGATCCGGTGCTTGGCCCTGAAATGCGCTCTACCGGCGAGGTAATGGGGCTGGACAGCGATTTCGAGTCCGCCTTCGCCAAATCGCAGATCGCCAGCGGCGTCACCCTGCCGCGCGAGGGCACGGTGTTTATCTCTGTACGCGAGGCGGACAAGGAAGCGATGGTTCCGCTGGCCCGCGATCTTCTGGCGCGCGGCTTTGGCATTATCGCCACGCGCGGCACCGCCGCCTTCCTGTCCGGACAGGGCGTGGAGGTGACGCCAGTCAACAAGGTCTATGAAGGCCGACCGCATATTGTGGACGCGATGAAAAATGGCGACATCCAGCTTGTCATCAACACCACAGAGGGCCGGGCCTCGCTGAAGGACAGCTTCTCCATCCGCCGCACGGCGCTGGAAATGAAAATCCCCTATTACACGACCGCCGCCGCCGCCGAGGCCACGATCAAATCGATTCTGCGTGTGGGCGCCGGGACGCTGGGCGTCGCCTCGCTGCAATCATGGCGCGACGGGCCCCGGCCCGGAAAAGCCGCCTGAGCCTCCGGCTCTGGATATAAATACTCTTTTTACGTCAATATCTTGCCCTGCGGCGCCTGTGGCGCCTTGAAACCCGCCTTTCTCATACTTAATCTTTCCGGGTCTGCCGCCTGGCGGTCCTGAGGCGGTCTCAAAGACGGTTTCCTAATGCAGAAGATTCCTATGACGGCCGAGGGCCATAGCGCCCTCGATGCTGAATTGAAGCGTCTGAAAAGCGAAGAGCGCCCGGCGGTGATCCAGGCGATCTCGGAAGCGCGCGACCACGGCGATCTCAGCGAGAACGCCGAATATCACGCGGCCAAGGAGCGTCAGGCCTGGATCGAGGGCCGCGTGGCCGAGCTGGAAGACAAGCTCGCCCGCGCCGAGATCATCGACGTCTCCAAACTGTCCGGCAAGACCGTGAAATTCGGCGCCACGGTGACGCTGGTGGACGAGGATTCCGACGAGGAAGCCGTCTACAAGATCGTGGGCGAGGACGAGGCCGACGTGAAGGCGGGCAAGATTTCCATCACCTCGCCCATCGCGCGCGCGCTGATCGGCAAGGAAGCCGGAGATTCCGTCGAGGTCGCGGCCCCCGGCGGCGCCCGCGGCTATGAGATCCTGAAAATCCGCTGGAAGTGAGTGCGTTTCCCGCGCAGGCGTGAACACCTGCGCGAGGACCGTGGCGTTCAGCGCCGCTGATATTTCACCGCGCCGGGGTGCACGCCGATCCGGTCATAGAGCCTGCGCGCCGTTTCATTGTCGTGATTGGTGAACCAATAGACATTATCCGCGCCAACCCGGTCGGCCTCAGCATAAACCGTTTCGATCAGCGCGCGGCCCACGCCCTGGCCGCGAATCGCCTCCGCCACGAACAAGTCTTCCAGATAAACACGCACAGCCGTGGTCCATGTCGCGTGGTGAATCTGCCATGTGACGAAACCGGTCAGTGCGCCGTCCTGCACGGCGCAACGCCCCCAGACCGGGCCGGAATCGGCCAGCAGCCGTAACCATGTATTGGCCGTCACGGCTTCCGGCAGGGTGACGCGATAGAAGGCCGTGTAGCCATTCCATAGCGCGGTCCATGCCGCGTGATCCTCTGGAACCAGTCTGCGGATTGTCACGTCCATCGTAGGCCCCCCTTTCCGGGCGAGGTTGCAGCCGATCCGCACCGAAGGTTCAAGTGCGCAGAAGAATACCGCGCCGCGACCGCCCGCAATGCGTGAACCTATATTCGCGAATCGGGCTAGACTGGCGGGATGAGCGATTCCGCCGTCACTGCCGCGCCGGGCGTGAAATCGGCCAGCCAGGCGCGCAGCCGCGCCACGCGCGATGCGCTGATCGAAGCGCTGGAACGGCTTCTGCGCGACCGGCCGCTGGAGCGCATCTCGGTGCAGGAGCTGGCGCAGGAAGCCGGCTGCGCCGTCGGCAGCGTCTATCGCCGGTTTGAGAACAAGGATTCCTTCCTGCCCGTGGTGGTGGAGCTGGCCGCCCAGCGCATGACCCAGAGCATGCGCGCCATGGGGCCGCTGAAACTTTCCGGCGAAGGCGATCTGCGCGCCGACATGACCGAGATTGCGCGCCGCGTCTGGACCGTGCTCAGCGACGAGGCGCATCTGCTGCGCGCCGCGCATCTGCGTGCACGGCTGGACGATGCGTCGGGCGCCGACCGGCCGCTGGAGACGCTGTGCGAGGGCGCGCGTATTTCCATCGACTTCGCGCTGACCCGGCGCCGGCCGGATATGGGTGAGAAAGCGCGCCGCCGCGCCGCCGCCGCCATGTCGGTGCTGATCGTTTCGGCGCTGCTGGAAAAGGCGCTGTATCCGGCGCGCGCGCCGGCCGCGGCCAGCGGCCACGACGGCGCGGACCTGGCCGCGATGCTGGGCGAAATGGCCGGCCGCTATTTGCGCAAGCTCTGAAACGTCTTGTCCCGCGCCGCCGCGCGGCGCATCCTCCAGGGTAGAAAAGCGCCGGACAGCGGCGCAACGGGGCGCATCGGGGAGGATTTCGCATGACGGGTTTCCGCACAGGATATGTGCTGGCCGGGGCCATGACGCTGCTGGCCACAATGCTGTTGGCAGGGGGCGCGGCGCAGGCGCAGAACCAGAGCAATATCCAGTACGATTGCGACCGCGCCTGCCTGACCGGCTTTATCGACGCCTTTGTCGACGGGCTGCTGGCCAATGATTCCGGCCGCGTGCCGCTGGCGCCGGACGCGAAAGTGACGCTGAACGACGACATCATGCCACTGGCGGACACGTTCTGGGCCGAGGCCCAAAGCGTGCGCGGCCGGGTCGATATCGCCAATCCCCGCCTGGGCGACACCGGCACGCAGATGCTGGTGGTGAATGAGGACGGCGCCGAGATCATCCATGTCTTCCGCCTGAAGGTGAAAGACGGCGCGATCACGGAAGTGGAGCAGATCCGCACACGCGGGCCGGAGGAAGGCAGCCTTTACGACACGTCCACGCTGCGCGAGCCCAATCCGAACTTCAACATCGCCATCCGCCCGGCAGAGCAGGATTCCTATTATGATCTGATCGCGGCGGCGGAATCCTATTGGCGCGCCTTTAACACCAACGGCACGGACGAATACCGGCCGGCCGAATTCTGGCCCTATGTTCCGCGGCTGGAGAACGGCGTGCTGACCACCCATGCGCCGTTCGCCGGCAATCCGCCCTCCACCGCCGCCGAGCAGTTCGATCTGGGCCGCCATGCCGGACGCAATATCTGGGACATCCGCTATCCGGTGGTGGACGAGGAATATGGCGTGGTGATGAGCTTTGCCCGGTTCGGCCTGAAAGACGGCGCGACGCCGCGCAGCGAGGCGCAGTCGGTGGACCGGCTGGTGGCCGAGTTTTTCGCCATCCGCAAGGGCCTGATCTGGGACATTCAGGCGGTGATGTTCAACCGCGACGATTCCCTGCCCAGCGCCTGGGCGCCCGATTACGGTCCCACGCGCGGCGGCTGGGCGCCGGTCACCTGCGACCGCGCCTGCCTGACAGTGTTTATTGACGCCTATTACGATGCGCTGCTGGCGAACGATCCGGCGCGGCTGCCCCAGGCGGCGGGCGCGCGCATCACGCTGAACGGCAAGGATGTCACGTTGGCCGAGGCGTTCTGGGACGGAGCGGAGCGCGTGCGCTGGCGCTTTGACGCGGTGAACGAGCGGCTGGGCGACACCGGCACGCAGGTCGTGGTGGTCGACGGGGACGGCGAGGACTCGATGGAGATCGTGCGCCTGAAAGTCGCGGGCGGCGCGATCACCGAGATCGAGATTATCCGCACCTTTGAGGGCGAAGCGGGCGCGTGGTGGGGGCCGGAACAGCTCGATCCCGAGCCCTCCGCCTTCCTCACTTTGCCGATCCCGCCGGTGGAGCGCGATTCCTATTACAAGCTGGTCGCCGTCGCGGACGGGTATTTCCGCGCATTCCAGACCAATGGCACGCCGGACTATCACCGTCCTGCGCTGCTGCCCGATACGCGGCGCTTCGAGAACGGCGCGCAATTCACCGCCAATTACCGGAACGGCGTCTATGTCACCGCCATGGACGGGTTCGACCGCGGCCTGTTCATCGGGCGCAATCTCTGGGACCGCCGCCATGCCGTGGTGGATGAAGAGCGCGGCATCGTGCTGACCATCCTGCGCTTTGGGCGGATCGACGGCCCCATCGAAAACGCCAGCTCTGTCACCGCCTTCGACCGGCTGGTGGGCGAGTTTTTCACGGTGAAGGCCGGGAAGATTCAGGAGGTGCAGGCCGTCATGTTCGATCTGGACGATGACGAGCCGACCGGCTGGGGCAATCCCTGGTATGGCCCCGGCAAAGGCGGCTGGGGCGCCATGCCGACCGGGCAGTAGGGGCCGGGGCGTCTATTCCGCAGCAGTCCGATGCGGATCGTTCTTCGAGCGATGGAAGACGCCACCCACCCACAGGCCGAGAAAGCCCGTCGCCAGCACGGCAACAAGACCAATGACAACGCCAATCGCGGGATCAAGCGGCATGGCGCTCCTCCTTGAAGCCCAAGGATAACACAAATTGGGCCACAATGTGAAACAGACAAGCAGCAATCACCAGTCCGACATTGCCCCAACCCCATTGCAGGGCAGGGTTCAAAGTTGGACCGAATGTTGCGCCAATGAAGCACGCAATGGCGACGCCGTTGAAGAGAACGGCGCTAAGCTTCGCCACCTCCTCCAGATGACGCGCGGATTTTGGCCGGAAATCAAACCCGCGTTTCACGATCATCCGTCCACCGCGGAGGGGCGCTTCTCCCGCATCTTGTCGAACATCGTCCAAACGCCGGCCTCGCCGTGCCATTCGCCGCGCGTGGCGCCCTTGGCGTATTCGGTGGCGCGCGCCTCGAAGAAATTGGCGTGCTCCACCCCGTTCAGGATTTCCGTCAGCCAGGGCAGCGGATGCTCTTTCACGCCATAGACGGCGGGCAGCTTCAACTGGGCCAGCCGCCAGTCGGCGATATAGCGGATATAGGCCTTGATGTCGGCCGGAGTCATGCCCTCCACCGGCCCCATCTCGAAGGCCAGGTCGATGAACTTGTCCTCCAGCCCCACCACGGTCTTGCAGCAATCGACAATGTCGTCCTTCACGGCCGGGGTCAGCGCGTCGGTTTCCGCGGCGAAGGCGTGGAACAGGCGGATCATGCCCTCGCAATGCAGCGACTCGTCACGCACGCTCCACGAGACGATCTGGCCCATGCCCTTCATCTTGTTGAAGCGCGGGAAGTTCATCAGCATCGCGAAGCTGGCGAAGAGTTGCAGCCCCTCGGTGAAGGCGCCGAACATCGCCACGGTGCGCAGGATGTCGGCCTCTGTCTCCACGCCGAAACGCTGCATGAAGTCGTGCTTGTCGCGCATCGCCTGATAGTCGAGGAAGGCGGAGAATTCCGCCTCTGGCATACCGATGGTTTCCAGCAGCAGCGCATAGGCGGCGATATGGATCGTCTCCATGTTCGAAAACGCCGAGAGCATCATCTTGATCTCGGTCGGTTTGAACACGCGCGCATAGCGCTCCATGTAATTGTCGTTCACCTCGACATCGGACTGGGTGAAAAAGCGGAAAATCTGGGTCAGCAGATTGCGCTCGGCGTCCGAGAGTTTGCCCGCCCAGTCCTTGCAGTCCTCGCCCAGCGGCACCTCTTCCGGCATCCAGTGGACCTGCTGCTGCTTCTTCCAGAAATCATAGGCCCAAGGATAGCGGAACGGCTTGTAGGAATGGCTGGGGGTCAGCAATCCCGGCAATTGGGCGATCTGGGGGTCGGTCTGGGACATCGGATCAGGCTTCCGGCTCGAGTCGCAATCGAACCTACATCTTGTGGCTGAACGCGCCTCCCCGTCCAGCATTTTGATGCTGAATATTGGGGATGAGGGGCCTGTGGAAAAGACCCGGCGCTGTGCAGGGCCTTAAAACGGGCGGAACGGAGCGAAAAAGGCGGCCGGATCAGTCGTCTCCGGTCAGCCGCCTTTGGCCGCCGCCTCCAGCCCGGCGATGTCGAATTTGACCATTTTCAGCATCGCCTCGGCCACCCGCTTCACCTTCGCGGGGTCCGGATCGCTCATCAACTCGCCCAGCCGTTTGGGGACAATCTGCCAGCAGAGGCCCCAGCGGTCGCGCAGCCAGCCGCATTGTTCATAGGCGCCGCCCGCGCCCAGCGCCTCCCACAGCCGGTCGATTTCCGCCTGATCGGCGCACTCCACCATGATGGAGAAGCTGTGATTGAACGGGTCCAGCGGCCCGGCCTCGATGGCCATGTAGCGCTGGTCGCCAAGCTGGAAGCCCGCCATCCGCACGCTGCCCGCCGGGCCGGAGGGAGAATCCGCCGGCAGCGGCGAGATCCAGTGCAGCGCCGAGCCGGGAATCTGATCTGTATAGAAGCGGACCGCCGCCTCCATATCCTTTTCGAACCAGAGATGCTGGGTGACTTTGGTCATGTGTGGATTCCTTATGCGGTCGCCGCGCGCGCTCAGGCGGCGGAGACGCGATCCTCGAAATCGGCCAGTTGTGCGTCCAGCGCCCGCCTGAAGGCGGGCCGCGCCTCGCCCCGCGCCCGATAGGCGGCCAGCGGCGGGAATTGGGCGACCAGGTCTGTGTGGCGCAGATTGCGCAACACTGTGACCATCATCAGATCGCCGGCCGTGAAGCGTTCCTCCAGCCAGTCTTTGTCGCCCAGATGCTCCGCCACGCGCGCCAACTTGCCGCGAACCATGTCCACAACGCCGGGGCGGCGGGCCTGCGCCCATTCCTCTTCGGAATGAAACAGGTCGATCGCAGCCAGTTGCGAGATGACCGGCTCTACGCTGTTCAACGCGGCGATGACCCAACCCGTAGCCCGCCCCCGGCCCTGCGGGTCAGCGGGCAGCAGAGTTTCGCACCCTTCGCCGATATGCAGCACGATGGCGCCGGATTCGAACAGCGAGACCTCACCGTCGCGATAGGATGGAACCTGACCGAAAGGCTGCTCGCTGAAATAGTCTGCCGGGCGTTCAGCGCGCGCATCCAGCAGGCGTGTGGAATAGGGAATTCCCGCCTCCTCCAGCGCCCAGCGCACCCGGAGATCTCGCACCAAACCCTTGGCGAACTCCGGAACCCAGCCGAACGCGCTGATGCGCACAGGAGATTGAAGATCGGCCATGCTCAGGCGTCCACAATCGGCGCGAAACCGCCAAAGATCATGCGCTGGCCGTCGAACGGCATTGTGTCATGGCCGGGCTTCATCCGCTCGTCGGCCATCACTTTCGCCATGCCTTCGTCGCGGGCCTGTTTGCTGGGCCATTCCACCCAGGAAAAGACGATGTCCTCACCGTCTTTGGCCTGCACAGCCATATAAAAGTCTGTGACCTTGCCCGCGGGCACGTCGTCGCTCCAGGCCTCGACCACGCGGCTGGCGCCATATTCCTGAAAGATGGCGGCGGCCTTCGCGGCCATCGCGTGATAGGCGTCCTTGTTCCCGGACGGGATGGCGAGCACATAGCCATCCGCATAGCCTATCCCGTTCGCGGCGCCGTCATCGACGATGGGCGCGAAGCCGCCAAAAACCATGCGCATTCCGTCGAACGGCATCTGCTGGCCGAACGCCTCCATGCGCGGGTCGGACATCATTTTCTTCTGCGCCGCGTCGCGGGCCTCTCTGGATGGATATTCCATCCATGAGAAGCAGACGATCTCGCCATCCTTAGCTTTCACGGCGCGGCGGAAATCGGTGACCTTGCCGTCTGGCACATCATCTTCCCAGCATTCGACCAGGCGCGAGACGCCGAATTCCCTGAACAGCGGCAAAGCCTTTTCGGCCATCGCCCGATAGGCGTCTTTGTTCTCCGCCGGCACGGCGACCAGAAACCCGTCCACATATCCCATTGTCATCGTGAGCGTTCCTTTTCAATTTTATTCAGGCCGATTCAGGCAGTTACGCACGCGGGTGCGCATTCGTTCCGGATTGACTTTTTATGTTGGTATCAACATATTATGGCCATGTCAAAGCGAGTCGCCCCCGAAATCACACTTGAAGTGCGCGACACGTGCCTGTGCCTGCATGCACAGCGCGCGGCGCGCACGCTGGCGCGGCGTTTTGACGATGCGCTGCGCCCCTATGGGCTGACCAATCAGCAATTCTCGCTGCTGATGTCGCTGAACCGGCCGAGGCCGCCCGCCATCGGACCCGTGGCGCAGTTTCTGGCGATGGACCGCACCACCCTGACCGCCGCGCTGAAACCGCTGGAGCGTGAGGGGCTGGTTACTGTCGCGCCCGATCCCGGCGACCGGCGCAGCCGTCTGCTGACGCTGACTGCGAAGGGCCATGCGGCGCTGCTGCGCGCCGTGCCGGCCTGGCGGGAGGAACATGCGAAGCTGGACGCCGAAACCGGGGCGCGCAAGATGGACACCCTGCGCGCCGGCCTGCGCGCCATCGCGTGAGGCGCCCCCAGGCGGGCGGCGCCTTCCCCGGCGGCCCGGCTTGTGGAAAACTCCCGCGCATGAACAGGGACGAGGCCATCCGCCTGCTGCGTGAAGCCGAGCCGCGAATGCGGAAATACGGCGTTGTCCATGCGCGCCTGTTCGGCTCTGTGGCGCGCGGAGACAACCGGCCCGGTTCGGATGTCGATGTCGCCGTGCGCCTGAAGGACGGCACGCCGATGGATCGCCATACTGTCCTTGGACTATATGGCCTTCTCACGGATATTTTCGGCGTGGTCGATATCGTGTTCGAACCGTCTTCCCGCGCTGACCTTCAGGAAGAGATTGAGCGGGAGCACGTGCTTGCCTTCTGACAAGCCGCGCCAGCGGTTCCAGGACATTATCGATTCGATCGACGCCATTCAGCAATTTGTCGATGACGCGGGCAGCGTCGAAGCGGCAATGTACAAAAGCCATCTGCATCGCATGGCAATTGAGCGTATGCTTCTCATCATTGCAGAAGCGGCGACGAAATTGGGGGCCTTGACGCAGGATATGGCTCCGGAAATCCCTTGGGATGAGGTGCGCGGCATCGGCAACTATATCCGGCATAATTACGATGCGCTGAACGATCAGATGCTGTTCGAGACAGTCCGCGAAGACCTCCGCCCCCTGCGCGCCGCGTGCGAGCGGGCGTTGGGAACGCTTGGTCCTGGCGCTTAATCTTCTACAGCAGGACGGCCAGCACGAACCCGTCCCAGCCCTTGCCGCCAACGGTCTGGATTGCGGTGGCGTCCAGGCGCGGCTCTGTCGCCAGCATGTCGAACACCGCGCGCGTTCCGCGCACACTTGGATGAGTGCTTGCGGAATCCGTCACCGCGCCGTCACGCACCACATTGTCCACAACGACGACCGTCCCCGGCCGGCCTAACCGGATCGCCCAGTCGAGATAGTTCACATTGTTCGCCTTGTCGGCGTCGATGAAGACAAGGTCGAACGGCCCAATCCCCTCTTCCTCGATCAGAGGCAAGGTCTCCAGCGCCGGCCCAACGCGAATATCAGTGCGATCCGAAAGACCGGCGCGTTCGAGATTGACGCGTGCGACGCCAGCGCGATCCGCGTCGATTTCCAACGTCACTGCTAGTCCGTCATCGGGCAGTGCGCGGACGAGCCAGATCGTCGAATAGGCGCCAAGCGTCCCGATCTCCAGGATTCGGCGCGCGCCGATCATGCGCGCAATCAGGTTCAGAAATTTCCCCTGCGGCGGCGAGACATCATGCGGCGGCAGACCGGCGGGAGCGTTCGCGGCCAGTGCGGCCTCCAGCGCCGGATCGGAAAGGCCGAGGCGCTCGATGAAATACGCATCGACGGCGCGCCACGCTTCCTGATCCATCGCCCGCCCTCTTAGTGTTTGAAATCCAGGCCGAAATCGAGAGCGGTGGCGGAATGGGTGAGCGCGCCCACCGAGATCACGTCCACGCCGGTTTCGGCGATGGCGCGCACGGTTTCCAGCGTGACGCCCCCGGAGGCCTCCAGCACCACATGATCCCCTGCGCGCCGCACCGCCTCGCGCATATCGTCCAGCGGGAAATTATCGAGCATCACCACGTCTGGCCCCGCGTCCAGCGCCTCACCCAGTTGCGCCAGCGTATCGACCTCGACCGCGACGACGGTCATATGGCCCGCGGCGCCGCGCGCCGCCGCGACCGCCCGGCTGACCCCGCCCGCGGCGGCGACGTGATTATCCTTGATGAGGATCGCGTCGCCGAGGCCGAAACGGTGCGGCGTTCCCCCGCCGGCCTCCACCGCCGCCTTCTGCACAGTGCGCAACAGCGGCAAAGTCTTGCGCGTCGGCGCGATGGCCGCGCCCGTGCCCGCCACGGCCTCGACATAGGCGCGGGTGAGCGTGGCGATTCCCGAAAGATGGGTGACGAAATTCAGCGCCGTGCGTTCCGCCGCCAGGATGGCGCGGGCATCGCCATTGACCGAAAGCACCACCCGCCCGGGGGTGACTTCAGCGCCCTCGCCGTCGACAACCTCCACCCGCACGCCGGCGCCGCCGGCCAGTTCGAAGGCGAGCGCGGCGCAGTCGATCCCGGCCAGCACGCCGGCCTGACGCGCGCGAATCTCCGCCCGTATCCGCGCGCCTTTAGGGATGCAGGCTGTGGAGGTGATGTCTCCGGCGCCGCCGAGGTCTTCTTCCAGCGCGGCGCGCACCAGTCTCTCCAGAATGATGCGCGGCAGACTCACGCACGCGCCTCCGCCGCCGCGGGCCGGATGGACGGAGCAAGATCGGCAAGATTCAGCATCGTGCGCCGGACGCGTGCATCAGCCTGCGGATAATCGGCGCGGAAATGCGCGCCCCGGCTTTCACGCCGCGCCAGCGCCGCCACAGCGACCAGGCGCGCAGCGACAAGCGGATTGGCTTCGCCATGCTGCCCGCTCAGCGCGTCGATTTCAGAAAGCAGCGCCGAAAGCCCGGCCTCTGTACGCTCTACCCCCGCATGGCGGGCCATGGCGGCGCGCAGCACGGCGCGCGACTCCGCCGGCAGGCGCGGCGGCGGCGCTTCGGCCAGGTCCGGGCGCACCGCGGGACTCAGCGTATCGTTCAACCGCGCAGCGATGCGGCGGCCAAACACCAGCGCCTCCAGCAGCGAGTTGGAGGCAAGCCGCACCGCGCCATGCGCGCCGGTAGAGGCGCATTCGCCGCAGGCTGAAAGTCCGGCAAGGCTGGATGCGCCATGCGCGTCGGTCGCGATTCCGCCCATATGGTAATGCGCCGCCGGGGCCACGGGGACGGGGCGCGTGCGCGGGTCGATGCCCGCCGACATGCAGGCCGCGAACACGGCGGGGAAACGCTCAGGAAAGCTTACGCCCACCGCCGCGCGCGCATCCAGAAACGCGCCGCCGCCCGATGCGAGCTGGCGATGGATGGCGCGGGCGACAATATCGCGCGGCGCCAGCTCCGCATCCGCATGGACCGGAACCAGGAACCGCCGGCCGCGCCGGTCGATCAGCGTCGCGCCTTCGCCGCGCAGCGCCTCTGTGGCCAGCGGCGCGGGATCGCGGCCGACATCAATGGCCGTCGGGTGAAACTGCACAAATTCAGGATCGGCGATCACGGCGCCGGCGCGCGCGGCCATGGCGAGCGCATCGCCCCGCGCCGCGGGCGGATTGGTGGTGACGGCGTAGAGTCCGCCGATGCCGCCGGCGGCCAGCACGGTTTCGGCCGCCTCGATCCGGACCAGCCCCTTGCCGCCGGCCGCCAGGAGGCCGCACACCCGGCCCTGCGCATCTTGCAGCAGGCTGAGCGCGTGCGCCTCCATGCGCGCGATGCGCGGCTCCGCCGCGGCGCGGGCGATCAGCGTTTCCATGATCGCCTTGCCGGCCAGATCGCCCGAGACGCGCGCCACGCGCGCTCTGCTGTGCCCCGCTTCGCGCGACAGCAGGAAACCGCCCGCCGCGTCGCGGTCGAACGGCGTGCAGAGCGCGGCGAGATCGTCCACGCGCGCCGGGCCTTCCTCTGTCAGGAGGCGCACGATTTCGGGATCGTTCAGCCCGCCGCCGATCCGCAGCGTATCGGCCGCGTGCAGCGCCGGGGAATCGTCCGGCGCCAGCGCCGCGGCCACGCCGCCCTGCGCCCAGGCGCTGGCCGCGCCTTCCTGTGGCGGACGCGACGCCAGAATGAGACACGGCCGGCGCAAATTCAGCGCGGTGAACAGACCGGCCAGACCGCCGCCGACAATCAGCACCTGCCCGCGCGGCAGGCGCAGCGTCTCCATGGCCGGGGTTCCGCTCACGACACCAGCGCTCCGTCGCGGACGAACACCGCGCCCGGCCGTTCATCGGCGCCATCGGCGTGCATCACGCCGATCATGCGCCGGCCGCTTTCGATGGTCAGGGTGAAATTGTCCGGCACATAATTGAACCAGTATTCCACCGGATCGACTGTGACGATGAAGCTGTCGATATGCAGCGTGTCGCCCTCGCGCGTGGCGGCGCAGAGCTGTTCGGTCCGGATCACCACATTTTCCTCGGGGATATGGTCGGCGACCCAGAGCGTGCAAGAGAAATTGCCGTCGCCTTCCGCGACGATCTCCATCTCGCCGCTGATTTCCTGGGTGATGTCATGCGCGAAGAACGGCTCGGCCTCGAAAATCCAGTGGCCTTCCAGCTCGGCGTCGGAGATTCCGGCGCCGAGCGATTCAGCCTGGACCGGCGCGGCGGCGAGCAGCGCGGCGGCGAGAAGGAGGCCGGGCGCGCGCATCAGGCATGTCCGATCAACTGGATCGGCGGCGCCGGGCGGCGCGTGTCGAAACCGCGCTTTTCCGCCGGCGGCGGCAGATCCAGCATACGCTGAATGGCGATGCGGGCGCGGTCGGCGATGGCCGGATCGACCGTCACCTCGTGCCGCCCGTGGCGCAGCGCATCGTAGATGGCCTGGAGCGTAATCCGCTTCATATGCGGGCACAGATTGCACGGCCGCACGAAATCCACGCCCGGATTGGCGGCGGCGACATTATCGCTCATCGAACATTCGGTGACGAGCACCACCTGACGCGGCTGTTCGCGCGCCACATAATCCGACATGGCGGAGGTGGAGCCGGCATAATCGGCCTCGGCCAGCACGTCCGACGGGCATTCCGGGTGCGCCAGAACCACGATGCCGGGATTGGCCTCGCGCAGATCGCGGATGTCGTCCGCCGTGAACCGCTCATGCACCTCGCAGGCCCCGGCCCAGGCGATGACCTCCACATCGGTCTGGGCGGCGACATTGCGCGCCAGATACTGGTCCGGGATCATGATGACGCGGGGAACGCCGAGACTTTCCACCACCTGCACGGCGTTGGACGAGGTGCAACAGATGTCGGATTCGGCCTTCACATCGGCGGACGTGTTCACATAGGTCACGACCGGCACGCCCGGATATTTCTGCCGGATCAGGCGCACATCGGCCGCCGTGATCGAGGAGGCCAGCGAACAGCCCGCCCGCAAATCGGGGATCAGCACGGTCTTTTCGGGGGAGAGGATTTTCGCCGTCTCCGCCATGAAATGCACACCGGCCTGGACGATGATGTTCGCATCGGTCTCGGCGGCCTCACGCGCCAGCGCCAGGCTGTCGCCGGTGAAATCGCCGACACAGTTGAAGATTTCCGGCGTCATATAATTGTGAGCCAGGATCACCGCGCCGGTTTCGCGCTTCAGCCGGTTGATGGCGGCGATCAGGGGGGCGTGCTGCGCCCATTCCATCGGCGGGACAAAATCCTTCACCCGCGCATAGAGATGGTCAGTTTCTGCTTTGATTTCAGGGGTATAGGCTAGAGGCGAACGAACCGCCCCGGCCGTCCCGGTCGCGCCAATGTCCATTACTCGCCTCCCTATTGCTCTAAGTGAGCAAAAGGGAAAATAGTGGATTATGACGAATAGATCAAGGCGCGGCGCAACAAGGGGCGCCATGCCAGTCGCCGGGCGGGCGCGCCTGTGGCAGAGTCATTCTCCTGGAACGGGAATTTGAGATGGCGACCGAAAAGCCGGTCAGAACAGAGCGTTCCACCCCGCCATGGCGTTATGTCGTGCGCGGCCTGGCCGCTTTGTTCGCCATCGCCGGGGCGCTGATGATCGCCGCGGCCGCCCCGACGCCGCCGGCGCCGGCGCCCGGCGAACGGGCCGTGACCGTGCTGAATCTGGACGGGGTGATCGGCCCCGCCACCGGGGATTATGTGCTGCGCGGCCTGCGCCAGGCCGGGGAACGCGGCGACGCGGCCGTGGTGCTGCGGATCGACACGCCGGGCGGGCTGGACACCTCGATGCGCGATATTATCCGCGGCATCCTCGCCTCGCCCACGCCGGTGATCGTCTATGTCGCGCCCAGCGGCGCGCGCGCCGCCAGCGCCGGAACCTATATTCTCTACGCCAGCCATCTGGCCGCCATGTCGCCGGGCACCAATCTGGGCGCGGCGACGCCGGTGGCGCTGGGTGGCGGCGGGCTGCCGCTGCCGGGACAGGAACCCGCCGAAGACGGCGACGAAGAGGCCGGCGCGCGCACCGCCGCCAGCCCCAGCGACGCCAAGGCCGTGAACGACGCCGTGGCCTATATTCGCGGGCTGGCCAATCTGCGCGGGCGCAACGCCGACTGGGCCGAACAGGCGGTGCGCGAGGCGGCCAGCCTGGACGCGGCGGCGGCGCTGGAGGCCGGCGTGATCGAGATTCTGGCGCGCGATCTGGACGAGGTGCTGACCCAGGCGGACGGGCGCACCGTCACCGTGAACAATGTTGAGCAGCGGCTGGAGACGGCGGGCCTTCCCCTCCGGCATGTGCAGCCAGACTGGCGCACCTCGGTGCTGGCCGTCATTTCCAACCCCAATGTCGCGATCATCCTGCTGATGATCGGCGTCTATGGGCTGATCCTGGAATTCATGAATCCCGGTGCGATGTATCCGGGCGTGATCGGCGCGATCTGCCTGTTGCTGGCCTTTTATTCGCTGGCGATGCTGCCGGTCAGCTATACCGGCGTCGCCTTCCTTGTGCTGGGCCTTGTGCTGATGACGGCGGAGGCGTTCGCCCCATCCTTCGGCGCGCTGGGTCTGGGGGGGATGGCCGCCTTTATCCTGGGAGGGCTGATGTTCATTGACGCAGAGGCGCCGGGCTTCACCGTGTCGCTTCCCTTGCTGGCGGCGCTGGGCATAGCGGCGCTGGCGTTTTCACTGATCGTTCTGCGCGTGGCGGTCCGCTCGATGAAGCGCGGCGTGGTGAGCGGCCGCGAGGAGATGATCGGCGCGGCCGGCGTGGTGCAGGACTGGAACGGCGGCGCCGGCCATGTGTTCGTCCACAGCGAGCGCTGGCACGCCGTCTCCGCCACCCCGCTGCGGCAGGGCGAGCGCGTGCGCGTGACGGGAATTGAAAATCTGACTCTGACGGTGGCCCCCGAAAGCGCGGGCGCCTCCTGACTCAACACAGGCTAGAATGACGGGAACAGCACGATGAACGGACTTTCCTTCTTCCTCCCCCTTCTGATCCTGCTGCTGATCTTCATCGCATCCGCGATCAAGATCCTGCGGGAATATCAGCGCGCCGTGGTTTTCACGCTGGGCCGATTCAGCGGCGTAAAGGGCCCCGGCCTGATCGTCCTGATCCCGTTTGTGCAGCAGATGGTGCGCGTGGATTTGCGCACGCTGGTGCTGGACGTGCCGACCCAGGATGTGATCTCGCGCGACAATGTCTCGGTGCAGGTGAACGCCGTGCTGTATTTCCGCGTGGTCGATCCCGAGCGGGCGACGATCCAGGTGGAGAATTATATTCAGGCCACAAGCCAGCTGGCGCAGACCACGCTGCGCTCGGTGCTGGGCAAGCACGATCTGGACGAGATGCTGGCCGAGCGCGACAAGCTGAACAACGACATTCAGGAAATCCTGGATTCCCAGACCGATTCCTGGGGCATCAAGGTCGCCAATGTCGAGATCAAGCATGTCGATATCGGCGAGAGCATGGTGCGCATGATCGCCCGCCAGGCCGAAGCCGAGCGCGAACGGCGCGCCAAGGTCATCAGCGCCGAGGGCGAACACCAGGCCGCGCAGAAACTCTTTGAGGCGGCGGTGATTTTGAGCCAGCAGCCCGAAGCGATGCAGTTGCGCTATCTGAACGCGCTGGGCGCGGTGGCGAACGACCGCAGCAACACCATTGTCTTCCCGTTCCCGATCGAGATGGGAACGCTGCTGTCGGCGCTGAGCAAGGGCAAGACGCCGGGGACGTAGCACTTTCTTGACGTTCGCCGTTCTGAAACACCTCATCCGCTGATGAAAGATCGCGCATATTCCCTTCCCCCTTGAGGGGGGAAGGGGGCGTGTGAACGCGTTTCGTCGCCGATGATTGCGCTTTGCGAACAACGACCTTTTTCTCTACCGCAAACGCGGCGTCGCGATTCCGACCGAGGGGTTGTCGCGCAGCGCGCCGGGACACAGGCGGAACAGCTCTGCCGGCCGGCCGCCGGTGGCTGTCTCCATCAGGCCCGTGCCTTCAACCAGCCCGGACTTGTCGAGCGCGCGGCGGAAATTCTGGGTGTGCAGGCGTACGCCCAGCACCGTTTCGGCCAGACGCTGCAAGCCGCCCAGCGTGAAGCGCTCTGGCGCCAGCTCGAACAGCACCGGCCGGTATTTGATCTTGGCGCGCAGGCGGGAAATCGCGGTGGCCAGAATGCGCCGGTGGTCCGAGGCCATGCGCTCGCCCATGCCCGGCGGCGCGTCCTTTTCGTGATGATCGTGTGCGGCCTCAGCGACAAGGCCGGCCTCGTAGAGCAGTTCGTAGCGATCCAGCGTCCGCTCTCCGTTCCATTCCGCGTCTTCAAGACCAAAAGCCAGCGCCGCGCGGTCGCGGCGGGCGGCGCGCGCCGCCTCACCCCGCGCCGCATCGGCCCATATTGCGAGGCCCGGCTCGATAGTCTCCGCGATGATGGCGGGCGGACCCTCGCGCCAGTCCTCCCACGGGAAGAAGCGGTACCAGTCCGCCCATGCCCCGGCCGGCGGCGGCGCCGGCTCGCGCGCCAGGCCCAGATAACCGACCGAGATCACCCGCGCATGGCCAGCGCCTGCCAGCGCCGCCAGCGGCGCCTCCCGCCCCCGGTCGCCGAACGTGTAGAGCTGTTCGACATAGCCCAGCTCGAACCCGGTCTGGTCTTTCACGAAATCGCGCAGCGCCAGCTCGAACGTGCGGTGGCCTTCCGGCTCGAACGAGCCGAACGGCAGAGCCGCCGGCGCGCCGGGCCGCTCAATGACCAGCGCCAGCGGCCGGTCGTCGCGCGCCGCCATGATGACGGCGTTCAGCCCGATCACGAGGCCAGAGGTGGCGGGTGCGCTCATCGCGCTGCTCCGTTTTCGGCGCGGCGGCTGCGCTCGGCGCGGTCCCGCGCCGCCGAGAGTCGCTCGAACCGTTCCAGAAACGCCGCCTGCGCCTCCACCACCGAGAGAGGCTTCAGCCGTAAACGCATGGCGCGCGGCGGCGCGCCGAAGAATTTTTTTGCTTCCTCCACGGAAAAGCCTGCGATCTGCACGGCTTCATAATAGGCGCTGATCCGGTCGGCGCGCTTGACGGTTTTTTTCAGCGCCGGGCGCATTTTCGGCGGCAGGCCAAAGCGCAGATAGACCGCCGCCTCCAGCCGCCGCTCCAGCTCCTGATAGCCGCCGCCGAGCGCGTGCTTCACCGGCGAGATCATGTCGCCCAGCACATATTCCGGCGCATCGTGCAGCAGGGCTGCGAGCCGGTCCGCCGGGGTCAGCGCATCGTCCAGCCGCCGCGCCAGCGTTTCCACCAGAATGCTGTGCTCGGCCACCGAAAAGGCGTGATCGCCGGTGGTCTGGCCGTTCCAGCGCGGCACGCGCGCAAGGCCGTGGGCGATGTCCTCGATCTCGATATCGAGCGGCGAGGGATCGAGCAGGTCGAGCCTGCGGCCCGACAGCATACGCTGCCAGGCGCGCGGCGGGGGCGTGGAAAAAGCGCGCGGCACGCGCTCTCATAGCGCGGCTGCGTTCCGGCTTGAACCGGCTCGCGGCCGGTTTCAGGCGTTTAGGGACGTTTCAGACTCAGGAGGCGCGGGCGGCTTTGGAAAGGTCGCGCTTGATGCGCAGGGCCTTGACGGAGAGCTGCTTTTCGTCGGCCTTGGCCAGATAGGCGTCCAGCCCGCCCAGCTTGTCGACCGTGCGCAGAGTCTTGGCCGCGACGCGCATCGTATAGGTCTGGCCCAGCGTCTCGGACGTCAGCGAGACGTCGCACAGATTCGGCAGGAACCGGCGCTTCGTCTTGATGTTGGAGTGCGAGACGTTATGTCCGCTCATCGGGCCGACCCCGGACAGTTCGCAACGGCGCGCCATGGCACAGATTCCTTATTCGCGTTCGCGCAAAAGACCGCGCACCGGGCCCGGAGGCCTGCGCGGAAGGCGGGCGTTTAGCGGGCTTTGGCCGCTAAATCAAGCGATCCCCTGCTCCCCGCAGGGGGCAAAATGCTTCCGGCAGGGGGCGGGACGCAGCGCGGGAGCGGGGCCGCCATGACCGGACAGAGCCAATCCGGCCCGGACGCGGCCGCTCTGCGCGCCGTCCTGGGGCCCACCAATACAGGCAAGACCCATCTGGCGGTGGAACGGATGCTGGGCCATCGCAGCGGCATGATCGGCCTGCCGCTGCGCCTGCTGGCCCGGGAAATCTATGACCGGGTGCGGGCGCGGGCCGGCGATTCCGCCACGGCGCTGGTCACCGGCGAGGAGCGCATCGTTCCCCCCGGCGCGCGCTATTGGGTCTGCACCGTCGAGGCGATGCCACTGGAGCGCGAGGTGGATTTTCTGGCGGTGGACGAGGCCCAGCTCTGCGCCGATCCGGAGCGGGGCCATGTGTTCACCCACCGGATGCTGCATGCGCGCGGAACGGCGGAGACCATGCTGCTGGGCGCGGAGACGCTGGGCCCGCTGGTGCGCCGCCTGCTGCCCGGCGTGCGGACCGAGACGCGGGAGCGGTTCTCCGCCCTCACCTGGACTGGCCGCCAGCGGCTGACCGCCCTGCCCCGGCGCAGCGCGGTCGTGGCGTTCAGCGCCGCCGAGGTTTACGCCATCGCCGAAATTCTGCGGCGCAAGCGCGGCGGCGCGGCGGTGGTGATGGGCGCGCTCAGCCCGCGCACGCGCAATGCGCAGGTGGATCTGTTTCAGAACGGCGAGGTGGATTTCATCGTCGCCACCGACGCCATCGGCATGGGCCTTAATCTGGAGATTGACCATGTCGCCTTCGCCAGCCTGTCGAAATTCGACGGGCGGAAGCGGCGGCGCCTGCGTCCCTCCGAGATGGGTCAGATCGCCGGGCGCGCCGGCCGGTTCCGCAATCGCGGAACCTTTGGCGTCACCGGCGACGCGCCGGAGCTGGAGCCCGATGACATCCGCCGGCTGGAAACGCACAGTTTCAAGCCGCTGGACCATGCGCTGTGGCGCAATTTCGCGCTGGAGCTTTCCAGCGTCGACGCGCTGCTGGCCAGCCTGGCCGCGCCGGCGCCCGACCCCGTGCTGCGCCGCGCCGGCCGCGCGCTGGACGAGGAGTCGCTGCGCGCACTGCTGGATAATGCGGAGATCGCGCGCGCGGCGGCAGGCGAAGGCGGCGCGCGCCTGCTGTGGTCGGTGTGCCAGATTCCCGATTTCCGCAATCTGGGGCTGGACGCGCATGTACGCCTGCTGGCCACGGTGTTCGGCCATCTGCACCGGAGCGGGCGCCTGCCGCCGGAGTTTCTGGGTGGGCAGATCGCGCGGCTGGACCAGCCCGACGGCGATGTCGATGCGCTCGGCGCGCGGCTGGCCCAGATCCGCACCCTTGCCTATCTGGCGCATCGCGACGACTGGCTGGGCGGCGACGCCGCGCACTGGCGCGAACGCGCCCGCGATGTGGAGGACCGGCTCAGCGACGCGCTGCACCAGCGGCTGACCCAGCGCTTTGTCGACCGGCGCACCAGCGCCCTGTTGCGCGGCCTGCGCGAGAGCCGCGACCTGCTGTCCGGCGTTTCCGCCGGCGGGACGGTGACAGTGGAAGGCCATGAGGTGGGGCGCGTTCACGGGCTGCGCGTGACGCTGGATTCGGGCGGCGGCGCGCTGGAAGCGCGCGCCCTGCGCAATGCGGCGGAAAAGGCGCTGCGGCCCGAGATCGGCCGGCGGCTGGGCGCGCTGGCCCGTGATACGGACGACGCCTTCGCCTTCGACGCGCAGAACCGGGTGATGTGGCGCGGCGCGCCGGTTGCGCGCCTGGTTGCGGGGCCGGATTCGGCGCATCCCGACAGTCTTGCGCCCGGCGCGCGCCTGATCGGCGGCGAAATGGGCGCGGCCCCGGCGCGGGCGCGCGCCGAACGCCGCATCGAGGCGTGGGTGCGCGCGGAAATCGCGCGCACGCTGGCGCCGCTGCTGGCGCTGGAGACCGCCGTGAAAGAGGGAAGCGTGAGCGGGCTGGCGCGCGGGATCGCCTGGCGGCTGCGCGAACAGCTTGGCTCCGCCCCCCGCCGGGCGCTGGCCGCCGAGACCGATGCGCTGTCGGCGGCGGAGCGGCGGGCGCTGCGGCGTCTGGGCGTGCGCATCGGCCGGTTCAGCCTGTTCGTCCCGGCGCTGCTGAAGCCCGCCGCCGTGGCCATGCTGGCGCGGCTCCATGCAACGCGGACGGGCGAGCGACCCTTCCTGCCGGCGCCCGGCCTGACATCCACGCCGCTGGATGCGCGCATCGCGCCCGGCGCGCTGGCGGCTTCCGGGTTTCGCGCCGCCGGGCCGCGCGCCGTGCGGCTGGACGCGCTGGAGGCGCTCGGCGAGGCCGTCGAGGCCGCGCGCATGGAGGGCGAGGGCCGGCTGTTCGCCCTGACCCCCGCGATGACATCGCAGCTTGGCTGTTCACTGGACGATCTGCGCGGCGTGCTGCGGGCGCTGGACTACGCCCCGGCGCGCAAGCCCGGCGCGGATGGCGCGCCCGAGCTCTGGCGGCGGCGCGGGGCCGGACGCGAAGGACCGAGGCGCGGGAAGGCCGCGCCCGCCCCCGCGCATTCGCCCTTCGCGGCGCTGGAGGCGCTGCGCCCGGCGGCGGCTCCGCCGCGCCCGTCGCACAAGAACCGCAAACGCCGTAAAAGACCGGCGCGCGCCCGCGCACAGGCCGGAAACAAAACAGCCGGAACGGAATGAGCGAAACGGCGGACCATGACGGCGCGCGCGCGGACGTCTGGCTGTGGCGGGCGCGGTTCTTCAAATCCCGCGCGCTGGCGGCGCAGTTCGTGCGCGCCGGAAAGCTGCGCGTGGCGCGCGGCGGCGAAGCGCGGCGCCTGCAACGGCCATCGGCCATGCTGCGCCCCGGCGACGTGCTGACTTTCGCACGCGGAGGGCGCAGCATATGCGTGCGCGTGGCCGCCCCCGGAATACGGCGCGGGCCTGCGCGCGAGGCCGCTGGCCTGTATGAAAGGCTGGAAGGGCCGGGAGCGGCGGCGCAACACGAGGAGACGCCATGATCCGCGCATTGAAGACGCTGCTGCGCGGCGCAGCGCCGTCCAGCGAGAAGACAGAGACCGGACCGCGCGAGGCCGCCGCCGCGCTGCTGGTCGAAACCGCCATGGCCGACCACATCTATGACGACGTGGAGCGGGCGCACATTATGGAGGCCCTGCGCTCCACCTTCGCCATCGGCGCCGAGGATGCGCGCGCGCTGCTGGACAAGGGTGAGGATCTGGCCCGCCATGCGGTGGACCATTACCGCTTTACCCGCGTGGTGAAGGAGCAGATGACGCTGGAAGAGCGCGAAATGCTGGTCGAACAGCTCTGGCGCGTCGCCATCGCCGACGGGGCGCGCAACGCCGCCGAGGAATCGTTCATCCGCCGCCTCTGCCCGCTTCTGGCGGTGGATGACCGCGCGCGGGTGCTGGCGCGCCAGCGCGCCGAAGCCGCCCTGCGCGGCGGACAGGAGGGCGGGACGCCAGATTGACAAGGCCTCCGGGGGACGCCATGTCCCCTTGCCGTTCATTCAGCCGACCATTCCGATGACCTATATCGTCACCGACGCCTGCATTCGCTGCAAATACACCGACTGTGTGGAGGTGTGCCCCGTGGATTGTTTCTACGAGGGCGAGAACATGCTCGTCATTCATCCGGATGAGTGCATTGATTGCGGCGTGTGCGAGCCGGAATGCCCGGTCGAGGCGATCAAGCCGGACACCGAGGACGACCCGGACAATAAATGGCTGGAGCTGAACACGCGCTTCGCCTCGGTATGGCCGAACATCACCGTGAAAAAGCCCGCGCCGGGCGACGCGGATGAGTTGGCCAAAGAAACGGGAAAGCTGGAAAAGTATTTTTCCGAAAAGCCCGGCGAGGGCGACTGACTTCGCGAATTTGCGAGCATCCGAAGCTGCCGCCCAAAGGCGTTGATTTTTATAAGATTTGTGGTAATATGCCCATCACGCTTTGGTTTTTCCGCAGCGGATAGCCAGATTCCGCCGCGGTGTTACCGAAATGCAATCGACCGGTAAGAATGGAAAAGTAGAGGCTGCCTGCGCGCAACCACGCTTGGGCCTCACTATTCCCTGTTGTGACTGAGTGTGGGTCATTAGAGAGAATCGATGACGAAGAAAAAAGCCGCCAACAACGATAATCAATTTGAGTTGGACCAGTATATTGTCTACCCGGCCCACGGGGTCGGCCGCATTGTCGGGCAGGAACACGAGACGGTCGCCGGCTTCGATATCGAGGTCTATGTGATCGCGTTCGAGCAGGACAAGCTGATCCTGCGCGTCCCGGTAGGCAAGGCCGCGCAGGTGGGCATGCGTCCGCTTTCCAGCGGCCGCGTGGTGCAGGACGCGGTGAAGACCCTGAAGGGCCGCGCCCGTATCAAGCGCACGATGTGGAGCCGCCGCGCCCAGGAATACGAAGCCAAGATCAATTCCGGCGATCTGATCTCCATCGCCGAGGTGGTGCGCGACCTGTATCGCGGCGACGATCAGCCCGAGCAGTCTTATTCGGAGCGTCAGCTCTATGAATCCGCGCTCGACCGCATGGTGCGCGAAGTCGCCGCGGTGGAGGACATCGCGCGCGAAAAGGCGCAGGAAAAACTGACCCGTACGCTGGTCAAGCGGGCGGAGGCCAGCGCCGCCGCCTGATCCAGCCGGACCCGTTTTCTCAGGGGACGACACGCAAAGCCCCCGTCCACAAGGACGGGGGCTTTGTGCTTTTTCCTCCCGTTTACGGAAGAGGATACCTCAATCCAGCACTTCGATCTGGGCGGCGTGGTCGGCGTCGATCATCGGGCCGTTCATGGCGTGCAGAAAGCCGCGCACGCGGATGCGCCTTCCCTCCAGCTCCAGCGGCTCCAGCCCGTCGCGGCGCACCGCCCGCCAATGGCGCCGGGCGATGGAGATGGTGAAGTCCGTACGATAATCGTCATCGAAATTCAGATAGAGAAAATCGCGCGTCTCGGCGGCGCTGACCACTTCGCCCTCCACGATCTGGAACGTATCCAGCAAATTCCAGAGCGGCCCCGGCTCGGCGCCGCGCACGGCGTTGTCCGGATGCGCCCACAGGCCGCGCCGCGCTGCCCGCGCCGTGGCCTCGGCAGTCAGCATGTCGGCGGCCAGCGCATTGGTGCGCGGTCCGGTTTCGACCCGCGCCAGCCCGGCGGCCAGCAATTCGCCCTGCGCCCAGAGCGGCTCTGACTCTGGCGTCCCGCCCGTCACAAAGATCTGCGCCACGACGCGGCCGCGCCGGTCCGCCCGCTCCACATCATAACGCAGCAGTAGCGGCCGGCCGCGCACCAGATCGTCGAGCAGCGCGCGCGCCTGTTCCGCGAGGGCGGGATCGTCCGGCGGGCGCAGCGCCGCCAGGCGCGCCTCACGCCCGTCCTCCAGCATGAAAACGGCGCCGTCCAGCGCATGGGCGCCGGTGACGCGCTCACCGCGCGTCAGCCCGTCCGCGTGCGCGCCCGTCGCGAACGCCGCGACGGCGAGCAGCACCGTCAGAGTCAGTCCCCAAAGCCCCCGCCCCATCCGCCCATGATCGGGCGTGGCGACGGAATGGCAAGACCATTGGACCGGACCCGAAAGCGAGGCTGGCCGGAACGGCGAATTTTTGTGCTACAGAAACTTTCAGCCTCTGATTTTTTGTGCTACAGAAATGATTGAATTCGATCCCGCCAAGGACAAAGTGAACATCGCCAAGCATGGCGTTTCGCTGTCGCTGGCGGAGGAATTCGATTTGAAAGCGCCGCGACCGTCATCGACGACCGGCGCGGTTATGGAGAGACACGCCTGAATGCGTTCGGCCCGATCCGCGGCCAGATATATTGCGTGACCTATACGGAACGGCCGCCGAATGTGCGGATCATCAGCATACGCGAGTAGGGCGCAAGGAAGTCCGGCGATGGCCAAGAAAATGACGCCCGCGAAGAAAATGCCCAAAGACCTCCTGGGCGTGGATGACGACGCCTATTTCGCCGCGCTCGATGAGGACGATTCGCCCGAGTGGACGGAGGAGATGTTCGCCCGCGCTCGGCCAGGCCGTGAAATCCTGTCGCCCGAGACCCTGAAAAGCCTCCGGCGCACACGGGGCCGCCCCAAAAAAGAAAAGACCAGAACGCTGGTGTCGCTGCGGCTGGACCCCGACGTGCTGGCGCATTTTCAGGAAGAGGGCGAGGGCTGGCGCGGGCGGATCGAGGAAACGCTGGCGCGGGAAGCGAAGCGGAAAACAAGCGCAAAAACCAAAAAGCGCAAAACATAAAACGGCGCGGGATTCCCGCGCCGTTTTCACATCTGACTGACAGGCTGGAATGCCTGTTATTCAGCCGCTTCGCTGCGGCCCGTGGTGCGTTCGGAGATGCGGGCCGATTTGCCGCGCCGTCCGCGCAGATAATACAGCTTGGCCCGGCGCACCTTGCCCCGGCGCACCACCTCGATGGAGTCCAGCATCGGGGAGTGCAGCGGGAACACGCGCTCCACGCCCTCGCCGAAGCTGATCTTGCGCACGGTGAAGCTCTCGTTCAGGCCGCCGCCATCGCGCGCGATGCACACGCCCTCATAGCGCTGCACGCGCTCGCGCTCGCCCTCGCGGATGCGCACGCCGACATTCACCGTGTCGCCGGGCGAGAATTCCGGGATTTTCCGATCACCGAGGACGCGCTGCGCCTCTTCCTGTTCGAGCTGGCCGATCAAATTCATCGCCCGTCCTCCGTCTTCGTCTTCCCGCGCCGCGCCCACAGATCGGGCCGCGTGCGCCGTGTGATGTCTTCGCTCTGTTCCCGCCGCCAGCGCGCGATCTTCGCATGATCGCCGCTGAGCAGCACGTCTGGGATCTCCCTGCCCTCCCATACGCGCGGACGCGTATAATGGGGGGCCTCCAGCAGATCGCCCTCGAAACTCTCCTCGGCCAGCGAGGCCGCCTCGCCCAGCACGCCGGGGATCAGCCGCACACAGGCCTCGATCATCGCCTGCGCCGCCGCCTCTCCGCCGGCCAGGACGAAATCGCCGACCGACACTTCCTCCATTCCGCGCGCCTCGATAACCCGGTGGTCGAGTCCCTCGAAGCGCCCGCAGAACAGAACGAGACCCGGCCCGGCCGCCCACGCCTTTGCGTCGGACTGGCGGAACGGCCTGCCTCTGGGGCTCAAATAAATCAGCGGCCGACCCTGAAGATCGACCGCGTCCGCCGCGGCGGCGGCCACATCGGGCCGGAGCACCATTCCCGGCCCCCCGCCCGCGGGCGCATCGTCCACGGCGCGGTGCTTATGCGTCGAAAAATCCCTGATGTCCACCGTCTCCAGCCGCCACAACCCATCCCGCCGGGCCGAGCCGATCAGCGAGACGCCCAGCGGCCCCGGAAAGGCGTCCGGGAACAGGGTCAGGACCGTGGCCGTCCAGGCCCCCGGCGGGGACGCGGAGCCGGATCGGGGTGGGGAAGCATCCATGGCGGCGGGCTGTAGCATAAAGCCACCGCCAGGGAACGGCCCGGCGAACACCGGGGGAATGCCCGGCGAGCGCCTGGATAGCGCCTGGGCAAATGACCGGGGTTTGAATAATGCGCCCGGCCCCAAGCGATGGTTGCGCCAGTCGCCGGCGACTGGTTCTGGCCGGAAGCCGCCCGTCCATCTTGGACAGGCAGGGCGAAAACCGGACTATCAGCGCTCAACTGGGTGGCTGATTGCTGCGGCAGGCGCCCGGCGCCCTCCCCCAACAACACACGGCAAGGCCGCCAAAGCAAAAGCCCCCGGCTTGCGCCGGGGGCTCGCATTCATTCAGCGGCGCTGAACTTACCTGCTGACGGTGACGCTGGTTCCGCCGCCCGGTCCGCCCGGTCCGCCGGGAGGGCTGCCGAGCCCCCCCACGGGGCCCGTGCCGTCCGTGGCCGGGTTGGTGGCCTCCGCGACCACAAGTTTGACCCAGAGAGCCTCGTCATTCTTGTAATACGAAGTCTCAGAGGCGTCGCGCAACGCGGCCATGCTGGTCTTTTCGGCGCCCGCGGAGGCGGTGGTGAAGCCGGGCAGTTCGAAAATCACGAAGGAACCCTCGTCCATCGCCGTCAGGGTCAGGGGGATCGTTTCCCGCGCCGTGTCCACCTGGACCTCAGCGCCGCTGCGGATCGTGGTTTGCCCACCATAGTTAAACTCTCTGCCATTGCGGCGGAGCGTGATCGGCTCAGGAGCGGCGCCGCCGCCACCGCCAAAGCCGAAACCGCCGCCAAGGCTGAGGCGGCCGAAGTCGCCCTGACACACGGCCGCGCCCCAGCTCGGCTTGATCTCGCAGGCTTCCTCGTCGGAGGCGATTCCGTTGTCGATGACAATGTAGGAACCAGGGACGCCGCCGACCGAACCATCCCGGTCATGAATCGCCGCAGTCAGATAGGCTGCGCTGCCGCCGAAATCGTTAGCCCACCTACGCTCCATCGCCGGGAAGTGCACCGGCTTGGCGTTGACAAATGTCGCGCCCTCGACAGCGTTTTCGACGCTCATGCCAAAGCTGGTATAGAGCAGATATGAGATCGCGCCCGCCTCGCGCTGGTCATTGTCCTCGTAATTCACGAAGGTGGTGTTCTCCACCGAATGGAGGAAGTCGTAGAACTCGTAGCCGCGGATCGGGAAGTCCGGGGCCACGGGTTTCGGCAGGCTGCGGCCATAGGCGATTTCCTCCGGCGTTCTGGGGTTGCCGATATTGTCGGTCTCGCCCACGAACAGCGAGTCGACGACCCGTGACGTGAAGGGATCACGGCCAATCGAGCCGGACGCAAATGTATAACCGATCGCGTTGTCGGCGAGCTTCAGGTTCCGGAACACCTTCATCTCGCCACGGCCCCAGATGGCGCCGTTGCGGTTCTTGTAGCCGGTGAAATCCTCGATGACCGATTCAATCGACCTGCTGTTCGGGTCGGCGGGATTTTCACGGGCGATATGTGAGCTGGCGGTGACAATGAACGTGCCATCGGCCCCGGCGTTGCGGTCGAACATCAGACCATCGAAATTGGAGTGAGCGACGTTGCCCCGGAACTCTCCAAGCGGCATCCGGCGCGGCCATGTATTGGCGGCGATCTCCGTGCCTTCGAACGCCCCCGTGGGATGCTCCGGCAACGAGATCCAGAAACCGATCTGGTCGGAACCCGCGGCGACATTGCCAATGTAATCGTTGGACGGGTTGGTGATCCAGAACGTCGCCGCCGTGTTGTCCGAGGGAATCAGGACATGCTCGGAGCGCTGGCCAGTGCCGTCGCCGGTTTCTCCCGGTATCCCGAGATTTGTCGGATTACAGGGCAGGGTCGGATGACACTTGGTCTGGATGCCCAGATTGCGGACGAGCTGATTGCCGGTCTCGATGCCATCCTCCATGAAGAAGCAATGGCCGACCGTGTTGTAGGTGACGTTGTTCTCGACGCGCAGATTGTCCGTGCCGTGGATCGTCACGCAGCGATTATAGGTG
>JBJHDH010000015.1:0-71064 GCA_050486445.1 Euryhalocaulis sp.
GGGACGTGCTCCGGCGGCGGCGGGCGGCGGCGGCGCGGCGGCGGCGCGGCCCAGCCCGCTTTCGGCCAGTTCCGGCAGGATCAGTACCTGCCCCACGCGCAGCCGGTCCGGGTCAGGAACATAATTCAGCAGCAGCAGCGACGGCATATCCACATTATTGGCCAGCGCGATCTCGCTGATCGTGTCGCCCTGGCGCACCGTATAGGTCGGCCAGGGCGGCAGGATCAGCGTGCGCCCGGCATAGAGCGTGTAAGGCTCGCGCAGATTATTGGCGCGCACGATCTGCTCGATGGTGAGCTGATAGCGTTCGGTGAGGCTGAACAGCGTATCGCCCGGCTGGATGACGACGCTCGACGGCCGCTCGGGCAACACCACGGCGGGCGCCTGCGTGCGCGGCGTGCTGCGAATCTGACTCTGGGGCTGGACCTGAGCCGTCGCCCGCGGCGCGCTGCGAATATGGCTCTGCGCCGCGCCCTGACCGCCCGCGGCGCCGGGCGGGCGGTTTTCGACATAGCCCGGCCCCGTCGCGCACGCCGAAGCGGACGCGATTGCAAGGATCGCGACGATCCGCGGAAAGCGCCGCATTGCAACCCCGGGACAAAAGGCCAGACCTGTGGCCAATCATCCCGCCGCCATGCTTAACCTTTCGCTAAGAGGCCGTGCGGGCGCGGTGATCTCCCGTAGCTGAACGCGCGCAGGGGATGCCCCCGCCAGCCACAACCCTCATGCTGAACGCCTTCCTGAAACGCAAAGGGACGCGACCCGTCAGCGGATCGCGCCCCGATACGTCAGCAGCGGCTCTCCTCAGTCGGCGAGGATTTCCTCGACGATCTCCAGCGCCTCCCGCGCCTGCGCATGGCCCTGGTCCGCCGCCGCGCGGTACCAGCGCGCGGCCTCCTCAAAGTCCAGCTCCACGCCGTCGCCATATTCGTACATGCCGGCCAGATTGAACTGGGCGTTGACATCGCCCTGCTCGGCCGCGGCCTCGAACCAGCGCGCAGCCTCGGCATAGCTCTGCCCGACGCCATCTCCGGTGACGTACATGACGCCCAGATTGGTCTGCGCGTCCGCATGGCCCTGCTCTGCGGCGGCCTGATACCAGCGCGCGGCCTCCTGCGGATCCTGCGCCACATTCTGGCCGCTGGCGTACATCACGCCGAGATTATACTGGGCGGTTACGTCGCCGTTTTCCGCCGCCTCACGCATCGCTTCAATCGGGTCGCGCGCCGTCGCGGCCTGTGGCTGGCCCTGAACCTCGGGGGGCGCCTCGCCGGTCAGCGCGGCCAGAGCCTGTTGCGCTTGGGGCATGCCCTGCATCGCCGCCTGGCGGAACCATTGTTCGGCTTCCGCCTCGTTCTGCTCGACGCCATCGCCATTCATATAGGCGACGCCGATACTGTATTGCGCCTCGGCCATGCCCTGATCCGCGGCCTGACGGAACCAGTCCAGCGCTTCGCTGTGGCTCTGCCCCACACCTTTGCCTTCGGCATACGCCATGCCGAGCTGGAACAGCGCAGGCGGATAATTCTGTTGCGCGGCCTGGCGCAGGAAGCGCACGCCCTCGCTCTCGTTCTGCGCCACGCCCCGGCCATTAAGCAGCAGCATGCCGTACTGATACCGCGCCTCGTTATGGCCTTGCTGCGCCGCCTGGCGGAACCAGCGCGCGGCCTGGGAGTCGTCCTGGTCCACATCCTGGCCCTGCAGATAGAGCAGACCCAGATTGTATTGCGCGTCGAGATAGCCCTGCTGGGCGTGCTGGCGCAGTTCTCCAACAGTTACGCGCTGCGCCATCGCGGCGGGCGCGCAAAGGCAGATAGCCGCGCTCACAGCGGCGATGAGCTTGAGACGGAGCATGGAACGGCCTCCCTATCGGTCCAGACGGTCTTTTTCCTACGATGGCGCAAGCGGATAACAGAGGGCAAGTCCTTTATGACAGCCCCCGCCAAACCCTGTCGCTCGAAAATACCGCGCTTTATTCCGCCGCGATCAGGTCCATCTGCCGCTTCAGATCGGCGAACGCCTCCATCGCCCGCGCGATCTGCGCGTCCGTATGGGCGGCGCAGACCGAACAGCGCAGCAGATAGGTGTTGGCAGGCGTCGCCGGCGGCAGCGCCAGATTCACATAGACGCCCCGGTCCAGCAGGCCGCGCCAGGCGCCGATCAGCGCCTCCAGCCCCGGCAGCTTCACCGCCACCACCGGATTGGGTTCCGGCCCCAGATCGAAGCCAAGCCCCTTCAGCCCGCCATAAAACGCCTCGGTATTGGCGCGCAGCCGGGCAAACAGTTCCGGCCGCTCTTCCATGATCTTCAGCGTCGCAATCGCCGTGGCGGCGATGGACGGCGGCAGCGACGCGGTGAACAGATACGATCGCGCCGCCATCCGCATCACATCGAGATGCGGATGGTTCGAGGCGCAGAAGCCGCCAATGGTCGCCACCGATTTCGAAAACGTGCCGAGCACGAAATCGACCTGGTCCTCGACGCCCACTTCCTCAGCCAGACCGCGCCCGTTCGCGCCAAGCACACCCAGCGAATGCGCCTCGTCCACCGCCAGATAGGCGTTGTATTTCGTGGTGAGGTCCGCGATTTCCTTCAGCGGCGCCCGGTCGCCCAGCATCGAATAGATGCCCTCGACCACCACCATCTTGTTGCGGTCCTCGGCGCCCAGCTTGTTCAGCTTGCGCTCCAGATCGGCGACATCGTTGTGGCGGAAGCGGATCACCGTCGCGTCCGTCATCTTGCAGGCGTCATAGATCGAGGCGTGGCTGTCGCCGTCGATCAGGATATATTCGTCCCGCCCGGCGACGCTCGCCAGGAATCCGAGATTGGCCTGATAGCCGGTGGTGAACACCATCGCCTTGTCGCGCTTCATGAAGCGGGCGACAGAGCGTTCCAGCTCTTTGTGCAGAGCATAGGTGCCGTTGGCGACGCGCGATCCGGTGGTGCCAACGCCAAAATCGCGGATCGCGTTGATCGCCGCTTCCTGCGCCGCCGGATCGAATGTCAGACCCAGATAATTATTGGTGCCGAACAGCACGGTAGGCTTGCCGTCGATCACCGCCTCGGTCGGCGACGTCACCTTCTCCATCGTCACGGAGAACGGATCGCCGCCGAGCATTTTCAGCCCTTCGACGCCCTTCACCAGATGGGCGAACTTGTCGAACAGGTCCTTGCTCATGCCTGCTTTCTCATGCCATCCCGCTCAGGGTTTCGCCTCGGCCTGCACCCGGTCGGCCAGCTCCCCGACCGTGCGCACATTGGACAGCGTGTTCAGGGGAATCATCACGTCGAACTCTTCCTCAAGGGCGCACACCATGTCCATCACTGCGATGGAATCCACCGACAGCTCCTCCAGAATGTCCGTCGATTCGGTCAGCTCCACATTACCCGGATTATGCGGCGCCAGCTCACGCCGGATCGCGTCCAGAATGCTCTCCCGGCCGTTTACGCCCTCGCTCATTGTTCCCCGGCCCTCGCCGCCAATCTGGCCCTCATAACCAGCCCGCCTTTCGATACCAATCCAGCGTTTCGCGCAAGCCGGATTCCAGATCCCGCGCGGGCAGCCAGCCAAAACGCGACTGAAACGCCTCCGGCGCGCAGGTCCAGTCCGGCCAGCACAATTCCCGCAATTTTCCGGCGGTCACCATGGGGGTGCGCCCCAGGGCCCGCGCCAGACCTTCATACGCCGCCGCGCCCGCGATCAGAAGCGGCGCCGGCGCCGGAAACACCACCGGCCGCGTCCCGGTCACGGCGGCTGCCGCCCCCACGACTTCGGCCCAGGTCCGGCCGCCCGGCCGGCCGTCGTCGATTTCGTAAATCGCCCCGCTCGCCTGCCCGCTTTCCGCCCAGGCGAAGGCCGCCCCGGCCAGGTCCGCGACATGGATCATCGAGACCCGCGCCGCCCGCCCGGCCGGAATCGGCGCGATCCCCCGCGTGATCCAGCGCAGCAGTTTCAGCGTCTCGGCGTCGCCCGGCCCATAGACCGCGGGCGGGCGCAGCGCGTCCCAGCCAAGGCCGGTTTCCGCCGCCGCCGCGCGCACCGCCTCGTCGCCCTCGGCCTTGCTTCTTGCATAGTGGGAAAGTCCGGGCTCCCGCGCCGCCAGCGAGGACATCACCAGCAGGCGCGCACCCGCCATCGCCGCGGCGTGCGCCACGGCGCGCGCGCCGTCCCGGTTCACGTCATAGAAATCCGCCGCACTGCGCGCCTTGATCAGCGCGGCGCAATGCACCACCGCGTCCGCCCCGCCAGTCAGCGCCGAGAGCGCGCCGGAATCAGACAGCGCGCCGGAAATGCTCTCGACCCCGGCCTCGCCCAGCGCCGGATCCAGCGGCCGCGCCCGCACCAGCGCCCGCACGCGCCAGCCCGCCTCGGCGAATCTTGCGGCGACCGCCGCCCCGACAAAGCCGGAGGCGCCGGTTAGCGCGAGCGTTTTCGTCATAAGTCTAGGCGGCCAGACCCGCGGACGCCGCGGAATGGGCCACAACCCCCGCCGCCTCGGCTTCCCGCACATCGGCGGAGAACTTGCCGGAGAGATAAAACTGCTTGGCGCGCGAGCGCGACAGCTTGCCGGACGAGGTGTAGGGAAGGCTGCGCGGCGGCGCCAGAACCACGCCGCAATCCACGCCCAGCCGCTCCTGAATCGCAGCATGCACGGCGCGGGCGCGCGCCTCGCGCTCGGCCGGATCGGTCAGCCCGCTTTCCACCAGAATGATCGGCGCCTCGGTCCCGTCCTCCAGCGTGATGGAGAAGGCCGCCGTGGCGCGGTTGCGCACATCGCGCAGTTGCTCCACCGCCCATTCGATGTCTTCCGGCCAGATATTGCGGCCATTGACCAGGATCAGATCCTTGCTGCGTCCGGTAATCACCAGATCGCCGTCGATCATGTAGCCAAGGTCGCCGGTGTTCAGCCAGCGGTCGCCGGTCAGCACCCGCTTCGTGGCTTCGGGCTGGTTGAAATATTCGGTCATGATCGACGGGCCGCTCACAAACACCTGGCCCACTTCGCGGTCGGCCAGGCGCTCGCCTTCCGGCCCGCGAATCTCGACATGATGCTCAGGGATCGGCCGGCCACAGCGCACAAACAGGCGCTGGCGCACCGGATGGCCATTGATCCTGGGCGTGCGCGCCACGCGCTCGGATTCCAGCGCCTCCAGATCCACCGGATCGGCGCGGAAGCCGCTGCCCGGCGGCGTGAAGCTGACGGTCAGCGACGCCTCCGCCAGCCCGTAAGAGGGCACGAAAGCCCCGGCGTCAAAACCGTTGCGCGCAAACCGCGCAGCGAACGCCTCCAGCACGTCGGCGCGGATCATCTCGCCGCCAAGGCCCGCGACGCGCCAGGACGACAGGTCAAAGCTGGTCTTCTCCCCGGCCCGGTCGGCGCGGCGGGTGCACAGGGCGTAGCCAAAGGTCGGGCTGGTCGCGATCGTGCCTTTGTTGCGGCTGATGAGTTCCAGCCACAGCAGCGGGCGCCGGGCGAAGGCGTCCGGCGACAAATAATCGGCCGAGAGCTGCGCCGCCATCGGCGACAGCATACAGCCCACCAGACCCATATCGTGATACAGCGGCAGCCAGGAGACCACCCGGTCGCCCTCCCGCGCCCCCGCGCCGTCGCGCGCCAGGCCGGTGCAGTTGGCCGAGAGCGCCAGCTGGGTCGCCGCCACGCCCATCGGCGTGCGCGTGGAGCCGGACGAGAACTGGAGATAGCCGTATTCGTCTGACCGCAGCGGGGCCAGCGGACCTTCGCGGTCCAGCGCGTCCACAAAGTCCGGCGCGCCCGAAACCGGCACCCCGGCATCGGCGGCGGCTTTCTGGATCACTCCCAGATTCGCCTCCGAGGCGAACGCGGCCGAAGCCTCGCATCCGGTCAGCAGGCGGGCCAGTTGCTGCTCCCAGGCGCTCTCCCCGCCCAGCCGGATCGCGCTCGGCAGCGGCACAGGCAGCAGGCCGGCGTAATGGCAGGCGAAGAACAGTGTGATGAAATCGAAATTGGCCTCGGCCAGCAGGCCCACCCGGGCGTTGCGCGGCAGGCCCAGCCCGGCCAGCTTGCGCCCCCGCGCCTGCGCGGCTTCCGCAATATCGGCATAGGTCGCTGCGCGCACCAGCCGGCCGCGCGCATCGTGGAAATTAAAGCCTGTCGGCCCCTCCGCGGCGAATTCCAGCGCCTCCAGCAGCGTGGAGAATCCTCCCACGCGGCGCGCACCGCCAGCCGTCGGCGTAACAGAAGCCGCCGCCGTGCTATCGGAACTCGTCGTCACCATCTGCACCGTTTCCAGAAGCGGCCCCCTGATTCACCGGTCCCCCACTCATCGCGCACCTGTCGCGTTACCGGTCGCTGAAACCCCGTTGTTATAATAGCAGGAAATTCCAATCAATGCGCCGTGAACAGGCCCGGGCTCCACAGGCCCGGCCAGCGTTACCGGCCCGATTTCTGCATCATCTCCATGCAATTGCCAAATTTTCGGTTTATTCCGAAACTCTTGCAAGAAAAGAACCCGGGCGGGAACGGCATGAACACAGGATTACAGGCGTTCATTCTGGCCGCCGGCGCGGCCCTTCTCGCCGCCGGAACGGCTTGGGCCGACGGGCCCAATGGCTCCCTCCACGACACGCTCTGGCAGACCGAGGACGG
The DNA here is from genome assembly GCA_050486445.1 of Euryhalocaulis sp. Classification (GTDB taxonomy): domain Bacteria; phylum Pseudomonadota; class Alphaproteobacteria; order Caulobacterales; family Maricaulaceae; genus Euryhalocaulis. Next base: position 6,630 of record JBJHDH010000015.1, read on the forward strand.
CAAATTCGTCGTCCGCATCTCCGAATGCGGGGCGGAGGAACTCTGCGGCGATCTGGTCTGGTTGCGCGATCCGATCAGCACCCGCACCGGCGAGCCGCGCCAGGACTACAGAAATCCCGACCCGGCCCTGCGCGAACGCCCGGTCTGCGGCCTGCGCATCGTGCAAGGGCTGCGCCCGCGCGAGGAAAACCGCTGGGCTGGCGCCCGGCTCTATAATCCGGATGACGGCTCATCCTATGGCGCGGCGATGCAGATCGACGAGGCTACCGGCCTGATGGCGCTGCGCGCCTATGTTGCGATCCGGGCGCTCGGCCGCACCATGCGCCTCTTCCCGCTGGAACAGCCCATCGAAACCTGCGCCTAAAGCCAATCGGCATTCATCTCTGAAGCAGCGCGCCCTGCTCCGAAGATTCAGGAAATAAAGACAGGGCGGCCTCCGCCGCCCGCGCCGGCTCTGCTATCCTTCCCCCAAACACAGAACCGGGGAGAAACAGACATGGCGGCGGAACTGCATATCCTTCTCTGGGCGGCGGCTTTGGGCCTCGCCCATATCCTGCTGGCGGCGATGGTCTGGACCCGCGAGGTCGGCCTTAAATACAACGCCGGCCCGCGCGACGAACCGCGCGAGGTCAAATCCGTCCTCGCCGGCCGCCTCTCCCGCGCGCGGCGGAATTTCTTCGAGACCTTCCCGCTGTTCGCCGCCGCGATTCTGGTCGCCGCCATCGCCGGCAATACCGGCGGCCATGCGGGATGGGGCGCGCTGCTCTATCTGATCGCCCGCATCGTCTATCTGCCGCTCTATGCGCTGGGCATTCCGTATCTGCGCAGCCTGGTCTGGCTGGCCTCGATGATTGGCCTCGTCATCGTCTGGCTGGCGGCGGCTGGGATGCTGGCCTAGGCGCAGGCGCGGTGATCTCCCCTGTGCGTAGCGCGCAGAGAATCTCCGCTCACGCCCGCTTCGCCTCGGCCAGCGTCACGCTCTCGCCACAGCCGCAGGCGTCTGTCTGGTTCGGATTGTTGAACACGAATTTGGAGTGGAGCTGCGTGGTCTCATAATCGATCTCGGCGCCCAGCAGGAACAGCACCGCCTTGGCGTCGATCACGATCTCCACGCCCCTGTCGGCGACGCGCTCGTCGAACTTCTCCGGCGCGTCCACCATCTCCATCACATATTCCATCCCGGCGCAGCCGCCATTCTTCACGCCGACGCGCAGAAACCCGGCGCCCTGCCGCGCCATCAGCGCCTTCACGCGCGCCGCCGCGCGATCGGTCAGCGTGACGACCTGGCCCGAGCCCATCTGGTTTGAAAGGGGCATCACAGCATCCCCGGTTACAACATACCAAGTTCGAGGCGCGCCTCGTCGGACATCTTGTCCGGCGTCCAGGGCGGATCGAACACCATGTTCACCTCGGCCCCGCGCACGCCGGGCACGGCCTCCACGGCGTTTTCGACCCAGCCCGGCATTTCGCCGGCCACCGGGCACGCCGGCGCGGTCAGCGTCATCTGGATACTGACATCGTATTCGTCGGAAATATCGACGCCGTAGATCAGGCCCAGCTCATACACATCCACCGGGATTTCCGGGTCATAGACCGATTTCAGCGCAGCGATGATGTCGGCAGTCAGACGCTCCAGCTCCGCCACCGGAATTGCGGACTCCGCCTTCTCCGCCGTCTCCGCATCATGCCCGCAGCCACAGCCCTGCGCGTGGTCATGCGCATGGCTGTGAGCGTCCGCGTCCGCATCCGCCGGTTCACGCGGCGCAGGCGGCGTCAGGCTGATAATATCCCGTGCGTTGTCTTCCATCTCGATCCCTCAGGGCAAAATCCCTTTTGCCCGGCTCATCCTAAATCAGCATTTCCCGCGCCTTCTTCAAGGCGCCCAGAAACACATCGACCTCCTCCACGGTGTTATAGGCGGCGAAGCTCGCCCGCGCCGTGGAATGCACGCCCAGATGCGCCATCAGCGGTTCGGCGCAATGCTGGCCGGCGCGCACCGCCACGCCATATTTGTCCAGCAATTGCGCCAGATCGTGCGGATGCGCGCCCTCGAACGAAAAGCTGAGGATCGCGCCCTTGCCCGGCGCCGTTCCATGCACGCGCCCGCCCTGCTCCAGCACGCCCTCGGTGGCGCGCGCCAGCAGCATGGCCTCATGCGCGGCGATGGCGGCGCGGTCCTGCGCCATCAGCCAGCGCGCCGCCGCGCCAAATCCGGCGGCCTCCACAATGGCGGGCGTGCCGGCCTCGAATTTGTGCGGCGGTTCGGCATAGCTCACCGCATCCCGCGCCACGCTTTCGATCATTTCGCCGCCGCCCTGATAGGGCGGCAGACGGTCCAGCCAGTCGCCAGCGGCGTAGAGCGCGCCGATCCCGGTCGGGCCATAGAGCTTGTGCGCGGTCACCGTATAGAAATCCACGCCCAGCGCCGTCACGTCCGGCGCGCCATGCACCGCGGCCTGCGAGCCGTCCAGCAGCACCGGAATCCCGCGCGCATGGGCCAGCCGCGCAATCGCCGCCCCGTCTGTCTTCGTCCCCAGCACGTTGGACATATGGGTAAGCGCGACCAGTTTTGTGCGCGGTCCCAGCGCCGCTTCATAGGCGTCCATGTCCAGCGCGCCGTCCGCCAGCACCGGAACCCATTTCAGCACCGCGCCCTTGCGCTCACGCAGGAAATGCCACGGCACGATATTGGAGTGATGCTCCATGATTGAGAGCACGATCTCGTCGCCCTCGCCAAAACTCTCGCCCAGCGAAGACGCCACCAGATTGATCGCCTCGGTCGTCCCGCGCGTGAACACGATGCGCCGGGGCGAATCCGCGCCCAGCAGCCGCGCCACATCCGCGCGCGCGCCCTCGTATGCCTGCGTCGACTCGTTCGCCAGCGTATGCAGGCCGCGATGCACGTTGGCGTAGCTGTGCTCCATCGCGTGCATCATCGCGCCGGTCACCGCGCGCGGTTTCTGCGCGCTGGCGGCGTTGTCCAGATAGACCAGCGCCTCGCCATTCACCCGGCGGCCGAGAATCGGAAACTCCGGCCGGATCGCGCGCGGGTCGAACCCCGCCACAGGATGTTTCAGCGCCGCGGTCACAGCATCGCCTCCAGATCGTCGCCCACGCCCCCGGCGGCGCGTCCCAGCCAGTTCCGCGCGGCCAGCAAAAGCTGCTCCCGCGCCGTGTCGTTCGCCACATGCGCGAACGCCTCGGCCACAAACGCCTCGACCAGCAGCGCCCGCGCCTCGTCCTCGCCCACGCCCCGGCTGCGCATGTAAAAGAGCGCCTGCTCGTCCAGCGCGCCTACGGTATTGCCATGCGCGCACTGCACATCGTCGGCATAGATCAGCAGCTCCGGCTTGGCGTTGGCCTGCGCCCCGTCATCCAGCAACAGCGCGCCGTGCTTCATGCGCGCGTCCGTGCCCTGCGCCGCCTGCTCCACCACGAACCGTCCCTGAAACACCGCGGCGCCGCGCTCATCCACCGCGCCCTTGACCAGTTGCGCGGTGCGGCAGTCCGGCGCGCGATGGCGCACCACGCTGGTCAGGTCGGCATGGCGCCGCGCCCGCAGCAGATAGGCGCCATCCAGCCGCGCTTCCGCGCCCGGCCCGTCATGGTCCAGATGCGTTTCCAGCCGCGCCAGACGCGCGCCAAAGGTCAGGCTGGTCTGGTTCAGCCGCGCCCGCGCGGCCAGCGCGATTTCAGCCGTCACCACCACGACGCCGTCGCCGTCATCTTCCTGCCGCATCACGCGCTCCAGCGTCGCGCCCTCGCCCAGGCGATAGCGCAGCGCCACATTGGCGAAGGCGCCGTTCTGCACGCGATAGGTCTCGGCCACGCTGGCGTGCGCGCCCGGCGCTACGTCGATCTCGATCACCCGGTGATGCGCCGCGCCGGCCGGCACATTAACCTCGATCCAGACCGGCTCGGCGTCCACGCCCAGCGCAAACACATCCGCCGCCCCGGCGAAACTGGCGGCCAGCGCCGGCATGGTCAGGGCGGGCGCGGCCTCCAGCGCATAGCGGCCCATTGGCGCTGGCGAAAAGCCGATAGCGTTCAGCGACAGCGGCGCGTCCGCTTCCTTCAGCGCCGCGCGCAAATCGGAATATTTCCAGTCCTCCACCCGCCGGTGCGGCAGGCCGGTCTTCGCAAACACGTCCCACGACGCCACGCGCGCGGCATCGGCGCCGTCCAGCGTCGCGAACGCTTCGGCAAAGCCCTTTTCGGCGGGCGTGGGCGTTTTGACAGAAAGCGGAGTCAATTCAGGCGGCCTCGCTCAGATATTTGTCATAGCCCTCGGCCTCCAGCTCGCGCGCCAGTTCCGGCCCGCCGCTGGCGACAATCCTGCCCGCCGCCATCACATGCACCCGGTCGGGCGAAAGATGGTCCAGCAGGCGCTGATAATGGGTGATGACCAGCATTCCGCGATTGGGCGCGCGCAGGCTCTCCACCCCCTCGGCCACGACGCGCAGCGCGTCGATATCCAGCCCGGAATCCGTCTCGTCCAGAATCAGGAATTTCGGCTCCAGCAGCAGCGCCTGAAAAATCTCCATCCGCTTCTTCTCGCCGCCGGAAAAGCCGACATTCAGCGGCCGTTTCAGCATGGCGGAATCGATGCGCAACGCGCTTGCGGCCTCGCGCGCCGCCTTCATGAAATCGGGGGCGGACATTTCCTCCGCCCCGCGCGCCCTCCGCTGGGCGTTCAGCGCCGTGCGCACAAAGGTCAGCGTCGGCACTCCGGCCAGCTCCAGCGGATACTGAAAGCTGAGAAACAGGCCGCGCGCCGCGCGCTCGTCGGGCGGCAACTCCGAAATATCCTCGCCCTGAAACTCGATCACGCCGGAATCCGGCGCATAGCCGTCCCGTCCCGCCAGACAATAAGACAGCGTGGATTTGCCCGATCCGTTCGGGCCCATCACGGCGTGCACCTCGCCGGCCGGAACCTCCAGGCTGAGGCCCTTCAGGATATCCTTCCCGGCGATGGAAACGTGCATATCTTTGATGCTAAGCATGGCTCTTGTTTCTGTTATTTTTGATCGGTCTCTACGGGCCAGCCGCGCGCCCGCTTGATACGGTTCACATGGCCGGTCCAGTAATCCTCGGCGCTGCGTTCGGGATCGCAGGTCATCCGCGTCAGCAGCATATAGGCTGTCACAGCCACACCGGCCCAGGCGAACGCAAAGACCAGCGCCAGCGCCCGGTCGGGCGCCAATCCGATAACAACGCCCACCCCGGTCAGCATGATGAGGAGATAGAGAGTGAACGCCGTCCAGCCCTGCCAGGAAACCGGCGTCCGGCCGCGCAGCCCCTTGGCCGAACGGGCGAACCAGTAGCGTTTCGCGGTTCCGCTCATCGCGGCCCTCCCTGTGGCGGCACGGGCTCCAGATTCATCGCGATGGAAATGCGCTCGCCATCGCCGCGATAGGGCCGCACGCCGTGCCGCAGCCAGGACGGAAACAGGATCAGATCGCCCGCGCGCGGCCGCAAATCGTGCTGCCAGTGCTGCGGCTGGCCGTCCGGCCCGCGCAGGCGGAAACTAGGCGCATGCATGAAGGCGCCGGGAAAGCGCGGATCCTCGAAATAGATTTCGCCGCCTACATCCTCCTGCGCGCGGTCTCCGATTCCCAGATCGACATAGAACACCGCCGCCCAGAGATTGCCCGGATGCACATGCAGCATGTTGGAGGCGCCGGGACCGGAAACATTGGCCCACATCTGCACCGCCCATCCCACCTTGTCCCAGCCATAGCCTTCGGAATGGGTGATGTTCCGCGCCATATCGACGGCCGTATCGGCCAGCATCCGCGCCGCATCGCCGCCCCATTGCGGCATCCCGGCGTCGGAATGCCAGCCCCCGACATTGGAGCGCATCAGGCCCGGGTCGTTTGCCTTGCGTGCAAGGATCGCGGCCTTGAGATCGGCGATCAGCGCATCGGGGTTCTTCAGGCGCGCAACCACAATCGGCGTCTGGAACAGGCCGTTATAGGAAGCGTCCAGCGCAAGGTCGTAGCCGGGCGCGGCGCCCGCGATCTGCTCGTCCACGCTCATCCCACGCTCCCTTCCAGACTCACGGCGACCAGCTTCTGCGCCTCCACCGCGAACTCCATCGGCAGATGCTGCAACACCTCGCGGCAGAATCCATTGACCAGCAGCGCCGCCGCCTCCTCCGCGTTCAGCCCGCGCTGCTGCGCGTAAAACATCTGCTCCTCGGAAAGCCGGCTCGTCGTCGCCTCGTGCTCCAATTGCGCGTCGCGGCGGCGGCATTCGACATAGGGCACGGTGTGCGCCGCGCTCTCATGGCCGATCAGCAGGCTGTCACACTGGGTGAAATTGCGCGCGCCCGCCGCCGTGGGATTGATCCGCACCAGCCCGCGATAGGCATTGGACGACCGCCCCGCCGAAATGCCCTTGGACACGATGCGCGAGCGGGTATTGCGCCCCAGATGGATCATCTTGGTGCCGGTGTCGGCCTGCTGGCGGCCATTGGTGATCGCCACCGAATAAAACTCGCCCTGGCTGTCGTCCCCGCGCAGCACGCAGGACGGATATTTCCAGGTGATGGCGCTGCCGGTCTCCACCTGCGTCCAGCTGATCTTGGAGCGCGCGCCCCGGCAATCGCCGCGCTTGGTGACAAAATTATAGACGCCGCCTTTGCCCTCCGCGTCGCCCGGCCACCAGTTCTGCACCGTGGAATATTTGATCTCCGCATCGTCCAGCGCCACAAGCTCCACCACCGCGGCGTGCAACTGGTTCTCGTCGCGCATCGGCGCGGTGCAGCCTTCGAGATAGGAGACGTAAGAGCCCTTCTCCGCCACGATCAGGGTGCGCTCGAACTGGCCGGTGCCCGCCGCGTTCATGCGGAAATAGGTGCTCAGCTCCATCGGGCAGCGCACGCCCTCGGGGATGTAGACAAATGTGCCGTCGGAAAAGACCGCACTGTTCAGCGTGGCGAAGAAATTGTCGCTCTGCGGCACCACGCTGCCCAGATATTTGCGCACCAGCTCGGGATGGTCGCGCACCGCCTCGCTGATCGAGGAAAAGATGACGCCCGCCTTCGCCAGTTCCTTCTTGAACGTGGTGGCGACCGAAACGCTGTCGAACACCGCGTCCACCGCCACTTTCGGCGCGCCCTTCACGCCCAGCAGCGTTTCCTGCTCGCGCAGCGGAATGCCCAGCTTCTCATAGGTTTCCAGCAGCTCGCGCGGAACCTCGTCCAGGCTCTCATATTTCACCGCGTTCTTCGGCGCGGCGTAATAATAGGCGTCCTGATAGTCGATGGCCGGATAGGAGAGCAGCGCCCATGTGGGCTCCTCCATCGTCTTCCAGCGGCGAAACGCCTCCAGCCGCCAGTCCAGCAGCCATTCCGGCTCGTCCTTCTTGGCCGAAATAAAGCGCACAATATCTTCGTTCAGCCCCTTGGGCGCGAACTCCTGTTCAATATCGGTCTGAAAACCGTATTTATATCTGTCGGATTCCAGCGCCTCGACATCGCGCACCGTTTCCACATTCGCGGCCATCAGGCTGCCCTCGCTTTCATGCGTGCATAGGCGCCGCGCCAGGCTTCGACAAAGCGCGCCACGTCTTCCTCCGTTGTATTCCAGCCCAGCGAGACGCGGATGGCGCAACCGGCAAGCTCACCCGCCCCCATCGCGTCCAGCACATGGCTGCGCGAAACCTTGCCGGAACTGCACGCGCTGCCCGCGCTGACCGCGACGCCCGCCAGGTCCAGCGCCATCACCTGCGTCTCGCCGGCAAAGCCCGGCGTGGCGAAGCACAGCGTGTTGTACAGCCGGTCACGCTGGTGTCCGAAAACCACAATCTCCGGAAACTCCTCGGCCAGCGTTCCCTCAATTTCCTCCGTCATGAATTGCAGCAGCCGGACATTCCAAAGACCCAGCTCCGCCACGGCGCCGAACCCCGCGATGGCGGGCAAATTCTCCGTCCCGGCGCGATGGCCGCGCTCATGTCCGCCGCCATGCTGGATACGCGCCAGCCGCGCGCCCCCGTTTTCATTCGAGCCCAATACCAGCGCGCCAACGCCCACGGGCCCGCCCGCCTTGTGCGCCGACAGCGTCAGCAGGTCCGCGCCCAGCTCCGCCATCGTCACCGGCATCCGGCCCAGCGCCTGCGCCGCGTCCACATGGATCAACCCGCCCGCCTCACGCACGATGCGCGCGGCCTCCGTCACCGGCTGAACCACGCCGGTCTCGTTATTGGCCAGCATCAGGCTGACCAGCGCCGGGCCGCCATCGCGCAGCATCGTCTCCAGCGCGCCGGTGTCCGCCGCGCCCGATGGCAGAACAGGCAGGATGACCAGTTCCGCCGCGCCCTCGCGCGCCAGCGCCCGCGCCGTCTCCAGCACGCTGACATGCTCGATGGCCGAAACGATCAGCCGGTTCAGGCCATGGCCCTTCAACCCGCCGCGCAACGCCAGAGTGTTCGCCTCGGTCCCGCCGGATGTGAAAATCACATCCTCCGCGCAGGCGCCCACGGCGCCCGCCACTTGCTCGCGCGCGTTTTCCAGCGCCGCTTTCGCCTTGCGCCCCGGCGTATGCACCGACGAGGCGTTGCCGCCAATATCCAGCGCCGCCAGCATCGCCGCGCGCGCCTCGGGGCGCAGCGGCGAGGTCGCATTATGATCCAGATAGACGCTCATGTCCTATGCTCATTGCTGAATCTGTTGCTGCGCCATATGGCGCGCCGCGCTCTGCCCGCGCGCATCGACGCCGGGAAAGCGGCCGGCGGCCAGATCGGCCAGCGTCACCGTGTGCAGAAATCCGGCGATATGGCGTCCGAACGCCACCCACAGATCGTGGCTGAGACAGCGATGCGCCGCCCCGGTGCAGGGCGCGCCATCCTCGCGGCAGCCGGTGATGACCAGCCGTTCCTCCACCGCCTCCAGAATCGCGGCGATGGTGATGTCGCCCGGCGCCTCGGCCAGGCGATAGCCGCCGCCCGGCCCGCGCACGCTTTCGGCCAGCCCCGCCCGGCGCAGCCGCGCCAGAATCTGGTCCAGGAACGGCGCGGCGATATGTTCGTTCTCCGCGATCTCCGCCGCCGAAAGCGGCGCGCCGCCGGCGCGCGCCAGCGCGCCCATGGCGGTGACCGCGTAACGTCCCTTGGCCGAAAGCTGCATGACCGAACTCCAGAGCCTGTCCCTGCCCCAACGCCTATCCGTGAAACAGGGGTGTGAAGCAGGACGCCGCTTACAAAGCTCGCAATCCGGCGCGGGCTTTGTTATAGGCGCGCGCCCTGCGGCGCACATGCTCGACCTAGTAAACCTGACTGAATTGGTCAAGTATTACATGCGCCGCCAGCCCCTGAAACTGCAGCGGATGCCCTATGCCTGACGTCATTATCCCCGGCCCCGCCGGCCGCCTGGAAGGGCGTTATCGTCCCGGCCGCACGCAGAATTCGGCCATCGCCATGATTATGCACCCCCATCCCAACGGGGGCGGCCATATGAACAGCCAGCTTACGCTGGCGCTCTACGACATTTTCAAGGAGCGCGGCTTTGGCGTGCTGCGCTTCAATTTCCGCGGCGTCGGCCGCAGCCAGGGAAGCTGGGACCAGGGCCTGGGCGAGCTGTCCGACGCCGCCACGGCGCTGGACTGGTTCCAGGAAATCAACCCCCACGCCCATTTCACCTGGGTCGCAGGCCACAGTTTCGGCGCCTATATCGCCATGCAATTGCTGATGCGCCGGCCAGAGATTGACGGCTTCGTCGCCGTCGCGCCGCCCACCAATATGTATGATTTCTCGTTCCTGGCGCCCTGCCCGTCCTCGGGCGTGATCGTTTCGGGCGAATCCGACACCATCGTGCCGCATGACGACATCGCCCGCGCCGTGCCGCGCATCCGGGTGCAGAAGGGCCGTGTCATCACCCATGACTCGGTCAAGGGCGCCGGGCATTTCTTCACCGGCAAGGTCGATCCGCTGGTGAAGAAGATCGACGCCTATCTCGATTCCCGCCTGCCGCCCGCCTATGGCGGCTATGCCGAGATCGCGCACGAAGACGAGCCCGCCGAATACGACGAAAGCGCACTCTCCGACGACGAAGAGGACGATTCCGATGACTGATTCCGGTTCCGGCTTTCTCAGCGGCCGCCTGAATGGCCGCACAGTCATCGTCTCGGGCGCCAGTTCCGGCATTGGCGAGGCTGTGGCCCACGCCCTCGCGGCGCAGAACATGAAGCTCGTCATCGCCGCGCGCCGCGCTGACAAGCTCGCCGCCGTGGCCGGCGAGATCAATGCGCGCGGCAAGGGTCAGGCCCTGCCCGTGCAGGCTGACGTGACCAAAGAGGCGGACGTCGCCAATCTGTTCAGCAAGGCGCACGCGCATCTGGGTTCGCTCGATCTTCTGGTGAATGTCGCCGGCGTGGCGCAGGCCACGCGCATCGAGGACATGCCCTACGAAGAATGGCGCACCGTGCTCGACGCCTCCATCACCTCGGTCTTCCTGACCGGGCGCGAGGCGTTCCGCATCATGAAACAGCAGGGGCGCGGCCGCATCATCTCCATCGGCTCGATCAGCGCGAAAATGCCGCGCATGGGCGCGGTCGCCTATGTCGCCGCCAAATTCGGGCTGGAGGGCATGAACCGCGCAATGGGTCTGGAAGGCCGCGACTACGGCATCACCTGCTCGGTCATTCATCCGGGCTTCACCGCCACCGGCTTTGGCGAAGACGCCGGCCACACCGCCGGGCGCGACTCGCTCGATCCCGCCGATATCGGCCGCGCCGTGGTGTTCGCCGCCGACCTGCCGGACGAGGCGAACCAGCTCGACACGACCATCTTCCCCATCGGCCAGCCGTTTCTGGGAAGGGGCTGACGGGGCGCGGAACACGGAGCGCGCTCTGAAAAGTCAGGCCAGGCGCCGGCCCAGCCGGCGCATCCGGTCCAGCCATTTGTCCCGGCGCTTCGGCCCCGCGCCTTCCACCAGCCCCAACACCGTGTCCCGCACCGGGCGAATGCCGACAAAGCGCAGGATGTTGCGTTCCAGACTCTTGAGACTGTGGGCGCGGAAAAACCAGCGATAGACCGGCCCCGGCATACCCATCGTCACGATCACGCGCGCCGACTTGCCGCGCCATCCGGGTTTCCACCCCTTGCCGCTGGCGTTGGGGACCAGCGCGCCATCCGGCGCCGGTCTGGCGACCTGCTCCAGAAACGCTTTCAGCAAGGCCGGCATCGTCCCCAGCCAGAGCGGATAGATAATCACCAGATGGTCCGCTGCGCCGATGGCTGCGCGGGCGGCCTGCAATCCTTCCGGAACCGGCTCGTGAATCCATTCGCGCTGGCTGCGCAGCAACGGAGTATCCAGCCGCGCCACATCCACCGTCTCCACGCTGGCGCCCGCCTCCGCCGCCCCTTCCGCATAGGCGTCCGCCAGCGCATGACACAGATGCGGCGCCCCTGCGTCCGGATGCCCCTGAATGATGACGACGCGCTTTGTCATGGCCGGCTCTCCTGTTCCGAAGCGCCAGCATCACTCCGCCCGCCGCACGCCCGCCATGCGCCGGATCAAATCGACGTTGGCCCACAGCCTGCGCCGGGCCCGCTCATAGGCGGCTTGATTATACCCGTCGAATTAAAGGGCCGGAAACATGGTTCCCGAATTGCGCATCGCCATCTTCCTCCCCCCTGCCTTCGCCGAAGCGGGGCCTCGGCTCCGCGCAGGCAGGCCGCATCTCGGCCAGACCCATCTCGGCCAGCCGCGCTTCGACGGCTTCCTCCAGCCTCGGCGCGACCCGCTCCTGCACCCGCGCCTCGATCAGCTCGGTGATCTCGTCTTCCATCGCCTGATGCGCGTCCATCATGTCCTGCGGCGTCATGCCGGGCGGACAGCCTGGATACTGCGGGACAGCGGCGGCGATGCGCGCCTCCTCGGCGCCCAGCGCCCTGGCCAGCGACGCCAGCTTCGCCGCCGCCGCGCCGGCTTTATGCGGCCGGGTTTCGATTTCGCGCATCAGCGCCGTCATTGCCACGCGCATCGCGTCGGCGGGACTGGGGTGGTTGGAGGATGGATTGTGTGAGGACGCATTGTGTCTTGCCATGGCTCATTCTGGTGCCAAACCCATGCGCCGTGTGTTTTGTGGTGGCCTGGGTTTTACTTTTCAACGTGTTGCTGGAAAAAATGCGGGGAAATTCCGCGGAATCTCCATACCCCCGCTGGCGGGCTTATTCTGGCCCCGGTTCCGCCGCCTGGGGAAGATGGCCATCACCATTGGCGGCGGGGCGTGTGTGGCGCGTCCGGCGAAGGGGGTGATGCCCCGGCTGCCCGGCGCGGCTCGTGGAGAGGCGGACGGCACTAAACGACCGACCGTTCCAAATCCCACGCTGGAATCGGTGGCGAGAGCTTCCGGGAAATCCACACGCGGAGCGCCGGCGGGAGCCCAAACTTCCTCTTGGCGCCGTAAATAAATCGGGTTCGTAGCTGGTGCTCCGCATCCCCACATTGTTCCATAGCCCGGCGGCTCACCGCGCGGCGCTACAGGCGTGCGCCTGGATTTCTGAAAACGAGATGCCTGAAAACAGGGCGCGGTTGATCCTCCCCTGCGCGTTACGCCTGATGAAGAGAAAGCCTCACCCAGCCCGGCGGGCCGGCGCGCCCGGCGCGCTGTGCAGCACGCCGCCCGGCATCGGCCGCGGAACTCCCGTCGTCGAGGGCGCAGTCAGCGGCAGGCCGCGCATATGGCGCACGGCGAGCCAGGCGAACAGCTCCGCCTCCAGCACATCGCCGCGCCACCCCGCCGCCTCCGCCGGCAGCACGCGGGAGGGCGTGCAAAGTCGGGCCAGCGCCGCCATCAGCGCGTTATTGCGCCGTCCGCCACCCGAGACCACGAGCTGCTCCGGCGGCGAGCCCGCCCATTTCAGCCCGCGCGCCACGCCGGCGGCGGCCAGCTCGGTCAGCAGCGCGGCGCCATCCTCCAGCGACAGCCCCGCCGCCAGCTCGTGCGTGAATTCATAGCGGTCCAGTGATTTGGGCGGCGGCGCGTCGAAGAACGGATTGGCCAGCAGCGCCGCCAGCCGCGCCGCGTCCACGCGCCCGTTGGCGGCCAGCACGCCGCCCGCGTCCATCATGCCGCCGCCATTGGCGCGCACCCACTGGTCGATGGGGCCGCTGGCCGGACCGCAATCGAACGCGGTCACAATCCCGTCCGAGCCCACCAGAGTCAGGTTCGCCACGCCGCCGAGATTGAGCGCGGCGCCCGATTTGGATCTGGAGGGCGGAACGCAGCCGTCACGTTGCAACAGCGCGGCGTGATAGAGCGCGGCCAGCGGCGCGCCATGCCCGCCCGCCGACACGTCGGCGCTGCGGAAATCATCTACCGTGCCAATCCCGGTCAGCGCCGCCAGCAGCGCGCCATCGCCGATCTGTCTGGTGGCGCCAACGCGCCCGTCCGCCGGGGCGCGGTGCAGCACGGTCTGGCCGTGAAACCCGATCAGATCGACATCGCCCGGCGCCATCCCGGCCTTGTCCAGCAGGTCCAGCCCCGCCGCCGCGCAGGCGCGGGAAAGCGCATCGCCCGCCGCCGCGAAGATGTCCGGCTCCGGCCCCTCAAACGCCCATGCGCGGGCGGCGGAAACCGCCTCCTCCAGCAGCGCGCGCAATTCCGGCTCGAACGGCGTGCATTCCGCAGGGCCGGGAACGATATGGGTCTCGCCGTCCGTTTCCAGAATGGCGCAGTCCAGCCCGTCCAGCGACGTGCCGGTCATGAATCCCATCGCCCGCATGACCCTGCTTGCCATGCCCATCCCTGTTGCTATAGGCCGCCCCGGAACGGATCGCGCACCATGACCTACAAATCAAAGCTCGTCACCCTGCTCACAGAGCGGGGCTATCTCTACCAGGCCACCAGCATTGAGGGCCTGGACGAGGCCGCCAAACCCGGCGGGCTGGTCGGCTATATCGGCTTTGACGCCACCGCCTCCAGCCTGCATGTCGGCTCGCTGGTGCAGATCATGCTGCTGCGCCGGATGCAGCAGGCCGGCTGCAAGCCGATCATCGTGCTGGGCGGCGCCACCACCAAGATCGGCGACCCCTCCGGCAAGGACAAGTCGCGCTCCATGCTCACCGACGCGCAGATCGCGGCGAACAAGGAAGGCATCCTCAAGCCGTTCGGAAAACTGCTCTCCATCGGCGAGGGACCCACCGACGCCATTGTCGTGGACAATGACGAGTGGCTGTCGAAATTCGGCTATCTGGACTTCCTGCGGGAATACGGCGCGCACTTCACCATCAACCGCATGCTGACCTTTGACAGCGTCAAGCTGCGGCTGGAACGGGAACAGCCCCTCACCTTCCTCGAATTCAACTACATGCTGCTTCAGGCAGTCGACTTCCTCGAGCTGTTCCGCCGCTATAATTGCCGCCTGCAACTGGGCGGCGCCGACCAGTGGGGCAACATCCTCAATGGCGTGGAGCTGTGCCGCCGTGTGGATAGCGCGGAGACGTTCGGCTTCACCACGCCGCTCATCACCACCGCTTCGGGCGCCAAGATGGGCAAGACCGCCGAGGGCGCGGTGTGGCTGAACGACGACCTGCTCGGCTCCTACGAATACTGGCAGTTCTGGCGCAACACAGAGGACGCGGATGTCGGCCGCTTCCTGCGACTGTTCACCGACGTGCCGCTGGACGAGATCGCCCGGCTGGAAGCGCTGGAAGGCGCGGAGATCAACGCCGCCAAGATCGTGCTGGCTAACGAGGCGACGGCGATGCTGCACGGCCGCGCCGCCGCCGAGAGCGCGGAGGCCGCCGCGCGCGCCACGTTCGAGCAGGGCGCGACTTCCGCCGATCTGCCGCGCACCATGATCGAAGGCGCCGCGCCTTACGCCACCGCCGCGCTGGTGAAGGCCGCCGGTCTCGCCGCCTCGATGGGCGAGGCCAAGCGCAAGATCGCCGAGGGCGCGGTCCGCATCAATGACCAGCGTATCGCCGAACCGCGCATGCACTCTTATGACGAATTGCTCCCCGAGATCGGCGCCTTCAAGGTCCAGCTCGGCAAGCGCATCGTGCTGGTCACGCCGGAATAGTCATTCCTCATCCGGCGGTAACTGCGCGCCGGTCTCGAACAGGCGGCGCAGAAATCCGGGCGCCAGCCCCGACAGCGGATTGACCAGAACCGTGGCGCCGCTGAACGGTCCGCTCGCCGTATAGGAAAAGGCGAACAGCCCCTCGCCCGGGCGCGCGCCCAGCACGTCGCCCAGCACATGGTTCGGAAACATGGCCGGCGCCACCGCGCCATTCAACGCCAGCGCCTGGCGTGAAAGATCGACCTCGCCATTGACCGTGACGCCCAGCGATGCGCCCACGGCGCGGCCTTCACTGATCGTCAGCCGTCCGTTCGCCAGCGCAGCGCGCGCCTGAAATTCGGAAAAGCTCATCCCCTCGCCGCCCAGCGTCTCGGCCAGCCCGCCCAGCGAAGCCAGCGACAGGATACGCGCCAGGATCGGCGCCTGCGTCACGGTAAAATTGTTCATCCGCGCCTCGAAGAGCCACGGCGCCCCGGGCTCGGACGAGGCCCCGGTGAGATGCAGCGTTCCCCCGCGCACACCGCGGGCGCCGAACAGCGTGCGGACCAGCAGGCCGGCGTCTTCCGCGTGAGCGTCGAACGTGCGGACCGCGCCCCCGGTCGGCAGCAGGCGCGCATCTACCGGGCGGCCGTCCGCGAGCGCGTCCAGCGTCAGCGTGGTGAGCATCTCGCCGTCATGCGACAGCGACAGCAGCGCCTCGGTCAGCTCCGCCTCGGGTCCGAGCGACAGCCGGTCGATCTGGGCGTCGAGCAGCAGCGGAACGCCAACCCCGCCCGCGGCGCCGCGCGACAGGCCGGAAACCCACTGCGAAGCGTCCATGTGCCTGCCCGCGAGCGAAAGGCGCAGCGTTTCACCCTCGCGCCCGGCCACGATCCGGTCGAGATCGGCATAGCCCTCCAGACGCAGCGGCGCGATCTCGGCCGCCATCAGCCGTCCGTCCGGGCCCAGCAGCGCACGCGCCGCCACATCCAGACCCGGCCCGGTTAATCCGGCATTTTCCAGCCGGACCTCGCCCGTCTCCCCATCGCGCTCCAGCGTCAGGCGCGCCTCTCCCGGCGCTCCGGCGGGCTTGCGCCAGGCCCCAACATCCAGCGCAGCGGGGCCGAGATCTACCCGCAGATCGGCCTGCTGGATGTCCAGGCCATTGCCAACAGTCTGTATGCGTACCGGAACCGGCCCGTCGACAAAGGCGCGCAACGGTGCGCCCAGCGCATCGAAATCGGCCTGGTCCAGCGCGCCCGAAATGTCGAAGCGTGTGCCCGGCGCATCGCCTGAGAAGAAATCCTGACGCCACTCCACCACCGCCTCGACCGGGCCGATGCGCGCCGGTCCGGACGCCACCATGCCCTGCGGTGTGGCGCGCAACGTCACACGCCCGTCCGTGATCGGAAAATCGGGCAGTGGGCCCGGCGCGGCTACGTCCTCAAACACGCCCTCTACCGAAAACCCGACACGGCGGGCGGCGACGGAGCGGCGCATCGGCCGCCAGACCGAAAACTCCATCACGCCTTCACCGCTGACAGAATCCGGGTCGACGCCGAAGGCCCCCGGGAAACCCAGCGGCTCGTAATCCAGCAGGGTCAGCATGTCGGTGACGCTGCCGCGCGCCCGTCCTGCGATGCGCGCCAGCGCGCCGCGCGGAAACAGACGCGGAATCTCCACGGCCCCGCTGTCGAGCGTAATATCGCCGATACGTCCGCTGTCGAGCGTCATGGAAAAGGAATTGCCATGCAGCACCGCCGCGCCCGCCGCCTCTGTCACCGGCGGCAGATCGGCCAGATACCGCGCCCGGCCGCCCTCCACGCGGAAAGTAATGGTCAGCATCTCGTCGGTCAGAACCCCCGCCTCAATCTTTTCCGGGGACAGATCCAGGGTTACATGCGCGTCATGGATACGGCCGGCCTCGACATTCGCCTCGATCCAGTCGCGTCCACCGTCGGCGAACCCTGCCGGCCAGAAGCGCAGCACATCCTGGGGCGAGGATTCCCCCGCCAGCGGGCCGGTCAGCGAAAGGACCGGGCGCAGCCGGCCGCTGGGCCCCGGCGCCAGACCGGCCGAACCGGACATCCGCGCCGTCATGGGACCCAGTCCCGCCTCCAGCAAATCCAGCCGGGCCATCCGGCCGGAGGGCATGAAACGGCCGCGCACCGTCGCCCAGTCAGCGGCCGCCGGATCCGCATCGCCGAACCGGAAAACCGGCTCGTTGAATTCAAGATCGAACAGAAAGCCGCCGTCTTCCACCGGCCCCTCGATATGGCCGCGCGCCGCCAATACAGCGCGGCTGGAATCGATACGCGCCTCGCGCAATGTCGCGCGCCGCTGGGCGACATCGAAATCAATGGCGATCACCGCGGCGTGCAGGGCAATGCCGCTATCGCCGTCTCCATCCCCGCCACTATCGCCAACCACCAGCCGCCCTTCCCCGGCCTCGGCGCGCAGCGTTACGCTCTGCAACCGGTCCTGCGCCAGCACGGCGCGAAGACTGGCGCTCGCGTCCGCATCCAGCGCGCTCAGCAACGCCATGGCGCCGCGCCTGGGTGCGGAATGCGCGCCATTAAGACCGGTAATGTCGATATCGATCTCGGTGCGGGTACGCCGCGCCTGCACACGCGCCGAAAGCATGGCGTCGCCGCCGGGCTGCACCAGGCGGCCGGAAGCTCCGCCATGCGCCTCGCCATCGGCCCCGGCATAATCCAGCCCGGCGTCTTCGATCCGCCAGCGCAGATCGGCAATGGAATCCACGACATGCAGCGTGACGCGGGAAAGATGGAGTCCGCGCAGACGGGACAATTCCGGCATCCCCGCGGCGCCCTGCGGCAGCGCATCCGCCACGGAGGATTCCGGCGGCCCGACATGCAGCCGGACACGGCCCGACACATCGCGCAACAAGGTGAAGGCCCCGCCTTCCGCCTCAATCCGCACGGGGCGGAACTGACGGCGCAGCAGACTGAACGCCGGCAGGGCGGCGGCCAGCCGCGTGGCGTGCGCCAGCTCCTGCCCTTCCGCGTCCAGAATCGTCACATCGGTCGCGGTAACGACCACGGCGCGCTCGTCCGCCGACCATTCGCTGCTGATTCCGCCGATGCGCACATACTGGTCGGAAAAGGCGCTGGCGAAGGCGCGCTCCGCCGGCTCGCGCAACAGGCCTGCGTCAATCTGCCGCCCGCTGAGCCCGAACACCAGCAGCGCAGCGCCCGCCAGCGCGACGACCAGAACCAGCGTGGCGACTTCCGCCAGGATCAGGCCTACGCGCCGGGTCATGCGGCGCAGCTCCCGCCCCGTCCGGTCTGGACCCGCGCGCCATCCATGCCTAGGCAGACTCCATGAGCAAGATTCCCGAAGCTGGCGATCCCGCCCCCGATTTCGACCTTCCCGCCGATAGCGGCGGCCGTGCTCGGTTGCGCGACTATCACGGCAAGACGCTGGTTCTCTATTTCTATCCCAAGGACGATACGTCCGGCTGCACACGCCAGGCGCAGGAATTCAGCCAGAACATCAAGGCGTTTCGCGCCGCGGGCGCGGAGATTCTGGGCGTGTCGCGGGATAATCCGGCCAGACATGACAAATTCAAAGCGAAACATGATCTGGCCGTTACTCTCGCGTCGGATGAAGATGGCGAGGTTTGCAATCTTTACGCCGTGTGGAAGGAAAAAACCCTGTATGGCCGCAAATACATGGGTGTCGAGCGATCCACCTTTCTGATTGACGCAAAAGGACGCATCGCACATCTCTGGCGCAATGTGCGCGTTCCGGGCCATGTCCCGCAAGTCCTTGATGCGGTTGTGGAACTATCCTGACTGCGAACCGGAAGGCGGACGTTAACGTCCACTCAACCATAAACCGGCACCATCCGGCTCGCGCTATGTGCTTGAATCATGAGCCGGGTTACGCTTTCATGGACCTTATTGGGGAGTTAGAGGGTGGGGGCCCAGAGGGCATGAAGGCGCGGAATGGCGGCCGCCTGCGAGCGGCCATCACACGCTGGTTTCCAGAACGGCAGATTTATCACCGGGCGGAAGGGAAAGTTTCCTACGTCACCATATCCACAGGCGTGCAGCTCGCATGTGTCGGCGCCCTTGTCATGGTCGCGGCGTGGCTTGCTTTCGCGTCCACGAGTTTCGCGCTGCGCGGCCACGCTATCGACATTCGCGCCGCTGCTTCGCAGAGCAAGCTGGCGCGCTATGAGCGTCTGTTGCAGGAGGCGCGCTCACGCGAAGCTTCCGCGCTGGCGCTGCTGGAAACCCGCACCAGCGAATTCCGTCAGATCGCCGACGATTTTGAAGTCCGGCACGCTGCCCTGCGCGTGCTGATGGGCGACGATTCCGACCTGACCGCGCCCACAACCCGGGTTGCCGCCACACCTGCTGTCGCAGCAACGGCGCAGAGCCAGGCTCCGGCCCGGCCCGCGCAGATGCACGCGGTTGCGTTGCGCGGCGACGCCGCGGATCAGCCCGCGGCCCTGCGCATCGCAGCCCTGCGTGTCGAACAGGAACGCATGATGTCTCTGGCCGCGGATGTCGCCGAGGCGCGCATCACCGCGGCCCGCGAAGCCATTGCAATGGCCGGACTGAAAGTCGAAGACCTGCTCGCCGAACCGGCGCAGGGGGTTGGCGGACCGCTGGTAGAGCTGGACCTGTCCGAGATCGCGCCGGGTCTGGACCTGGACGAGGAATTCGGCGAGCGCTTCGCTGAAGTCGCCGAGCGCGTGGCCGAGGCCGAGGATCTCGCCCGCGCCATCGCCGCCGCACCCTTCCGCACGCCGGTGCCTGTCGATCATCGCGTCTCCAGCACGTTCGGTGGCCGCGTCGATCCGTTCACACGGCGCACTGCCTATCACACCGGGCTGGACCTGGCCGCCTATCATCGCGCTCCGGTGGTGACTACCGCCGCGGGCGTGGTCAGCTTTTCGGGCTGGCGCGGCGGCTATGGCCGTACGATCGAGGTGGACCATGGCAACGGGTTCAAGACCCGCTATGGCCATCTGTCACAAATCCATGTCGAGACGGGCGATAAGGTCAGCGCCGGTGACCTGATCGGATCCATGGGGTCTACTGGAAGAAGCACGGGCACCCACCTTCATTATGAGGTATGGTTCCAGGGCAAAGTCCAGGATCCCTCCAAATTCTTGAAAGCCGGCAGACATGTTCAACAAAGCTAAAGACGACAACACGCCCATGGCCGACCCGCTTAACATCCAGACGCCGCAACCTGCGCGGCGCCGCGCATCGGCCGGAGGAGCAGCCTCCATTCTCGGCCCCGATCTCGTCATTACCGGAACTGTGTATTCCGAAGGCGAAATCCAGCTCGATGGCGCTGTGGAGGGCGACGTGCGCGCCGGATCGCTGACGCTGGGCGAGAACGCTTCGATCAAGGGCGAAGTGGAGGCAGACCTCGCCGTGATCCACGGCCATCTGATCGGCTCGCTGCGCGCGCGGGAAGTGCGTCTGGCCGCCAGCTCGCGCATTGAAGGCGACATCATCCACTCCACGCTCAGCATTGAGGCCGGCGCCTATTTCGAAGGCCAGTGCCGCCGCGCCGACGATCCGCTGTCCGAGTCTCGTTCTAAAACCAATTCCGCCAGCCAGCCGAAAAAACCCGGCGCCGCGCCCTTTTATCCGGGCGGCGCTCCCGCGGCGGCCGCCCCCTCCGGCACTTCGGCCAGCGTGCCGGCCGACAAGGCGCTCAACGCAGGCTGATTCAGTCGCGTTCGATTGTGACAAAAGACAGCCCCGGACTCCGTGTCCGGGGCTGTTCTCTTTCAGCTTTGATGTCTTCTAAGCATCAAGGTCTTCGACCTCGGCTGTCTCGCCGCCCAGCCGCGCAGCCAGCGACGCCGCCATGAAGCGGTCCAGATCGCCATCCAGCACGCCTTGCGTATCGGATGTCTCCACGCCGGTGCGCAGATCCTTCACCATCTGATAGGGCTGCAACACATAAGAGCGGATCTGCCGGCCCCAACCGATCTCGGTCTTGGAGTCGGCCTCGGCCTGGGCCGCTTCCTCGCGTTTGCGCAGTTCCGCTTCATAAAGTCGCGCGCGCAGCATTTCCCAGGCCGTGGCGCGATTCTTGTGCTGGCTGCGGTCGGCCTGGCACGCCACGACAATGCCGGTGGGCATATGGGTCAGACGCACCGCGCTGTCGGTCTTGTTGATGTGCTGGCCTCCGGCGCCCGACGCGCGATAGGTGTCGGTGCGCACATCCTTGTCCAGAATCTCGATCTCAATCGTGTCATCGACCTTCGGATAGACCCAGGCGCTGGCAAAGCTGGTGTGCCTGCGGGCGTTGGAGTCGAAAGGCGAGATGCGCACCAGACGATGCACCCCGGATTCGGTTTTCAGCCAGCCATAGGCGTTCTCGCCCCTGACCAGCACCGTGGCGGACTTGATCCCCGCCTCCTCGCCCGGACTTTCCTCTACAATCTCGGTTGCATATCCCCGCGCATTGGCCCAGCGCAGATACATGCGCAGCAGCATCTGCGCCCAGTCCTGGCTCTCCGTTCCCCCTGCCCCGGCATGGATTTCTAGATAGGAATCATTGCCGTCCGCCTCGCCGGACAGCAGCGCGGCCAGCTCTGCCTCCGCAGCGCGGGCGGCGAGCGTCTCCAGCACCTGCGCCGCCTCGTCCAGCAACGCGGCCTCACCCTCGGCGTCAGCGATCTCCGCCAGCTCCAGCGTGTCGGACAGCTCTGATTCCAGCATCCGCACCGCACCGATGGAAGAATCCAGCCGGTTGCGCTCGCGCATCAGGCTTTGCGCACGACCAGGATCGTTCCACAACGCCGGGTCTTCGGCGCGGGCGTTCAGTTCGTCCAGACGGCGGTTCGCGCTATCCCAGTCAAAGACGCCTCCTCAGCAGTTCAATCGACTGCTTGATCTGCTCGGCGCGGGATTCGATGTCGGCTCGCATGATGTCGAAAAATCCAAGGCCCGGAGAATGGCCGCATAATGGGGGGTATGAATAGACGGAACAAACGCGCCCGGAGACGCGGCGTCAATATGGAGGCGTCAATAAATGCCGTCGAGCCGCGCCGGCGCGGCCGGCTCCGCTTCCGTGGGCGCCGCCGCGGCGACCGCTGGCGGAGCGATCATCGAGGACGCGCCGCCACGACCGAAATCGCCAGCTCCCGGAATGCGAAAACCTCCGCCCTGCGAAGACGACGAAGCCATGCTGCGCCCCGGCTCCGTGCCCGGACGGAACGCCTCCAGAATGGAGCCCGCCGAGCCAAACCCCATACGCTCGCCGCTGCGCGGATTGATCGGAACCAGACTTGCGCCCGGCGGCACGCGGAAGGGCACATCGGCGACGCCATCCAGCGCGGCCATGAAGAAGTCGCGCACGATCGGAGCCGCGGTGCGGCCGCCTGTCTCGCCGTATCCGAGATCGCGCGGCTGGTCGTAGCCAATATAGGCGCCAGCCACCAGGTCCGGCGAATAACCGATGAACCAGGCGTCCTTATGGTCGTTGGTGGTGCCGGTTTTGCCGGCCAGCGTCTTGCCGACGGCGCGCAGGCGCGTGGCCGTGCCGCGTTCCACAACGCCCTGCAACATCGAGGTGATTTGATAGGCGGTGACGGGGTCGACGACCTGAGAACGCGCATCGGCCAGAACGGGCTCTGCTTGGCCGGTCCACTCCGTCGCCGCGCAGCCGTCGCACAGGCGCGCATCGTGGCGATAGATGGTCACGCCGTAACGGTCCTGCACCCGGTCGATGACGCTGGGCGTCACCTTGATGCCGCCATTGGCCAGCACCGAATAGGCGCCCATCATGCGCCACAGCGTCGTTTCCTGTGCGCCCAGCGCAATCGATGCATAGGCGGGAACACGGTCGGCGACGCTAAATCGCTCGGCATATTCGGCGATGTGCTCAATGCCGATTTCACGCGCCATCCGCACGGTCATGACATTGCGCGACTGTTCCAGGCCACGGCGCAGGGTGGAGGGCCCATAAAAATCGTTGGAATAGTTGGACGGCCGGTAATACTGGCCGTCCCCCGCGTCCAGCACGATGGGCGCGTCCAGCACCACGGTGGAGGGCGTCATGCCGTTTTCCATCGCAGCGGCGTAAGCGATCGGCTTGAACGAGGAGCCAGGCTGCCGCCACGCCTGCGACGCGCGGTTGAATTCCGAATGCTGGAAACTGAATCCGCCGACCATCGCCAGCACGCGGCCGGTATGCGGGTCCATCGCCATGAAGGCGCCGGAGACTTGCGGAACCTGTTGCAGCTCGAACTGGCCCTCGGCCTCGCCCGGCGACACATAGATCACGTCGCCGGAAGAGATCACATTGGCGAGGCTGCGGCCGGTCCAGCGCACGCCTTCAGCGGGCAGCGCGCCAGTCGAGCCGTCGACAAAGCCCAGATTCGCCGAATTGCCCGAAACCGCCAGCACCAGCGCCGGGCGCCAGTCGTCCAGATCCGCCAGGGTCTCGATCTCGGCCAGACGTTCCGCCCAGCCGTCGCCGGCGTCGATTTGGGCAAAAGCGCCGCGCCAGCCATGACGCCGGTCATAATCGATCATGCCGGCCCGCAGAGCGTCGCGGCCGGCGCGCTGCATTTCCATATCCACGGAGGTGCGCACCGACAGGCCGCCGTCATACAGCGCCCGTTCGCCGGCCATGGAAACCAGTTGCCGGCGAACCTCCTCGGCGAAATATTCCGCTTCCGGCGTCTGCACGCCGAACCGCAGGCGCGTAACAACCAGATCGTCGGAGCTGGCCAGACGCGCCTCGTCGCGAGTGATGTAGCCGTTATTCTGCATCCGGCTGAGCACCCAGTTGCGCCGGCTGATCGCTTCGGATTTGGCAGTGTTTGGATTGTAGTTGTTCGGCGCCTTGGGCAGGGCGGCCAGATAGGCGGCCTCGGCCAGCGTCAGCTCATCCAGCGGCTTGCCGAAATAGTTCAGCGCCGCGGCGGCCACGCCATAAGACCGCGCGCCGAGATAAATTTCGTTCAGATACAGCTCCAGAATGCGGTCCTTGGAGAGCGTGCGTTCGATTTTCCGCGCCAGCACCATTTCGCGGATTTTGCGGTCGAAGGTGCGATCACTGGACAGCAGAAAGTTTTTCGCCACCTGTTGGGTGATGGTCGAGGCGCCCTGAAGCGAACCGCCGCCCGCGAATTTATAGGCGACATAATTCACTCCGGCGCGGGCGATGCCGACATAATCCAGCCCGTCATGGCGGTAAAAATTCTTGTCCTCAGCGGACAGGAACGCCTCAATCACGACAGGAGGGACCGACTCGATCGGCACGAAGGCGCGATTTTCGATCGCGTATTCGGCGATCAGAGTGCCGTCGCCGGCATGGACACGGGTGGTGATCGCCGGCTCATAATCCGCAAGCTGGGCGAAATCCGGTAGATCATCGGTAACCCGGACCACATAGATCGCGGCATAGGCGAAGACGACGAGCCCTGCGACCGCCGCCACGGCCATGCCCGCGACCCCGATCCGCAATGTCCATTTCATGCCGGATGTCAT
This sequence comes from Euryhalocaulis sp., assembly GCA_050486445.1. Lineage (GTDB taxonomy): Bacteria > Pseudomonadota > Alphaproteobacteria > Caulobacterales > Maricaulaceae > Euryhalocaulis. The sequence goes on from JBJHDH010000015.1 coordinate 31,133, forward strand.
TCGTCTGGCCCTTCAGTCGTCCAACGTCCCGAATAGCCGAAAGTTCTTGGCGATCATATGGCGCCCCGGCCGCGCCGGGCCAAGCCGCCCGCTCATCCTCCGGCGTATTGGAGCTGGCGCGCAGTGAAATAATCATCGATGGCCTGGGCTGCGGCGCGCATCAGATTCTGGCGGTAAGTAGTTGATGTTAAATTGGCTTCGTCCTGGCGATTGGACATAAATCCCATTTCCATCAGAACCGCTGGCACATCTGGCGCCAGAAGAACAGCATATCCCGCCTCTCTGTGGGAATTCCGCAACAGAGGACTGACTTGAACCAACTGACCGATCAGGATCTCAGCGAAGGCCGAGGACTGGTTTTTGGTGTCGCGGACCGAAAGATCGACCAGAATATCGACCACCTCTGTCGACCGCCCTCCGCCGGCGATCTCCCTGCCCCAGTCATTCGTCCGTGTCGTGTTGCGGCTGCGCGCCTGACCGGATTCGGACAGGGTGTAGATGGAGGCCCCCCGCGTTTCGCGATTCGCGGATGCGTCAGCGTGCAGCGAGATGAACAGATCGGCGTTGTGTTGACGCGCGATGGCCACGCGGCGCTCCAGATCCAGATAGATGTCGGTGCTGCGGGTCAGCACCACATCGTAACGGCCAGAGGCGTGCAGGATGTCGCGGAGCGCCAGCGCGGCGGCGAGATTAACATCCTTTTCCAGCTTGCCGGTGGCGCCGACCGCGCCCGAATCCCGGCCGCCATGCCCCGCGTCAATCACAATCACCGGCTTGCTGACCAGCGCCCCAGCGGTGAACCGCGCCTCGGGCGGCGCGCTGGACGCCTCCGGCGCAAGGGCCTCGGCGACGGCCGTCACGGGTACATCCTGCAACAGCCGTTGCGTGATGCCTGCGCTGGCGACGAATTCCGCCAGCCCTGTGGGGACGAGGTCGAGGACCTGCCTATAATAAGGCGAATCCGCGCCCGGACTCAGCAGAAACTGGTTCGAAACCTGGACCGGGGCGGTCAGGTCCAGCACCAGACGCGAGGTCTGCGGGGTATTATGAGCAAAGCGGTACTGGCTAACCATGCCGGCGCCCTGCACACGTTGCTGGCCGCTGGTGACCGGCTCACCCGAAATGGTCCAGTCGACTCGCGGCATGTCCACCACCAGACGCAGGCCCTGCTCCGCCAGCGTGAACATGCTGTAATCGATGGCCGTATCCGATTCGATCACGACGCGAGTGACGGTCGCTTCCGGCCCGATCCGGACGGCGCTGATCTGGGCGGCCTGGACCGCGCCCGCAAGCGCACAAAACCCGGCCAGCGCCATGAAGGCCCAGACAAGGCCCCTGGACGCCAGATGCGCCGCCATATCCGGAAATGAACGCATCATACCCACATCCCAGCCCTGCCGCGCCTTACTGGCTCCGGCGCAAGCACCGGCCCGATCTTACGGCCGGCGCGGCCTTCACGAAGCTTTTTTCGAGCTTTTTCGACCCCTGACGCAGATTCCAGAGAAACCTGCCACGACTTTAGTGAACGTCCGGTTGACAAGTGCTTAGAAAATAAGGGCCGCAAAGGGCGCTTTGCAGAGACCGCAAACTGTTGCAGATTGGATGCGGCCCGCGCCGGAATGGCGAAGGCCGCACGAGAATTGAGCGATCCGGCGGAGTCCACGCCCACGCGGCGTTTGCCGTCCGCCGGAGCGCACGCTGGCCAGCCATTCCGGCCGGCCCCTGACAGGCTTTGAAACCATGCGCTTCGCCGCCGTTTCCCATCCGCACATTCCAAGCCGATGCGGACCCGGCCGTTCGAGCGCCTATCGCCCGCAACGGCGCGCCCCCGGCGCGCGCGGCGGGGCAGGAGATTTCATTTATGGTGCAGAAAATGCTGATCGATGCATCCCACCCGGAGGAAACCCGGGTGGCGGTGGTCGATGGAAACAAGCTTGAGGATTTCGACTACGAGACCCAGGCCAAGAAACAGCTTCGGGGAAATATCTATCTGGCGAAAGTGACGCGGGTGGAGCCCTCGCTCCAGGCCGCGTTCGTGGAATATGGCGGCAATCGCCATGGCTTCCTCGCCTTCAACGAGATCCATCCCGACTATTACCAGATCCCGTTCGAGGACCGGCAAAAGCTGCTGGAAGCCGAGGCCCGTGAGGCGGATGACGCGGAAGACGAGGACGAAGAAACCTCTGACTCTGATTCCGGGACGGACGCCACGGACGATTCTGAAGTCTCCGCCGCTGAGGCCGGGGAAGCCGAAACTGCCGAAACCGAAGATGAGGCCGATTCCGGCGACCCGGAGGACGACGCCGTGGCGGAGCTTCCCCCCGTCGAGGCGGGCGGCGCTGGCCAGGAAGACGACGAGGATGAGGCCGAACGCATCGCTGAACAGGCGGCCAAACGCCGCCGCCGCGCGATGCGCTCTTACAAAATCCAGGAGGTCATCAAGCGCCGCCAGGTGCTGCTGGTCCAGGTCGTGAAGGAGGAGCGCGGCAACAAGGGCGCGGCGCTCACCACCTATCTGTCGCTGGCCGGGCGCTATTGTGTGCTGATGCCCAATACCAGCCGGGGCGGCGGCATTTCGCGCAAGATTTCCGACAACGCCGACCGCAGACGGCTAAAGGAAGTGGTGGAGAGCCTGAACCTGCCCGAGGGGATGGGCGTCATTATCCGCACCGCCGGCTTTTCCCGCACCAAGGCCGAGATCAAGCGCGATTACGAATATCTGCTGCGCCTTTGGGAGCGCATCCGCGAGGAGACGCTGAAATCCAGCGCCCCGGCGCTGATCTATGAGGAAGGCAACCTCATCAAGCGCGCCATCCGCGACCTCTACGACAAGGAGATCGACGCGATCCTGGTGGAGGGCGACGAAGCCTATCGCCAGGCCAAGGATTTCATGCGCGTGCTGATCCCCAGTCACGCCAAGAAGGTGCAGCCCTATAAGGACCGCACGCCGCTATTCATGCGTCACGGCGTAGAACAGCAGATCGACCAGGTCTATCAGCCGGTCGTTCAGCTCAAATCCGGCGGCTATCTGGTCATCAACCAGACCGAGGCGCTGGTCGCCGTCGATGTGAATTCCGGCCGTTCGACGCGCGAGCGCAATATCGAAGCCACGGCGCTGAAAACCAATCTAGAGGCCGCAGACGAGGCGTGCCGCCAGATGCGGCTGCGCGACCTGGCCGGCCTGATCGTCATCGACTTCATCGACATGGAGGAGAACAGAAATAATCGCGCCGTCGAAAAACGCTTGCGTGATGCGCTGAAGGTCGACCGCTCGCGCGTACAGGTGGGCAGGATTTCGCAGTTCGGCCTGCTGGAGATGTCGCGCCAGCGGCGCCGCGCCAGCGTGTTCGAGGGCTCCAACGAAATCTGCCCGCACTGCAACGGAACGGGCTTTGTGCGCTCCAGCCGCTCGGCAGCGCTTGGCGTGCTGCGGGCGCTGGAGGAAGAGGCGCTGAAGCGGCGCTCCGCGCTGGTCCGGGCCAAGGCGCCGGCGTCCGTCGCGCTGTATCTGCTGAATGAGAAGCGCGGCGAGCTGCAGATGTTCGAAAGCCAGTTCGGCATGCGGGTCTATGTCGAGAGCGACGAGAGCCTGACCCCGCCCGACTTCAAGCTGGAACGGCTGGAGGCGCTCTCCGCGGAAGCGCGCGCCGCCGCCGGGGGTGACGAAGCCGTGATGGTCGAGGCCGACGCGGATGTAGATGTAGACGCTGAGGCTGAGGCTGAGGCTGACGAAGCCGGAATCAGCGGCGGCGCGGCCACTGGCGGCGGCGGGCGGCGGCGCGGACGGCGGCGGCGCGGCCGCAAGCCCGAGGGCCGCGGCGTAACTCCCGATTCCGCGGAGGACGCGGACGAAGCGGGGGCCCAGGATGCAGCGGATGAAGCCCCGGATGAATCCGGAGACGAGGCCGAGGCAGTAGAGACCAAGCCCGGTTCCGGCGATGCCGATGGCGAAGCCCGCCGCAAGCGCCGCCGGCGCGGACGGCGCGGCGGCCGCGGACGGCGCAAGGAGTCCGAAGCCGGGACGGCCGGGGAAGCCGCCGAAGACTCCGGAGCTGATGACGCCGAGGGCGAGGACGAGGCGGAATCGCCGGAGGCCGCCGAAGGCATGCAGGTTCTGCAACCCACCGAGGATGCGGCCCTGACCGCCTCTGACACGTCCAGCCGGTCGCGGCGGCGTCCCCGCCCGGCGGAAATCGCCGAGGCCGAGGCTGAAATCGAGGCTGAAGCTACGCCGGAAGCTGAAGACGAGGCGGAAGCCGCGACGGAGGCCGAGCCTGAAACGTCCGGCGCGGCCAAACCGGAATCGGTTGCAAGCGAGGTGGTGGTCGAGTTCCCGGAGACAGCTACGGCTTCTGCCCCTGCCCCGGCTCCTGAGGCGGAAGCCGAAGCGGAGAAGCGTCCCGCCAAGCGCGGCTGGTGGCAGCGGCGAAGCGCGGAATAGATCCAGTGCGGGCGCGCAATGCGCGCCCGCACTCTTATTCCGGTATCAGCGAGCGGATCAGCAGCGAACCGCGGCGGTTGATGACCACCTGAATTTGCGCCGCGTTTCCGGCGCGAGCGGCCTCTACGCGAGCGCGGGCGTCGTCCAGGGTGGCGATCGGCTCCCAGGCGATTTCCTCGATCACATCGCCTTCGCGCACCTTGCCGGCGGCGTCGCTCGATCCATCCACTCCCGTCACCAGAACGCCGCGGACGCCTGGCGCAAGGCCGAGCCGGCCGCGATCCGCATTGGTCAGCGGCGCCAGCGTCATACCCAGAAGCTCCGCCACCTGCGGGGCCGCATCACGAGCGCGCGGCGCGCGAACCGGCGTATCGGTCTCCATCTCGCCCACGGTGACGCGGGCGCGGCGCGTATTGTTGCCACGCAGATATTCCACCTGCACTGTGCGGCCGACATCAATCTGCGCCACGATGCGCGACAGATCGCGGGAATTGCCGACCTCTGCCCCGTCGATGCTGAGGATCACATCGTCCGCCTCAATCCCGGCGGCGGCGGCGGGTCCATCCTCGTTCACCGAGACGATCAGCGCGCCGCGCGCCCGGTCCAGCCCGCGGTCGCTCGCAATCGCGGGGGTGACGTCATTGGCGTTCACTCCGAACCAGCCGCGCCGCGCGACGCCATATTCGACAAGCTGGCGCACAATGGGCGCGGCGATATTGGACGGAACCGAGAAACTGATCCCGACATTGGCGCCGGTCGGCGACAGGATAGCGGTATTCACGCCGATCACCTGACCATCCATATCGAACAGCGGCCCGCCGGAATTGCCGCGATTGATAGCGGCGTCAGTCTGGATGAAATCGTCATAGCGCCCCGCGTCGATATTGCGGTTGCGGGCCGAGATAATACCCGCAGTCAGCGTGCCGCCCAGCCCGAAGGGATTGCCAATGGCCACGACCCAGTCGCCCACGAGCGATTCATCGGAATCGCCAAATTCCACATAAGGCAACGGCGAGGAGGAGGAGATGCGCAGAACGGCCAGATCCGTCGCCGGATCGACGCCGATGATTTCCGCCTGGAGACTGGTTCCATCAGCGAAATTCACCATCACCTCGTCGGCGCCTTCCACGACGTGATTATTGGTGACGACGATGCCTGAAGGGTCGATGACGAAGCCGGAACCCAGCGAATTGGCGATGCGGGAACCGCCCTGCCCCCCGAAAAACTCGTTGAAGCGCTCCAGCGGCGAATCCGGCGGAAATTCCGGCAGGCCGCCGCCGGCGACAGAAATCGTCTGAGCCGTGGAGATATTGACCACCGCGGGGGCCAGTTCCCGCGCCAGACCCGAGAAGCTTTCCGGCCCGGCGCGCTGGGCCCCCGCCGGCGCCGCCGCAAGCGATGCTGCGAGCGCAAGGGCGCCTGCCAGACCCGTTACCGTGCGCCGTTTCTTCTGCTTTTCCGACATCCGACCGCCCGTTTCCGTCATGGGATAGATGGCGTCCCGATCCGCCCGTTCAATCCATCAAACGCTGCACCAGCCAGATCAGCATGGCGCCCGCCGCCAAGGCAATAACGCCGGCGCCGCGAAGACGCTCCGCAGACGTTTCGCTGACCTGCCGCGCCATGCGCGCCATCGCGCCGGGAAACAGCGCGTATGCCAGCCCCTCCAGGGCTATGGCGAAGCCCAGCCCGAACAGGATCAGCGCGCCAGCGCCTATCGTCCGCCCCCGGCCTGACTGGAGAAGTACCGGAAAAAGTCGGAATCCGGCGACAGCACGATGGTCGTGCCCTGGTCGATCGCCGTCTCATAGGCCTGCATCGAACGGTAGAAGGCGAAGAACTCCGGATTACGCATATATGCCGCCGCGTAGATCTCATTCCGGCGTGCATCGCCTTCACCCATCACAGTCTGGGCCTCTTCGCGCGCCTGCGCCAGAAGTACGGTCACGTCCCGGTCGGCGCCGGCGCGGACGCGGCGGGCTTCCTCTTCTCCGTTGGCGCGTATCTCGGCGGCGCGCTGCTGGCGCTCGGTCTCCATGCGGGTATAGACGCGCTCGGCGTTCTGCTCTGGCAGATCAGCCCGACGGATGCGGACATCCACGATCTCCACGCCCAGCCGGTCGGCATTGGCCTGGGCATTCACTTCGTTACGGATGGCCTGCATCAGCTCGGCGCGGCGTCCGGAAATGATGTCCCCGGCGTTCTGGGCGCCGAGAATCCGGCGCAGACTCGCCTCCATATAATTCTGCATCTGACGCTGCGCCCCGCTAACATCGCGCACCGCCTGATAGAACAGCAGCGGATCGGTAATGCGGTAGCGCGCAAAGGCGTCGACCACCAGCCGTTCCTGATCGGCCGGGATGATTTCCTGCTCGGGAAAGCGCAGTTCCAGCAGCCGCCGCGAGAACACCACGGCGTTATCCCAGGGCAGTTTGACTTTCAGGCCGGGATTTTCCTCCGCCGCGCGCCAGGCGTTTTCCACCCGGATCGGCTCACCGAAACGCAGCACCAGCGCCTGGTTGTATTGATGGACGATGAACAGCGAGCTGCGCAGCACAAACACCAGCACAACGGCTGCGATGGCCAGAATGATAATGGGAAGATTACCGGTTTTCATTACTGGCCTCCCTGCGCGGCTCGGCTGCGCTGGGTGAGTTGATCTAGCGGAAGATAGGGAATAACGCCGCCGGCGCCGCTCTCGGCGTCCAGCATGATCTTGTCGGAACGCGACAACAGGCGCTCCATCGTCTCCAGATACATGCGCTGGCGCGTCACGGCGGGGGCGCGTTCATATTCGGTGAGCACCGATACAAAGCGCGCCGCCTCACCGGTGGCGTCGGCCACGACCTGTTCGCGGTAGGCTTCCGCCTGCTGCACAACGCGGGCCGCGTCGCCGCGCGCCTCGGGCACCACGCGGTTGCGATAGGCCGCTGCCTGATTGATTACGGTTTCCGCATCCTGGCCGGCATTGACCACGTCCCGGAACGCCTCGATCACGCGGGCGGGCGGGTCGGCCTGCTGCAACTGGACCTGACGCACACTGATGCCGGCGCCATATTCATCCAGCGTCGCCTGGATCAGGACGCGCGCTCCTTCCTCGACCACCTGACGGCCGCGGGTGATAATCGGCTCCAACTGGTTATTGCCGACCACTTCGCGCATCGCGCTTTCGGCCACGGCCTTCACCGTGGCTTCGGGGTTCTCGACATTGAACAGAAAGTCCCTAGCGTCATTGATGACCCAGAACACCGTGAAATTGATATCCACAATATTGGAATCACGGGTCAGCATCAGGCTTTCGGATTGAACGTCGCGGGTATCGCCCCCGGGCAGCACTTCAAACCCGATATCCACGCGCTGCACGCGGGTAACTTCGGGCGTGAAGGCGCGCTCGATCGGCCAAGGAAGATGATAGCGCAAGCCCGGCGAGGTGGTGCGGTTATATTCGCCAAAGCGCAGCACCACGCCTTCCTGCTGCGCCTGCACAAAATACACGCCGGTTAGCGCCCAGCCGACCAGCACCACGACCGCAAGCACCGCGATAGCCAGATTCCGGCCACCTTTGCCGCCAAAACCGCCGCCAAGGTTGCTGAACCGGTCGCGCACATTACGGAGCGCCTGATCGATATCGGTGGTTCCGCCGCCGCCCGGCCGGCGCGGTCCCGGAGGCGAACCCCAAGGATTCCGGGGACCGCCGCCATTGCCGCCGCCCCCTTTTCCACCGCCGCCCCACGGGCCGCCATTATTCGCATTGTCGTTCCAGGGCATTGGCGGGACGTGTCCTTCTGTGAGCGGTGGCCGTGTTGTGACGGGATTAGCCGCGCGGATCAAGCATAGCCCGGCGCCCGGCGCAGCGCGATCCATATCAAAGCGGGCGCCGGCACGCCGATCAAGAATTGGTGTGGCGGATGGACCCGGCGCGGGGGGCTTCGCGTTACAGGCCCCGATTTTCCATTCCCTGCGCAAACGTTTGGAGAGATGCGATGAGACGTAAGAATGACGATACGCTGCTGATCCTGGCCGGCGCCGGCGCCGCCATTCTGCTGGGCGCGACGGCCAGTTCTTCCTGGGTCTGGCTGCGCCAGGGGTCGAACGAAACTGCCCGCGCCCATCGCAAACGGGCGACGCGCTTCACCACGGTTTCCTTCGGCGTGGCGGGGGCGCTGGGCGCCGCGGCGGCGGCGGCGCTGCTGGGGCCGCGTATCGTCCGCAACACCGACTGGAACCATATGATGGAGCAGATCAGCGACTCCATCGCCGATTTGCGCAAACAGGCCCGAAAGGCCGACCTGCCCCGGCTGGAAATTGCCGATCTGCGCAAGCGGCTCGACCGGCTGGCAGGCTGAGCGGGCGCTCAACCCGCCCGGTCCAGCACGCGCAGGCGCCAGGACGGCTCGTCCGGATTCTCTCCGTTGGGACCGCCGCCGGTTTCGGCGGCGGTTTCGCGCCACTCAGCCTCGCCGAATTCGGGGAACAGCACGTCGCCCTGCGCATCCATGTCGATCTCGGTGAGATAGAGCCGGTCCGCCATATCCATCGTCATGGCGAACAGGTCGGCGCCGCCGATCACCGCGACCTCCTCCGCCCCGGTCTGCACGGCGATCTCGCGCCCGCGCGCCAGCATGGCGGCGAAATCGGTGAACGCCTCCGCCCCCTCCGCCCGCCAGGACGCATCGCGGGTCAGCACCAGACAGGGCCGGCCGGACAGCGGCTTTACATAGAGGCCATCCCAGGTCTTGCGGCCCATCAGGCAGGGCTTGCCCATCGTCAGGCGCTTGAACAGCGCCATTTCCGACCGGATGCGCCAGGGCATGGCGCCGCGGTTGCCGATCACGCCGTTGCGGGCGCGCGCGACGACCAGGACGAGTTTAGGTCCGCTCATACCGCTGCTCATACAGCTACCGGGGCCTTGATATGGGGATGCGGATCGTAGCCGGTCAGGGTGAAGTCCTCATAGGAAAAGCCGAACAGGTCGGTAACAGCGGGATTCAGCGCTATTTCCGGCAGCGGGTGCGGGTCGCGGGATAGTTGCTCGCGCGCCTGATCCCGATGATTCAGATAGAGATGCGCGTCGCCGAATGTGTGGATGAAATCCCCCGGCTTCAGCCCCGCCGCCTGGGCAACCATCAAGGTCAGCAGCGCATAGGAGGCGATATTGAACGGCACGCCGAGAAAGATGTCGGCGCTGCGCTGATAGAGCTGGCAGGAGAGCCGCCCCTGCGCCACGTGGAACTGGAACAGGCAGTGGCAGGGCGGCAGCGCCATGGACGGGATGTCCGCCGGATTCCAGGCGGTGACCACCAGACGGCGCGAATACGGATTGGCGCGGAGCTGCGCCATCATATCCGCCATCTGGTCGATGGTCCGCCCGTCCGGCGTGGCCCAGCTCCGCCATTGCTTGCCATAGACCGGGCCGAGATCGCCGGCGGCGTCCGCCCATTCGTCCCAGATGCTGACTCCCTTCTCCTGAAGCCAGCGGACATTGGCGTCGCCGCGCAGGAACCAGAGCAGTTCGTAGATAATGGACTTCACATGCAGCTTTTTGGTGGTGACCAGCGGGAAACCCTGCGCCAGGTCGAAGCGGAGCTGGCGGCCGAACAGGCCCAGCGTGCCGGTTCCGGTGCGGTCGGAGCGCTCCACGCCATTTTCCAGGGCGTCCCTGAGAAGGTCGAGATATTGCTGCATCGAGTCGGCAGTCTATACGGCCCCGGCGGGGCGTGGACCAATCTCTGTCCGCTTCTTCGTCCCCCACTTCAAATTAACCCCTGCGGGCCCTATATTGGGCTTGTTCGGGTTCGCCCGGACTATGGCGATAAACGCGCACGGAATAAGCGGACTGGACGCGGGTGCGATTCCCGCCGGCTCCACCAAAAGCTCTTTCGCCGGGAGGGTTTCTGATGGGGCCGATCAGGATCGACAGACGTGTAAAGGTGTTTGCTTTCGCTCGCACGGTGCTGCGTTAAAAGCCCATAACTCAAAGTTGCCAACGACAACTTTGCTGAAGAAGTCCGTCTCGCTGCGTAAGCAGTGCGACAGCTTCGCACGTAAAGCCCTGACGGTTTAGCATCGTCAGGCGGGGTCCGGGGGCGCCTGGCAACAGAAGCCCCCACTTCTCTTCCCCTCCCCCTCCCCAGCCTTTCCACTCAATTCCCGGAAGCATAACCCGGACGACACGCCCCGTGGATTTCCGCAGCCCCCGCGGCGCACGCCGATTGACTGCGCCCCGGCGCCCGCTAGGGTCGTCTGTCTGGGGACATCTTCCTGGCGACAGGAGGGGGCTGCTCAACGGGGGGAGCATTGCCGACCGACCACATGCGTTACGATGTGATGGCGCGTGAGGCGCTGCGCGGTGTGGTGCGCAGCGCGCTGAAACGCGCCGCGCGCGAGGGTCTGCCCGGCGAGCACCATTTCTATATCACTTTCGCCACCCAGGCGCCGGGCGTCGATGTCGACGCGGAGTTGCTGGCCAAATATCCCGACGAGATGACCATCGTGCTGGAGCATCAGTTCTGGGAGCTTCAGGCGCTGGAAGACGCTTTTGAAGTGACGCTGAAATTCGGCGGCGCGCCGAAATATCTGCGCGTGCCCTATAGCGCCGTCGCACGGTTTCATGACCCCAGCGTCGGCTTCGCCCTGCAATTCGCCGGCGAGGACGAGGCCCCGGCCAAAAAGGGGAAGACGGCCCAGCCGGCGCGCAAACCCGCCGCTACCCCGCCGGAACCGGCGGCGGACGAGCCCCCTGCCCCGGCGGCGGGAAGCGGCGAAGTGGTGTCGCTGGATTCCTTCCGCCGCAAATAGGCGCGCCGCGCCCCTGAACGCGCGGAATCTGGACATGCGCGGGCGTTCATGGACACATGGGCGCCATGCTCGCCGAATGGGCCGCCGCCTCTGTCTTCAATGAAATCGCGCTGCTGCTGATTCTCGCGGCCGGGGCGGGATTTATCGGCCTGCTGCTGCGCCAGCCCTTGATCGTCAGCTTTATCGCCGTCGGCATTCTGGCCGGACCTTCAGCGCTGGACATCGTGCGGTCGAGCGAACCGATCCATCTGCTGGCGGAGCTGGGCGTCGCGGTCCTGCTGTTCCTGGTGGGGGTGAAGCTGGACGTGAAGCTGGTGCGCACGCTGGGCGGCGTGGCGCTGGCCACGGGGCTCGGCCAGGTGCTGTTCACCTCTGTCTTCGGATTCCTGATCTGCCTGGCGCTGGGGCTGGACCCGGTGACCAGCCTCTACGCCGCCGTGGCGCTCACCTTCTCCAGCACGATCATCATCGTGAAGCTGCTGTCGGACAAGCGCGAGATCGAGACGCTGCACGGGCGCATCGCGCTGGGCTTTCTGATTGTGCAGGATCTGGTGGTCGTCTTTGCGATGATCACGCTCTCCGCCGTGGGGGTAGGCGCGCGCACCGGCGCCGGGGCCGCCGATATTCTCGCCGTGCTGGGATCGGGCGTGCTGATGCTGGGCGCGGTGATCCTGTTTGTGCGCTTTATCGCCAATCCGCTGACCGAGCGGCTGGCGCGCTCGCCGGAATTGCTGGTCGGGTTTTCCATCGCGCTGGCCGCCGCCTTTGCCGCGGCGGGGGAGAGTCTGGGGTTCGGCAAAGAGCTGGGCGGCCTGCTGGCCGGCGTGTCGCTGGCCTCGACGCCCTATCGCGACGCCATCGCCGCGCGGCTGGCGCCGCTGCGCGATTTTCTGCTGCTGTTCTTCTTCATCGCGCTGGGGTCGGGCCTGCATATCGCCAATCTGGGCGAAAGCGGGGCGCAGGCGGCGGTGCTGTCGCTGTTCGTGCTGGTCGGCAATCCGCTGATCGTGCTGCTGATCATGGCGGCGATGGGCTATCACCGGCGCACCGGCTTTCTGGCCGGGCTGACCGTGGCGCAGATCAGCGAATTTTCGCTGATCTTCATGGCGATGGGCGTCACGCTGGGCCATGTGAGCGACGAGGCGATGGGCCTGGTGACGCTGGTCGGGATCGTGACCATCGCGGCCTCGACCTACATGATCACCTATTCGCACCGGCTCTATGCGTTTTGCGATCCGCTGCTGCGCCTGTTTGACCGGCGCGATCCGGAGCGGCTGAAGCGCGACGGCCCGCCGGCGCCCGGGGGACCGGACGTGCTGGTCTGCGGCCTTGGCCGGTTTGGCGAGGCGCTGGGCCGCAGGCTGGCGGACGCGGGCTATCGTCCGCTGGGCGTGGACCTGAACCCCGCCGCGGTGCGCAACTGGCGGCAGGCCGGGTTCGACGCCGTGTATGGCGACGCCTCGGACCCCGAGCTGATCGCTACGCTGCCCATCGAAAATCTGCGCTGGGTGCTGACCACCGCGCGCATCCGCGGCGCGGGGGTGACGCATCTGGATCCGCGTCTGGTGCTGATGCAGCATCTGCACGAGCGCGGCTTTACCGGCCATGTCGCGGTGGCGGCCGTCGAGCCTTCCGAGACCGAGTTCCTGCGCGACGCGGGCGCGGACCTGGTGATGGAGCCGTTTCAGGACGCGGCCGAACGCGCCGTCGCCCATATCCGCAAAACCGACGCCACAGAGGACGGCGCCGCCGAGGCGCGCTAGCCGCCGAGCCAGCCCAGCGCGTCGGCCAGCGCCCAGAGGCCGAGCGCCAGAAAGATCAGCGCCGCCGCCAGCCGCACCGTGCTCAGCGGCACGATGCGCGTCACCCGCTCGCCCAGCCAGACCGCCGGCGCATTGGCCAGCATCATGCCGATGGTCGTGCCGGCGGTGACGCTCAGCACCGCCTCGAAGCGCGCGGCGAGCGCGACGGTGGCGATCTGGGTCTTGTCGCCGATCTCCACCAGAAAGAAGGCCACCGTGGTAGCCGCGAACACGCCCCAGTTCGTGGCGGCGGGCGCCTGCGCCTTCGCCTCATCCGCCTTGTCGGGGATCAGCGCCCAGCCCGCCATCGCGATAAAGCCGAGCGCCACGGCGACACGGAACCATACGCCCTCGATCAGGCCGGCGATGCCGTAACCGGCCAGCGCCGCCAGCGCGTGATTGGCCAGCGTGGCGACAAGGATGCCCGCCAGAATCGGCCAGGGCCGCCGGAAGCGCGCCGCCAGCACGATGGCGAGCAACTGGGTCTTGTCGCCGATCTCCGCGACCGCGACGACCAGAATGGAGACAAGAAAAGCATCCATGCGCGAGCCCTGATGGAATTCCAAAGCGCATTAGCACGGTTCGGGGCGCGGGGAAGCGCCCTCCCCTGTGAGCGAGGCGGAGCGGGGGAGGAGGCGTTTCCGGACTCTTCTCCATCCTGAGAGTTTTCCAAAACACGGTATTCCCCGGAAACGGCGAAGCCGTTATCCGGGGCCTAGTTTGCTCTGACAGGTTCAATTTTCTGGGCCCCGGATACCCCGGATCAAGTCCGGGGTTCCGGGGAATAGCGTTGGTTTTTTTGAGGATGCAGAAATCCAGACACAGCTATGCGTTCGCCCCTTGTGCGTTTTGCTCACGTTTCCCGCCGCGTTGGCGGGTGGGGGTGCGGAGCGCCAGCTACGAACCCGATTTATTTACGGCGCCAAAAGGAAGTGTGAGTTCCCGCCGGCGCTCCGCGCAGGGATTTCCCGGAAGCTCTCGCCACCGATTCCAGGGCGGGATTGGGTCAGGTCGGTCGTTTAGTGCCTGCCGCCTTCGCCGCCAGCCGCGCCGGAGCCGCCCGCCGCCATGGCGAACGGCGCGGACGCGCCCTGCACTTCCGGCCGCCGCGGCTGGCTAGGCCTCGCCCCCGATGCGACTGGAACAGCAGCATCTTATGTGCGCCCGAGGGGTGTTGGAGATTTGCGGAAAGATGCACGCAGTTTTTCGCAGGGGGTGGTGTGGGTGTTGGGGTGGAATGGTGAGCGTGAAGTGAAGGTCCACGAGAATTTCGATGTTTCGATGAAGGGCGCTATCGTGATCCTCCCCTGCGCGCAGCGCGGGGGAGGGGGGCCATCGACCCCGGATTTATCCGGGGGAAGATGGTGGAGGGGGCGGATGCGGGGTCCGGTGCTGACACTGAAGCGCGCGCGGCGCCTGCGCCGGGCGATGCCCCTGCCGGAAACCATCCTCTGGAATTGCCTGCGGAAAGAGCGGCTGCGCGGCCTGTCGTTCCGCCGCCAGCATCCGCTGGGTCCGTATATTCTCGATTTCTATCAACCCGCTGCGAAGCTGGCGGTGGAGATCGACGGCGCAGGCCACGATCAGGCTGAGCAGATCGCGCACGATGCACAGCGCGATGCATGGCTGGGCGCGCAGGGCGTCACGGTGCTGCGCTTTCCCGCCGCCAGCGTGCTGGACGATGAATTGCGCGAGGGCGTGCTGGCGACAATCGCGGAAACGGCCGCCCCCTCCACCGCCTTCGGCGGCCCCCCTCCCCCGTAAACGGGGGAGGATCACGCGGCGGATTACTTGATTTGATTCGTTGATAATGGAAGGTAACTCTTCGATTCACGGGGTGCGCTATGCAACTTTCTGAAAACTTCTCAAAAAGAATGACCGTCTATTTGGACGAGACCGCATTAGCGCGGATCGAAACTCTATATACTCAATATATCCGGATGGTGGAGCGCGACGTCAGACACAAAACCGAAGACGAATATAGAAATAAATACCCATACGAGCCTGAAGAAGAAAAGGCGTCCGCGATAGAAAAATCTATAGAAAATCGAATGTCAAGGTATAATATTAAAATAGACATTGAAATGAGAAAAGGCCCGTCCATAAACCTTGATGGAATTGAAGACCTTAAAAAGCACTCAAAGGAAATCATCGGAGAAATTAAAAGAATTTCATTCCGCGCAGGGTGGTCTGAAGATAGCTTGTATGTGTCTATCTTGGAGTCTGGAGCTCTGAGCGATGCATTATTTTCTATAAGCACAGAAGACCCAGCAATATTAAATCATGTTCGTGGAGAATCAGAAAAAATAATAAGAACGATGCAAAGCTGGTATAGCCCAATCGGATGGGCGTCTGGTTGGATAACTGGAATTACGTTTATCACTGCCATTTTTATGCTTTTGTATGCCGTGAATTTTTACGAAGAAATATTTATAGAGGATCGAAGCCAAATTGGCCATTTAATTTTGGAATAATTGGGTTATTAATATTTGTACGAAGAATATGTTTTCCTCCTTTAGAGCATGATTTTTACAGATCTAAATTTACTCGGCGGGATTTACGAAAAGCGTTGGGCTGGGTGATCGGGTTTCTCGCTACTGTTGCAGGGATAATTATTGCGTTTATCTGACCGCTCATCAGATAGCGTTCGTCTCCGAGACCCATACACATACGGACCATCACCTTTTCGGGCCGGGTTTTTCGAAATCGACGGTGAGTTTGGGGCCGTCGCTGGCGGTGACGCGGCCATAGCCGAGACTGCGTGCGCCTTGGTTACACTGTGCGAACCGCCGCCCCCTCCACCACGCTGCGCGTGGTCCCCCTCCCCCGCTTCGCAGGGGAGGATCACGGCGGCGCGGCGTCACCCCCCGCTCACAAAACTGGCCATCACCTTTTTCGGGCCGGATTTTTCGAAATCGACGGTGAGTTTGGGGCCGTCGCTGGCGGTGACGCGGCCATAGCCGAACTTGTCGTGAAAGACGCGGGCGCCGATGGGGAAGGCGCCAGCGCCTGAGACGGGGCGGGCGGTTCCCTCGATCATTGGCGCGCCTGAACTACGTATTGCGCCATGTGCGCCGCCCTGCCCGCCGCCAGCATTGCGGGCGGCCTGCATCCGGCGCCAGCCGGGCGAGGCGTAATCGGTGGTGAAGGCGGCGGCGCTTTCGTTCAGGCCGCTGTTTTCGCCGCCCGCGCCGCTCTCTCCGCTTCCTCCGCTTCCTCCGCTTCCTCCCCAGGCGCCGCCCCCGCCATGCGCGCCGCCATGTGCGCCACTATGCGCCCCTGGGCCGTGGTCGAAATAGCCCGTGCCCGCCTCGGCCTCGACATGGTCTGGCGGCAATTCGTCGATGAAGCGCGAGGGCAGCACGGACTGCCATCTTCCATAGATCTGGCGGTTGGCGGCGAAGAGGATCATCGCCCGTTCCCGCGCGCGGGTAACGCCCACATAGGCCAGGCGGCGCTCTTCTTCGAGGGCGGCGTTTCCGCCCTCGTCCAGGCTGCGCTGGGAGGGGAAGACGCCCTCCTCCCAGCCCGGCAGGATGACGAAGGGAAATTCCAGACCCTTTGCCGAATGCAGCGTCATCAGGCTGACCGCGTCGTCATCGCCGGCGCGGTCGGCGTCGGTGAGCAGAGCGACATGCTCCAGATACGCCTCCAGCGTGTCGTAATCGGCCATGGACTGGACCAGCTCTTTCAGGTTTTCGAGCCGTGTCTGGGCCTGCGGGCTTTTGTCGGCCCGCCACATGGCGGCATATCCGGATTCATCGAGCACGATTTCCGCCAGCTCCGCATGGCTCATCGTCTCCGACGCGGCGCGCCAGCGGTCCAGGTCTTTCAGGAAGCGCGACAGGCCGGTGCGGGCGGCGCCCCTGATCTCGTCGGTGGGTAAAAGCAGGCGGGCGGGGGCGGCGAGCGCGCCGCCCGCCGCCCGCGCGGCGCGCTGGAGCTTTTGCATGCTGGTCTCGCCCAGGCCGCGCTTTGGCGTGTTGGCCACGCGCTCGAACGCCAGGTCGTCGGCCTCGCTGCGCACCAGGCGCAGATAGGCGTGGGCGTCGCGGATTTCCTGGCGCTCGAAAAAGCGCGGGCCGCCGACCACCCGATAGGGCAGGCCGGTCATGATGAAGCGGTCTTCAAAGGCGCGCATCTGCCACGCCGCGCGCACCAGGATGGCGATGCCCGCATGCGGGCGGCCGCGCGAGACCCAGTTTTCAATCTCGGCCACGGCCTCCCGCGCCTCGGTCTCGCCGTCCCAGACGCCGCGCACGGCGACACGGTCGCCGCCTTCGGCCTCTGTCCACAGCGTCTTGCCGAGCCGGGCGCGATTGGCCGCGATCAGGCCGCTGGCCGCGCCGAGGATGTGGGCGGTGGAGCGGTAATTGCGCTCCAGCCGGATGACCTTGGCGCCGGGGAAGTCGCTCTCGAAGCGGAGGATGTTGTCCACCTCCGCCCCGCGCCAGCCATAGATGGACTGGTCGTCATCGCCGACGACGCAGAGATTGCGCGTCTTCTGCGCCAGCAGGCGCAGCCAGAGATACTGGGCGACGTTCGTGTCCTGATACTCGTCCACCAGCAGATAGCGGAAGCGGGCATGGTATTCCGCCAGCACGTCCGGGTGATTCTGGAAGATCGCCAGATTGTGCAGCAGCAGATCGCCGAAATCGGCGCAGTTCAGCGTGCGCAGCCGCTCCTGATAGATTTTATAGAGCTTGCCGCCGCGGCCCTCGGCGAAGCCGCGCCCCTCGCCGCCCGGCAGTTTGTCCGGGGTCAGGCCCCGGTTCTTCCAGCCGTCGATCAGCGCCGCGAGATGGCGCGGGGTCCAGCGCTTCTCGTCGATATTCTCGGCCTGCAGAATCTGGCGGATCAGGCGGAGCTGGTCGTCCGTATCCAGAATGGTGAAGCCGGGCTTCAGCCCCGCCAGCTCCGCATGGCGGCGCAGAATCTGGGCGGCGACGGAGTGGAACGTGCCGAGCCAGGGCAGGCCCTCCGCCCCCTCGCCCAGCAGCTCGGCCACGCGGGACTTCATCTCGCGCGCCGCCTTGTTGGTGAAGGTGACGGCCAGAATCTCCCACGGACGGGCGCGGCCGGTGTGCAGGATATAGGCGAGCCGGGCCGTCAGCGCCCGCGTCTTGCCCGTGCCGGCCCCGGCCAGGACCAGCACCGGCCCCTCTGTCGCCTCCACCGCCGCGCGCTGTTCCGGGTTCAGCGCCGCCATCCAGGGCGGCGGCGGCCGGTCCGGCGGCGCCGGCCGGGCCATCTCGGAAATCTTGGCGGGGCTGTTCGCTGGCGTGGTCACGGCAGCGAGTATCTAGCGACTCGCACGAAACGGGAACAGAGCGCGGGCTGCGCAAACGCAAAGGGCGGCTCCGGGGAGCCGCCCTTTAATCTGAAATCCGAAGCCTGAAATCCGAAGCGGGGATCAGGCGGCGGCGGTGACGGACGCCTTGCCTTCATCCGGGTCGCGCAGCACATAGCCGCGGCCCCAGACCGTCTCGATATAATGCTGGCCGTCGGTGGCGGCGGCGAGCTTCTTGCGCAGCTTGCAGATGAAGACGTCGATGATTTTCAGCTCCGGCTCGTCCATGCCGCCATAGAGATGGTTCAGGAACATCTCCTTGGTCAGCGTGGTGCCCTTGCGCAGGGAAAGCAGCTCCAGCATCTGGTATTCCTTGCCGGTCAGATGCACGCGCTGGCCGTCCACCTCGCAGGTTTTCGCGTCCAGATTGACCGTGATGTCGCCGGTCTTGATGACCGACTGGGAATGGCCCTTGGAGCGGCGCACGATGGCGTTGATCCGGGCGATCAGCTCGTCCTTGTGGAACGGCTTGGTCATATAGTCGTCGGCGCCGGAGCCGAGGCTGCGCACCTTGGCGTCGATGTCCACCGTGCCGGAGAGGATCAGGACCGGCGTGCCGATCTTGGCGACGCGCAGGGTCTTCAGAACCTCGTTGCCCGGCATGTCCGGCAGGTTCAGATCCAGCAAGATGATGTCGTAATCATAGAGCTTGCCGAGATCGACCCCCTCTTCGCCGAGATCGGTCGTATAGACGTTGAAACCCTCGGATTTCAGCATCAGCTCGATGGATTGCGCCGTCGAACTGTCATCCTCGATCAAAAGAACCCGCATGAAAGGTCGCCCCCCGGCAATTCGAATCAGACGCTGCGCCTACATGGTTAACGCTTAAGGCACGCTAGGGACAAATCCTTAAAGAAGGTTAACCGCCGCGCCGAATTTGCGCCGTTAACACCGGCGCAACCGCATACCCGGTAAATTTGGCCCAGCGGGCGCATTATCCAGCGCCACGCAGTGATTCAGGGGTGAAGATGCGGGCCGCCATCGCAGAAATCGACGCCATGGAGCCGCGCACATGGACCGGCCGCGCCTGCTCGGCCGGCGGGCTGGTGCTGGAAGCCACCGGGCCTTCAGCGGCGTTTCCGCTGGGCGCGCGCGCCACGGCGGAATCCGCCGATGGCGAGACGGTGTGCGAGGTTGTGGGCGTGCGCGATGGCCGCGCTTTGCTGATGCCCTATGCGCCCCTGGACGGGGTGCGCGCCGGCGCGGCCGTGCGCCTGGTCGAGGCGCAGCCGACCATTCGCCCATCCGACCAGTGGCTGGGCCGCGTGGTCAACGCCTTTGGCGAACCGGCCGACGGCAAGGGACCGCTGGGCATGACCGGCGTGGAGACGCGCCGCCTGCGCGCCGCCCCGCCCCCGGCCATCGCCCGCGGCAGGCTGGGCGAGCGGCTTTCCACCGGGGTCAAGGCGCTGGATGTGTTCGCCCAGATGCGGCGCGGGCAGCGGATGGGAATTTTCGCCGGCAGCGGCGTCGGCAAGTCGATCATGATGGCGATGCTGGCCCGGCGCGCGGATTGCGACGTGGCGGTGATCGGCCTGATCGGCGAGCGCGGCCGCGAGGCGCGCGAGTTTCTGGAAGACGTGCTGGGCGAAGAGGGCCTGGCGCGCAGCGTCGTGGTGCTGGCCACCTCGGACGAAAGCGCGCTGGCGCGGCGTCAGGCGGCCTGGACCGCGATGGCGGTGGCCGAGCATTTCCGCGACGAGGGCAAGGACGTTCTGCTGCTGATGGACAGCGTGACGCGCATCGCCATGGCGCAGCGCGAGATCGGTCTGGCCGCCGGCGAACCGCCCACGACACGGGGATACACGCCTTCGGTGTTCGCCGAGCTGCCGCGCCTGCTGGAGCGTGCGGGACCGGGCTGGGCGGACAAGGGCGGCTCGATCACCGGCCTGTTCAGCGTGCTGGTCGAAGGCGACGACATGAATGAGCCCATCGCCGACGCCGTGCGCGGCGTGCTGGACGGCCATGTCGTGATGAGCCGCCGCATCGCCGAGCGTGGACGCTATCCGGCCATCGACGTGCTGCGCACGGTCAGCCGGGTCATGCCGGAATGCCAGACGCCAGGAGAACGCGCCGCGACCGCGCAGGCGCGCGCCATGCTGGCGCTTTATGAGGACATGGAGGAGCTGATCCGCATCGGGGCCTATCGCGCCGGTTCGGACCCGCTGCTCGATGAAGCGATCCGGCTGAAGCCGGCGCTGGAAAGTCTGCTCGCACAGGAGCGGGACGAGGCAATGACTCTCGAA
Source organism: Euryhalocaulis sp. (assembly GCA_050486445.1). GTDB lineage: Bacteria > Pseudomonadota > Alphaproteobacteria > Caulobacterales > Maricaulaceae > Euryhalocaulis. Next base: position 51,770 of record JBJHDH010000015.1, read on the forward strand.
GAGAGCAACGCACGCCTGCGGGGGATTCTGGAAAGCGCGCAGCGGGTGAATGATGAGGATAACAACAATGAACCGATCGCATGAATCCCTGATCAAGCTGGCGCGATTCCAGGTGGAGGAATTGCAGCGCCAGATGGCGGACGTGGACCGGGCGCGCGAGCGCCTGCGCGCCCAGATCGGCCGCCTGGACAATGACGTGGAACGTGAGCGCAAACTGGCCGCGTCCGATCCCGAGGCCGGCGCCACGTTCGGCGCCTATGCCGCGGCGATGAAGACGCGGAAGGAGAATATCCAGGTCTCGCTGGCCGATATCGACCGGCAGGCCGATACGCTGCGCGGCGAGCTTCAGGACGCTTTCGAACAGCTCAAGAAATACGAGCTGCTGGAAGAGCGGCGTCTGGCCGCCATGGAAGCGCGCGAACGCGCCGCCGAACAGGCCGAGCTGGACGAGATCGCCCAGCGGAAAAAGCGGGCCTGAGCGGGCGGGTATATTTGTTCGAAGAGACGGTCTCCCCCTGCGAAGCGGGGGCAGTGCCGGGCGAAGCCCGGGAGGGGGGCGGATGCGCCTCGGTTTTTGACATTTATGCGCTGTCCGCCCCCTCCACCACGCTGCGCCCCAGCCATCGCCCAAGGGGCGATGGCGTTCATCACTCAAAATGCCTTCGCATTTTGTCCGCTGCGCGGACCGCTCTTCACCCCCCTCCCCCGCGCTACGCGCAGGGGAGGACAACACCGGCGCCCTTCAAGCGCCGATGAGGGCCAGCCACTCATCCTCGGTCATCACCTGGACGCCGAGTTCCTGCGCTTTTGTCAGCTTTGAACCAGCGCCGGGGCCGGCCACCACGATGTCGGTCTTCGCAGAAACCGAGCCCGCGACCTTGGCGCCCAGCGCCTGAGCGCGCGCCTTGGCCTCGTCACGCGTCATGCGCTCCAGCGAGCCGGTGAACACCACGGTCTTGCCGGCGACCTTGGTGCCGGTCTGCGGCCGGGCCGCGTCTTCAATCGTCATTTCCTTGAGCAGGCGGTCGAGCGCGGCGCGGTTGCGCGGTTCGGCGAAAAACTCGATCAGCGATTCCACCGCGACCGGGCCGACCTCATCCACTTCCGCCAGCGCCGCGAAATCCGGGCCGGGAATCTGTTTCGCGGCGCGGATCATGGCGGCGGCGAAAGTCTTCCAATCGCCATAATGCGCCGCCAGCGCGACGCGCGCGGGGGCGTTGACGCGCGCGCCGAGCGCCGCGATCTGCGCGGCGAGGCCATCCTGCGGGTCCGGTTCGTCCGGTGCGCCGTTCGAAAACACCTCAAGCAGCGCACGCGCCGTCAGCTCGCCGACCCGGTCAACGCCCAGCAATTCCAGATAGTCGGACCCCGGCCGGGCCTTCGCCGCCGCCGCGATCTCTTCCTCCAGCCGCGCCCATGAACCGGCGTGCTGCGCCAGCTTACCGGCGGTGACCGCGCCGACATGGCGCACGCCCAGCGCATTCAGAAAGCGGTCCATCGGCGCGGCGCGGCGGCGTTCGATGGCGGCGAACAGATTGTTCAGGCTGGTTTCGCCATAACCTTCCCATTCATCCAGCACCGCGCGGTGGCTGCCTAAGGTAAAAATATCCGCGGGCTCTTTCACCAGTCCGGCATCGTAGAACGCCTCGATCTGTTTCGTGCCCAGACCTTCGATATCGAGCGCGCCGCGGCTGACAAAATGCTTCAGCCGCTCCACCGCCTGCGCCCGGCAGACAAGACCGCCGGTGCAGCGCCGGGCCGCCTCGCCCTCCTCGCGCACCGCGTGGCTGCCGCAGACCGGGCAGGTATCGGGGAAGACATAAGGCGCGCCGCGTCCCTTGCGATCCGCATCGACCACGGCGACGATCTGCGGGATCACGTCGCCGGCGCGCTGCACGATCACTTTGTCGCCGGCGCGGATGTCCTTGCGCGCGATTTCATCCTCATTATGCAGGGTGGCGTTGGAGACCTCGACGCCGCCGACCGTGACGGGCGCCAGCCGCGCCACGGGGGTGAGCGCACCGGTGCGCCCGACCTGGATTTCGATGGCGTTCAGCGTGGTGACCGCCTGTTCCGGCGGGAATTTCATCGCCAGCCGCCAGCGCGGCGCGCGGGAGACAAAGCCGAGCCGCCGCTGCAACGCCACGTCATCGACCGTGAAGACTACGCCGTCGATATCGAAGCCGAGATCGGCGCGGCGTATCTCCAGATCGCGATACGCCGCGATCATCGCCCCGGCGCCAGCGCAGAGGACGGGCGCGTTGACGCGAAAGCCCCAGCGCGCCAGCGCGGCGATGCCGCCGGTCTGGGTCTGCGCCGGCTGGGCGCTGGCCTCGCCCCAGCCATGCGCGAAAAACCGCAGGGGGCGCGCGGCGGTGACCGCCGGGTCGATCTGGCGCAGGCTGCCGGCGGCGGCGTTGCGCGGATTTTTATAGAGCGGCAGGCCGGCCGCCTCCTGCGCCGCGTTCAGCGCCGCGAAATCGGCGTGGGTCATATGCACCTCACCGCGAATTTCGATCAGCGCGGGGATGTCGCGGCCTTTCAGCTTTTGCGGAATTTCATCCAGCGTGCGCAGATTATCGGTGACATCCTCGCCGGCGCGGCCATCGCCGCGCGTCGCGCCCAGAGTCAGCACGCCATTCTCATAGCGCAGATTGGCGCTGAGCCCGTCGATCTTCGGATCGGCGGCGAAGTTGAGCGGCGCGTCCTCGCCAAGACCGAGAAAGCGGCGCACGCGCGCCTCGAAATCGCGCAGATCGTCTTCATCGAAGCCGTTATCCAGCGAATACATCGGCTGGAGATGCGCGGCCTCTGCGAAGCCCGAGGCGGGCGCGGCGCCGACGCGCTCGCTGGGGCTGTCGTCGCGGACCAGATCGGGGAAGCGCGCCTCGATAGCGGCGTTGCGCAGGCGCAGCGCGTCATAGGCTGCGTCGGTGATCTCCGGTTCGTCGTTCTGGTAATAGAGCCGGTCGTGATGCGCGATCTCGTCGGCCAGGCGTTTCAGCTCGGCCGCCGCCTGGTCGCGGGTCAGGTCTTCGGGAGGGATGGTCTCCACGCTCATGCGTCCGCCGCGCGGAGTTTGCGGGCGGCGGCGCGGGCCTCGTCGGTGACGCTGGCGCCGGCCAGCATGCGGGCCAGCTCTTCCTCCCGCGCCTGCCCGTCCAGATGACGCACGCGCGTCACGGCGCGGCCCTCGGCATCCTCGCCCTTTTCGATCAGCACGTGATGATCGGCGCGGGCCGCGACCTGCGGGCTGTGGGTGACGACGATGACCTGCCCGGTCTGCGACAGGGATTTCAGCCGCCGCCCGACCGCGTCGGCCACCGCGCCGCCGACGCCCTGATCCACCTCGTCGAAAATCAGCACCGCGCCAGAGCCGCCGCCCGCGAGCGAGGCCTTGATGGCCAGCGCGAAGCGGGACAGCTCGCCACCGGAGGCGATCTGGTCCAGCGGGCCGAACGGCGCGCCGGGATTGGTGGCGACCTCGAAGCGCACGCGGTCGCGCCCCTCCGCCCCGTCGCGCCCGGAGGGCGCCACGTGCGTGCGGAAACGCGCCTTGTCCAGCTTCAGCGGCGGCAGTTCGGCGGCGACCGCCGCGTCCAGCGCCTTCGCCGCCTTTTCGCGCGCACGGGTGAGGGCCGAGGCGGTCTTGTCATAAGCGGCTTCGGCCTGTTTCAGCGCCGCCTCCGCCGCCGCCAGACCGGCCCCGCCCGACAGGACTGCGTCCAGCCTCGCCGTCAGATCGCGGCGCAGCTCCGGCAGGCCGGCGACCGTGACCTGATGCTTGCGGGCGAGCGCGCGCAGGGCGAACAGCCGCTCCTCCACCGTCTCCAGCCGGCCGGGATCGGCGTCGAAGCGGCGGGCCGCCTCATCCACCGCCGCGCGCGCCTCGCGCGTCTCAATCAGGGCGCGCTCCAGCGCGGCGGCGGCGCGGCCGATCACCGCGCGCGGGCCGTCATCGCTTTCGCCCTCCCCGGCGGCGGCGGCCGGCAGCTTGGCCGCGGCGCGCTCCAGCCCCGCCAGCGCGGTGGAGAGGCGATGCTCCAGCCCGCTGTCGCCTTCCAGCGCCATGGTGGCGGCCTGAAGATCGGCCAGCGATTTTTCAGCGGAACCTAAAAAGGCGCGCTCGGCGGCGAGCTGCGCCTCCTCGTCCGGGCGCGGGTCCAGCCGCTCCAGCTCCTCCACTGCGTGGGTGAGGAATTCGCGGTCGGCCTCTGCCCGGCTCCGCGCCTCCGACGCCGCGTCGCGGGCCGCGCGCGCATCGGCCAGCGCCGCGAACGCCGCCCGCATTTCGGCCAGCAGCGAATCATGGCCGCCGGCCGCATCGAGCAGAACGCGGTGCGCGCCGGAATCCAGCAGGCCGCGCCCGTCATGCTGGCCGTGCACCTCCACCAGCGCGGCGCCGATGGAGGCGAGCAGGCCGACGCCGGCCGGCTGGTCGTTGACAAAGGCGCGGCCGCGGCCATCGGCCGACAGCGTGCGGCGCAGCAATATTTCGCCGCCGCCGGGCTCCAGCCCCGCCTCGTCCAGCGCCGCGTGGGCGGAATGCTCCGGGGGCGGCGCGAAGATGGCGGCGGCGGAGCCCTGATCGGCCCCGGCGCGCACCAGCGCCTTGTCCCCCCGCGCGCCGCAGGCCAGGCCCAGCGCGTCCAGAATGATGGATTTGCCGGCGCCGGTTTCGCCGGTCAGCGCCGTCAGCCCGGGCTCGAACTCAAGGTCCAGCCGGTCGATCAGCACGATATTGCGGACGGACAGCGACCTCAGCATGGACGAATTTCTAGCTTAAAGTCTGACCCGAAACTCCATTTTATTCCCCGGAACGGCTGAAGCCTTATCCGGGGCCTGGAGTCGTAACGGGAGAAGATTCGGCAAAGCCATCTTTCCTGAAAGTCCTCCTGAGCCCCGGATCGGCGCTATGCGCCGTCCGGGGGATAATTCTCAGAAGAAGCGGCCGAAAGTGCGGGCGAACCGGCCGGACGGCGGATCGGGCCGTTGACCGGGGGGGCGGGCGCCCACACGCTCCAGCAGATTATAGGAATCCTGATACCAGCGCCCGCCCGGATAATTATAGCCAAGCACCGAGGCGACCTGGGTCGCCTCCTCCAGCACGCCAAGCTGAACATAGGCCTCGACCAGGCGATGCAGCGCCTCCTCGGCGTGAGAGGTGGTCTGGTAACCTTCGACTACGTTCCTGAACCGGCCGATGGCGGCCAGCGTATGGCCCTGACGCAGATACCAGCGGCCGACATCCATTTCCTTGCCGGCGAGTTGGTCCATCGCCATGTCGATTTTCAGCCGCGCATCGCGCGCATAATCGGAATCGGGAAAGCGCCGCACCACCTGCCGGAAAGCCTCTAGCGCCTCCAGCGTGGCCGACTGGTCGCGGCCAATATCGGTGATGCGCTCGAAATGAGACTGCGCGATCAAATAATAGGCATATGGCGCCGCGGTATTACCGGGATGCAGCGTCAGGAACCGCTGGGCGGCGCTGATCGCCTCATCATATTCCCTGTCAGCATAGGCGGCGTAGGCTGTCATCAGCATCGCCCGGCGCGCCCATTCCGAATAGGGATGCTGGCGTTCCACTTCCTGGAACAGCATGGCCGACACCTCGAAATTCCGGCGCTCAAGCTGCTCGAAGGCGGCCAGATAGATCGGCTCCACAGGATACTCGACATAGGCCAGTTCCTGCCGGCGGCCGGCGCAGGCGGTCAGCGCGGCGCAGACACAGAGCAGGACGGCGTAACGGGCGTATCGAATCATTGCGTGAAACCGGGCAGCTGGATTGTGCAGGCGAACGAAGCCGCTTTGTAACCAATCCCGGCCAGACAGGAAAGCAAGCCCGGCGCCCGGCCTGCCAGCGTTCAGCCGGCGCGGGGAGCGGCGATGGAAGGAGCGGCCGTTTCGCGCCGCCAGGCTGAGCTGTCAGCCAGCAGCGCCCGCACCGTGGCCAGGTTGAGCGCATGGCCTGGGCGCTCCGCACGATAGCAGCCCATGATTGGCGCCCCGGCTAGGGCCAGGTCCCCGAGCGCGTCCAGCGCCTTGTGCCGGGCGAATTCATCGGGGAAACGCAGCCCTTCCGGGTTTTCCACCGCGCCCTCATGGATCGCCACGGTATTGTCCAGTGTCGCCCCCAGCGCACGGGCGCCGGCGCGCAGCCGGTCCAGATCGGCCCGGAAACCGAATGTGCGTGCGGGGGCCAGCTCCGCTGCGAAATCGCCGGAAGACGCATCAAAGCGCACGGACTGGCGCCCGATCGGCGCGGAATATTCAACACCGATGTCGAGCGACAGGGCGGGCGCGGGCGACAGCACAGCGCGCCTGCCATCCATCTCCACCACAACATCCCGCAGCACGCGGATGGCGGCGCGCGGCGCGCCCTGACGGCGCAACCCGGCGCGGTTCAGCAATTCGACAAAGGGCGCGGCCGAACCGTCCACGGCGGGCGGCTCCGGCCCGTCCAGCTCTACCACGACATTATCAGCGCCCATGCCGGCGAAGGCCGCCAGCAGGTGCTCTACCGTCGCTGCCTCAGCTCCAGCTTCGTTGCGCAGCGTGGTTCCCAGCCGGGCGTCGGCGATGTTTTCCGCGCAGGCGGCGATGCGGTTGGCGCCATTTTTGTTGTCTGGCCCGTGATCGGGCAAATCCTTGCGGAGAAAGACGATGCCCGTATCCGGCCCCGCCGGACGCAGCGCCATACGCACATGGCGGCCAGTGTGCAGGCCGGCGCCGGCCAGCACTGCCGGCTCCGCGATCGTGTGCTGCCAAACAGCGAATGAAGGCGCAGTCAAAGTATAAGCATCCAATCAAACGCCCCTCATGCAGAACTCTAGGAAAGCCTCTGGACGACGGCGAATAAAGCTTGGTTACGGAATGTTACCGCAGATGCGAAGGCCCAAACGCCCTTCAGGTCAAAAAGTTGCGCCGCCCGGCGAGGCCGGACGGCGCAAACGGAACATTCTGGCCAGATTGGCCTAATTCGCCTGGCGGCGCAGGAAAGCGGGGATTTCCAGATCCTCGTCGTCCAGTTCGCGGAACAGATCGCCGCTGGAGACGCGCACGGCCGGGCGGGCCTGAGCCGGCTCGGCCTCCGGCTCCGCCTTGCGGCGGAACAGGGAGAAACCGCCGCGGCGCGGCTCGCGCTCCTGCTGCTCCTCCTCCCACGACGCGGCGGGGCGGCGGATCGCAGGCGCAGCCTCCTCGACCCGCGCCTTCAGGCGGCGGATCGCCGGTTCCGGGTCGATATCAGGCTCGCGCCGCGCAGCCGGGGCGTATTCGGGCTCTGACGCGGAAGGCGCGGGCGCCGTGGCGGCCGGGCGGGAAACGACGCGTACCTCCTCCTCATCTTCCGGCAGCGGGCCAAACGCCGCGGGCGCCGGACGAGCGGCCGGAGTCTGCGGTGTCACGCGGCGCACACTTTCCTCCATAGGCGGCGGCACGGCGGCCGAACCGACCACGGTGGTGCGCACGACGGGACGCGGCGACGGGGCATGCGCGGACGTATGCGCGGACGTATGCGCCGGAGCCGGAGCCGGTGCGGCTTCGGCGGCGGGCGCCTCGTCGCGCCAGGGCAGAGCGGAAGGACGGGACGCCGGGCGCGGCGCCGGACGGGCAATGCGCGCAGACTCGGGCCGGTGCTTTTGTGCGCCGGTATCGCCAATGCCGGTGGCGATCACTGACAGGCGCACCTTGCCCTGCATGTTTTCATCCAGGGTGGCGCCCCAGTTGATATGGGCGTCTTCATCCGCCTCGGCGGCGATGATATTGGCGGCCTCGTCGATTTCGTGCAGCGAAAAGTCCGGCCCGTGCGTGAAGCTGATAAGCACGCGCTGCGCGCCCTTCATGGCGGTGTCGTCCAGCAGGGGGTTGTTGATCGCCGCCTCGGCCGCCTGGGCGGCGCGGCGGTCGCCCTCGGCCTCGCCCATGCCGATCATGGCGCGGCCCATCTCGCGCATCGTGGTGGAAACGTCAGCGAAGTCGCGGTTGACGATGCCCGGCCGCACGATCAGGTCGGTGATGGCGCGCACGCCGGAATGCAGCACCTCGTCCGCCATCACGAAGGCGTCGGCGAAGCTGGTCGTTTCGGTCGCGACGCGGAACAGGTTCTGGTTCGGAATCACGATCAGCGTATCGACATGCTGCTCCAGCTCGGCAACGCCAGCCTCGGCCAGACGCATGCGGCGCGGGCCCTCGAACTGGAACGGCTTTGTCACCACGCCAACGGTGAGGATGCCATGCTCGCGCGCGGCGCGGGCGATTACCGGCGCCGCGCCCGTGCCCGTGCCCCCGCCCATGCCGGCGGTGACAAACACCATATGCGCGCCCTCCAGATGCTCGATGATCTCGTGGATCGAATCCTCGGCGGCGCGCGCGCCGATCTCCGGCTGCGCGCCCGCGCCCAGACCCTGGGTCACGCCGGCGCCGAGTTGCACCTGGCGTTTGGCCAGCGAACGGCCAAGCGCCTGCGCATCGGTATTGGCGGCGACGAAATCGACGCCTTCGAGATTCTTCTCGATCATGTTGTTGATCGCGTTGCCGCCGGCGCCGCCGACGCCGATCACGACGATCTGCGGCTTCAGCTCGTTAACGGCTTCGGGAGGGGTGAGAGAAAGCGGCATTGGCTGACTCCTGTGCGCGACCGGCCTGTGAGGCGCGCGGCGCGATAAACCGAACGTTCACCAAACTCGGTCATAATTGTTAATTCACGGTTAAGCCCTTTTTATCCCTATGGGATTTCCACAGTGACGCCAGTTCGATGAGCCCGAGCGGCGCGCCTGCGCGCAAAATTCTTGTATTCGATTCGGGAGTCGGCGGCCTCTCCATCGTGGACGCCCTGCTCGCCCTGCGCCCGGCGGCGGAATTGGTCTATGCCGCCGACACGGAATTCATGCCCTATGGTCTGCGTCCCGATGAAGAATTGCGGGCGCGCCTGCCTGTTTTGCTGGCCGCGCTGGAGGCGCGCGCGGCGCCGGACCTGATTGTCATCGCCTGCAACACCGCCTCGACGCTGGCCCTGCCGGAGATTCGCGCGCGGGTGCGGGCGCCGGTGGTGGGAACCGTGCCCGCGATCAAGCCGGCCGCCGCGCAATCGAAAACGCGAATCATCGGCTTTCTCGGCACGCCGCGCACGGTGGAGCGCGAATATTCCGACGCGCTGATCCGCGATTTCGCCAATGGCTGCGCCGTGATCCGGTTCGGCAGCGCGGAGCTGGTGATGCTGGCCGAACGCAGGCTGGCGGGCGAGACCCTGCCCGATGGCGCGGTCGCCGCCGCGCTCGCGCCGATGTTCGCGCAGGAGGGCGCGGCGGGCATGGATGTCGGCGTGCTGGCCTGCACGCATTTCCCGCTGCTGCGGGCGGAGATCGAGGCAGCCAGCCCGCCCGGCCTTCGCTGGATCGATTCCGGCGAGGCCGTGGCGCGCCGCGCGCTGGATGTGCTGGGCCTTGCGCCGGAGTCAGGCGAGACGCGCTGCACGAGCGTGATCTCCACCGCGCCGGAGCGCCTGCGCCCCGCCGGGGCGGCCTTTATGGCCAGAGGGTTTCCCGGGGTGGAGGCGTGGGAGGGGCTGGAGGTCAGCGCGGCCCGCGCAACGGAGCCGCTATAGCAGCCCTTCCATAAAGCAATAGACGCCGCCGGTTTCGATCGGTGTGATCTGGCCCGCCACGAGATCGACGCGAACCGCGGCCAGAATTCCATCGCTATAAACCACCTCGTCCGGCGGTATAGCGTCCCATTCAGCGATGGCGACGATATAATTCGCCGGGTCCGCGCTCCAATCCTCCCAATCCGGACTGAGCGCGCACAGCGTGACGACGCCCGCCGTCTCGTGACTGGCGGGCCATGACCAGAAATCGGCGATGGTCCATGCGGCGACGCCATCCGGCTCGCGATGGCGGAACGCCTCGACGGACACCGCGAGCCGTTTCGCGCTCGAATAATTTGAGACCGAATGCAGGTCTTCGCTGATGAAAAAACCGCCGTCGCTGCGCCATTCTTCCACGGACAGAAACCCGCCCTGCGGGACGCGGCCGGCGTATTCGACGCCGATCATGCCGGTTTCCCGGCGCCAGTCCGGCGCCTCGGCGCAGGCCGGCAGGGCCAGAAGGACAACGGCAAGACCAAGGCGCATCATCGGGTCAATATGCGCCTGCTTCTCCCCCTCCGCAAACGGAGCTTACCTCACTCGCAAGCATAGGTTCCGTCGGCCTGGCCCGTGGGCAAGGCCGGCCAGGCGCAGAGATTCCAGGACGGGCCGTCGCCCGCGTTCGCCGCCGGGATTTCCTCCGGCGCCGCGCCGGTCAGCACCCAGGATTCCAGCGCGCCGAGCCAGTCCACCTCGTCCGGGCCTGGCCCGCCGCGGCAGTGATTGACGCCCGGCGCGAGAAAGAGACGCACATGATCCTCCGCGCCCGGCGTCGCGCTCAGCGCCGCCTCGTAATAGGTGACAGTGGCGCGCGGGCTGGGGCCGGCGTCATTCATGCCATGCCAGAGGATGAGCCTGCCGCCGCGCGCGGCAAATTCGCCGAGGTCCGGGTCTTCCGCCTCATAGGTTTCCGCCATCCAGCTTTCGCGCACGCGCGCCGTCATCGCCGGGGTGAAATTGGCCATGTTGAAATCCGGGTCGCCCAGCAGCGGACCGCGGAAAGCGTAGAGACCGCCGCTGCCGGAATAGGGGTCGGCATTTTCGCTGGCGGCGAGGAAGGTGGCGCGCACGCCGGTGGCCAGCGGCTGGTTTTCCCAGCCCAGCTCGCTGCCGCGTTCTACCGGCCAGGCGGCGACTGCGCCGTCGGGCGTGAGCTGGCCTTCATAAATGCGGGTGAGCGCATCGGCCTGGGCGCGGGTCAGGCAGGTATCTTTCGGCTCGCCCTCGCAGATCAGCGAACGCGGATCGAAATCGCAGGCGCGCGGATCGCGCAGGATGCCGTCCTCGGCGCCGTCCGCCGCGTCGCAGGCCGCCATCACCGCGCGATTGACCAGTTGCAGATGCGCGGGGCGCAGACGCCCCTCGCCGGTGAAAGCCTGAGTGCGCAACGCCGCGCTGGTCTGGGTCTGCAACGTGTAGACCGGCGCGCCGGCGATGACGCCGTCATAGTCGGCGGGATAGCGCTGCGCCTCCATCAGGCCCATGCGCCCGCCGGTGGAACAGCCGAGATACAGCGCCTTGTCATGCGCGCGGCCGTAAAACGCCTCGGCGACATCCTTGCCGCGCGCGGTCATCAGATGGATGGCGCGGTGCGAGAAATCCTCGAACTTCGTTTCGTTCAGCGAGCCGTCCGGGTTCAGCGCCCAGGATTCCGGATTGAACGGCGGGCCGCTGGCGCCGGCGTCTGTCTGCATGGTGGCGTAGTTGCGCGCCAGCCCGTCGCGCGCGGCCAGCAGCGTGACATTGCCCAGCCAGCCGCCGCCGCCAAGGCCCAGAACATGGCCGTTCCACTCCACCGGCAGACGATAGACCATGCCGATCTCCGAGCCCGGAACGGCGCGGACCGTGGCCGTGACCTCGCAATATGGCGGCAGGCCCTCTTCATCCGCGACGATGTGCGCGCCCGTCACCTGCGTATCGGCGATGCGGGCGGAGAGCATGGTGGCGCAGCGGCCGTCATCGCCCTCGCTGAGCTGGGCCAGCGCCGCGCCGGAGCCGCCGGCCGCGAGACCGGCCGAAAGCGCGGCCAGCGCCGCGCCGCGCAGGATGCCGCGCTTCACATTTATGTGTTGCGTTATTGCGCGGGTCATCGTCGTCGCCTCCTCCCCCCAGAGCCTGCGATGGAAAAAGCCTAGCGCAGCGGAGCGGAGCGCGCCAACGTCATGCGCTGCGCCAACTGTATGTGCTTGCTGGATGCGCTTATTGGGCGCGGCGGGCGAGGATCGCGGCCCGGTCGTCAATCGCATCCAAGAGCAGCGCGCCGTCATCGGCGATGCGGAAGCGGGCGACGGAATCCAGCGCAGCGAAAAAGCGGCGCTCCTGCTCCATGATCGCTTCGGCGCAGGCGCGGCGCCCCGAGGCCGCCGGGCTGAAATCCAGGCTCTCGCCGGTCAGCGTATAGCTGGCCGTGTAGGGATTGCAGGAACCTTCACCCGACAGGCGGCCATCGGCGCCGAAATCCAGCGTGGCGCGCGCATTGTCGATGACTCCGGCGCCGCCAATGTCTTCGACGATCCATTCCCCCGCCAGCAGCGCGGCGGGTTCGCCGCCGCAGCCCGAAAGCGTCTCCCCCTCGCGCGTCACGGTGACGGTGAACGGATAGGGCATTCCGCTCATCGTATCGGCGCATACGCGCGCGGCGACGGAAACCGTCATATCGTCGGTTACATAACGCGTGACATCACCGGCGGCTTCCGGGGCGGGGGTTGGGACGCTGATCCGGGTCTCGCCAAGATCGGTATGCAGCACGATTTCGTCGCGGCCGATACTGACGCTCCAGAACGGTTCATTGCCGCGCCCGACCAGCGGCGGCGGCGGCGCAATTTGCGTCAGCAGAATGTCGCCAATATTCAGATCGCCTTCCAGATTGCCGAGCCGCACCGGCGCGCTGCGCCAGGCCGGCTCGCCGCCCACCAGAAACGCGCCGCGTAGCACATAGGCCGCGTCCGGGGCTGGCGTGAGGCGCAGCGCGAACGGCGCGGGCGGCTGGGCGCCCTCCATCCCTGCGCGCTGTTCGGCGGCCAGCGGCGCATCCGCCGCCTCGCCCGCGCGCAGCTCCGCCACCATGACCGCGTCCGGCGGCAGGGCGATGCGCTCGCGATAGAACAGCGCGCCTGAAACGGTGACGCCCTCCCCCGCCATGTCCATGGCGTCCGCGATCTCCGCCGAGTCTTGCTGGCCGCAGGCCGCGAGCAGCGCGCCGGCGGCGAGCAGCGGGACGGCGGAACGAAGAAGCATTGGCGGGATCATGGGCGGCCTCATCGTGCGGTTTCCGCAAACGCGGAGCGGGCCGCGACTATATCCCCTCGCCCCGCCCGCGCGAAACGCCGCATGTGACAGACCTCCGGCGGAAATAGCGGTTGCCAGGCATCCGCCTCACCCGATATATCTATCTAGATATAACGGATGGATCCGGCATGTCTCTCTTCTCTCCGCGTCTGCGCGCAGCCTGGCTGGCGGCATGTCTGCTGGCGGCGCCGGTCATGGCGGCGGCCCAGACCGGTGGCCGGACCGAAGCGCCCGTGGTCGCGGCGGCTTCGGACCTCCAGTTCGCCGTGGAAGAGATCGCCGCCGCCTTCCGGGCCGGGACGGGCATGGACGTGCGGCTGGCGTTCGGCTCGACCGGCAATTTCGCACGGCAGATCCGCGAGGGCGCGCCATTCCAGATTTTCATGGCCGCCGACGAGCAATTCATTTTCGATCTGCATCGTGACGGTTTCGCCCCCAACGATGGCGATCTCTACGCGGTCGGACGCATTGTGATGATGACCCCGCATGGCTCTCCGCTCGCCGCCGACAGCAATCTCGACACACTCGCGGCGATGCTGTCCGAAGGAAGACTGACACGCTTCGCCATCGCCAATCCCGATCATGCGCCCTATGGGATGCGGGCGCGCGAGGCGCTCATCCACAAGGGGCTGTGGGATGATCTTCAGCCGCATCTGGTGATGGGCGAGAATGTCAGCCAGGCGGCGCAGTTCGCACTTTCGGGAAGCGCGCAGGGCGGAATCATCGCCTATTCATTGGCGTTGGCGCCAAACATCGAGACGCGGGGAAATTACGAATTGATTCCTGAGGACTGGCATGAACCACTGCGCCAGCGCATGGTTCTGCTGCGGAACGCAGGCCCCGTTGCCGAGGCGTTTTACGCCTATATGAACGGGCCATCCGCCAGGGAGATTATGGAGCGCTACGGCTTCGCGCTACCCGGGGAATAATTCACGGCGAGGAATAGATCGTGGACTGGACGGCGCTCTTTCTGTCGCTGCGGCTGGCGGGATGGACCGTGCTGATCCTGCTGCCTGTCGCGGTGTTCGCGGGGCGGCTGCTCGCCTGGCGCAATTTTCGCGGCAAGGGCGCGGCTGAGGCGCTGGTGATGCTGCCGCTGGTGCTGCCGCCGACCGTGTTCGGTTTTTATCTGCTGGTCGCGTTCGGCGGCAATTCTCCGCTCGGTCAGTTCTGGAGCGAGACATTCGGCAATCCGCTGGTGTTCAGCTTCGAGGGGCTGGTGGCCGCGTCGGTCATCGTCAATCTGCCCTTCGCCATCCAGCCGGCGCAGCGCGGCTTTGAGGCGATTCCGAAAGATGTGCGGGAGGCCGCCGCCTGTTGCGGCATGGGGCCGCTGCGCTCGCTGTGGAAGGTGGAGCTGCCGCTGGCCTGGCCCGGCCTGCTGACGGCGATGGTGCTGACCTTCGCACATACGCTGGGCGAGTTTGGCGTGGTGCTGATGGTCGGCGGCGCCATTCCCGGCGAGACCAAGACCATCGCCATCGCCATCTATGACCGCGTGCAGGCCTTTGACGACAGCAGCGCCGCGATCATGTCGGCGACGCTGCTGGCCATCTCTCTTGTCACCATCACGCTCACCTTCTGGCTGTCGTCGCGCATCGGGCGGAGGCTGGGCTGATGGCGCTGGAGGTCATGGCCAGAGTCGATGCGCCGATCCCGCTCGATGTCTCGTTCCGCGTCGAGCCGGGCGAGATGATGGCGCTGGTCGGCCATTCCGGCTCCGGCAAGACCACGATCCTGCGCACCATCGCCGGTTTGTGGCGCCCGGCGCAGGCGCGCGTGCGCGTGGACGGCGAAACCTGGCTGGATACGGACGCCGGGATCGCCCTGCCCCCGCACGCGCGGCGCGCCGGCATCGTGTTTCAGTCCTACGCTTTGTTTCCGCACATGAGCGCCGAGGCGAACGTCGCCGCCGCGATGGACTCCGCGCCCGAAGCGGAACGCCGCGCCGAGGCGCGCCGCCTGCTGGCGCTGGTGCATCTGGCGGGGCTGGAGAAACGGCGCCCGGCCGAACTTTCCGGCGGCCAGCAACAGCGCGTGGCCATTGCCCGCGCGCTGGCGCGGCGGCCGCGCGCGCTGTTGCTGGACGAGCCGTTCTCCGCCGTCGACCGCGCGGCGCGCGAGGCGCTCTATGACGAGATCGCGGCCCTGCGCGCGCATCTGAACATGCCGGTGATCCTGGTGACGCACGACATGGACGATGCGCAGCGCCTCGCCGACAGCATGGTTGTGATCGAGCACGGCAGGACGCTGCGCGCCGGACGCGCCGGCGAGATCATGTTCGACGCGGCGGCGCTGCATGCGCTCGGCATTCGCGAGGCCGGGGCGGCGCTGTCCGCGCGCATCGCGGCGCAGGAGGCGGACGGCCTGACGCGGCTGGAGACATCGGCCGGGCCGATCTGGCTGCCGCGCGTCAGCGGCGAGGCGGGCGCACGGGTGCGGGTGCGCGTGCTGGCGCATGAGGTTCTGCTCTCCCATGCCCGGCCGGAAGGGCTTTCGGCGCAGAACATCCTGCCCGCGACGGTGGAGCATATCGCGCCCGGCGAAGGGCCGGGCGCGCTGGTGCGGCTGCGCGCCGGAGACGACATCCTGCTGGCGCGGGTGACGCAGCGCGCGGCAGCGGCCATGAATCTGGCCCCCGGCATGGCGTGCTTCGCCATTCTGAAATCCATGGCCGTCGCCCGCGATCACGTGGCCTGACCCCGGCCCGCCGGCCATGGCGCGGCGGCGCGGCGGCTACGCCGCCGGGTTTACGGGGCCGCCACATTTTTCTAACCCGCTAGCGGGCACAGGGGGACGTTTCATGGCTACAGGCTTTTCGCGGCCCGCGCGCGGGGCGGGCGGCGCGATCATCGCGATTTTGTTTCTGGGCGCGGCGCAGGCGCAGGCCGGCGGATTCAACCGGGCCAGCGCCAATCTGGACGGGCTGCTTGATGACGGGATCGCCATCCGTGCGGGCGTGACCTTCGCCGCGCCCCGGCGATCCTATGCACAGGTGTCGGGCGCGCTGGTGCAGGCTTTCACGCCTGTTCCCTTTGTCCAGAACAATGTGCGGTATGCCGAGGACCAGACCATTCCCTGGATCTCGGCTGGCGGGCGGATCGCGGACAGCGTCAATTGCGTCGCGTCCTATGCACAGCCTTATGGCGGATCGTTCTCCTATTCCGGCGACATGGCGTTTCACATCAGCGAACAGACGCTGCGCAGCCACGAATACGGTCTGACCTGCGCGCGCGGGGCCGGTCTTTCGCACGGGCGGATTTCGGTTCTGGCCGGCGGCTTTCACGAGCGGATGAGCTATCGGTTTGCGCGCAATTTCGAGACGGCGTTTCCCGGCGCGGTCATTGGCGACAGCCGGATCGACCTGGCCAGCCGCGCATGGGGATGGCGCGCCGGAATAGGCTATGAAATTCCGGAAGCCGGACTGAAGGCGACGCTGATCTACCGGTCGCGGACCGCGCATCGCGGCCAGGGCGAGTTTTCCAATACGCCCTTCGCCATGCTGGCCGCCGCCGTCATCGCTGTAGCGCCTGACCTTTATTCGCCCGAGGAGCTGGCCGCCTATGCGACAGCGGGCATGAGCGCGCCCGCCTCCACCAGAACATCGTTTCCGCAGAGCGTCGAGCTGACGTTCCAGACCGGCGTGGCCGCGAACTGGCTGGTTCTCGGCTCGGTCAAATGGACCGAGTGGAGCGTACTGCGGAGCGTCGCAGTCGCCGATGGCATTACCGACCGCAACGCCTTTACCTCCCGGTTTTTCTTCCGGGACGGCTGGACGGTCTCGGGGGGCGCCGGACACCGTATCAGCGGCCAGGCCGCCATCACCGCCGGTCTGACCTGGGACAAGGGCGTCTCGTCCGGCTGGGACACGCTCACCGATACATGGACGCTGAGCAGCGGCGGCGTGTTCGATCTGAACCAGAGCCTGCAACTGCGCCTGACCGGGGCGTTGATCCGGCTGACCGCGGGCGAAAAGACCCAGCTTGCCAATGCGCTGGATTATCAGGCCATCGCGCCCGGGGAATGGGGATTCGCCCTTTCCGCCGCGACAACCGTTCGGTTCTGAGTTCCGGACCCCAGGGTCCGGAACTCAGAGCATTTCCACTCTTTATTTTTGCCGCGTTTCCGGACGGCGAACCGGTGTCCACTTCGCCTGGAAACGCCCTAATACCGCTTGGTGATGACGATGCTGACGCCGTGGCGGTCACGCTGAAACAGCGCCACGTTCGATCTGGCGTGATAGTATTCGTAATTGATGCGCGGGACATAGCCGCGGAAGGACAGACCACGCAGCGTCGCCCCCACGGCGAACATATAGCGGTGGTCGCGGCGCGGCGCGGCGGTGAGCGGAAACACCCCCCGATAGGCGCGATGCTGATACGAGACCCGGGCGTGCAGGATCAGATTCGGCCCCGCCAGATAGTCGGCCGAGACATTCGGCAGCACGCCGTTATAGGACGTGAAATCGCGCGCGGTGCGCGTCCTGATAGCCATTGCGCCCAGCGAGGCGGCAAAGCGGGCCGAGAAGATGTGCCGGTAGCTGAACGCGATGTCCGCCTCCGACCCGTCATAGGCCGGAACACTATCGTAACGCCGCCGCATCCATGACAGGCGGGTATTGAGCGCGCCCCGGCCAATGCGCCGGTGGACGCTGACATAGGGGCCAATACCTGAGCCATAGGCGCTCCACCCGCTGAAGCTGCGCAGGCCGCCGAGACCGCCCCCCAGGCGCCAGGGGCCGGACTCGCGTATGACCCCGGCATAACCGCGCAGGATCAGCCAGTCCAACCGCGATTCCGTATAGCTGGCGCCGGAGAGAGAGCCGCTGACGCTTAACGACCATCGCGGATCGAGATCGAAACGATAGCTGCCCGAAAGGCCGTAAGAGAGGCCGACGCCGCTTCTGGCCGCGTTTTCATTGGTGAACGGAACGCCGCCAATAATGACCGTCTCGCCCGGCGTTCCGTCATTGATGTTGGTGCTGGGCGCGAAGCCAAGAAAGCCATCCAGAGTCCATGGCCGGCGGCCGCGGATCGCGGTCAGAAACTGATCGTAGGTCGCGCGGAGCTGGGCGTTGCCGGCCATGCTCCGGAGAAATTCGAAATGATGACGGGCGCGATCATCCTGCCCCATCAGAAACAGCGTGTGCGCCAGTTCCTGCCGCACCCGGCCCTGAGAGGGGTCGGCATCGAGCAATTCGGAAAGCTGGCGCGCCGCCTCTTCAAGGCGGCGCTCGCGCTTGTGAATCAGGGCTTCCAGAAAGGCGAGATTGTTCCGCCGCGCCTGCTCGCTGCTGGCGACCTCCTCAGCCCAGGCGCGCGCATCGTCATACCGCCCCTGATTCAGCAGCGACAAAAAGGTTTCATAGGTTGATTGCGCGGCGGCCCCGCCCGCGGCCACGGCGGAAATCGCGGCGGCCAGAAGCGCGGGCAGAAAGAGGCGAAAGCGTTTCCGCTTCCGCCTCTCTGTCGGCAAACAGTCGATCATGACCGGACGTCATCGCCCCGGGAGCTGTCCGCCCCCGGAGCAAAACGTGAAAGCCGCCTTACGGCGCCACGCCGGCCTGGAAAGCGCCGACCAGGGCGTTGTCGCCTTCCGCGGCAAAGATCGCACCCGCGGTTTCAGCCGCTTCCAGACCATAGAAGCCGCCTTCCACCGCGCCGACGCCCGCCGCCGCGCCGCCGATCGCGACCGTGCCGCCCGCATAGCCGGTCTGGTCCGCATCCATCGTGGCCTCAAAGGTGACATCGCCGCCGGCGAAGGCCGCGCCGTCATAGACATGATTCACGGCGCCCTCGTACTGGATGCCGCTGATTGTGCCCTCGACATCGCCAGAGCCAAAATCGGCGACAATGGCGACATCGCCCATAACGGCGCCAGCATTGGCCGCATCGGCGGCGGCGCCGATCATGCGGCCATCATAATTGAGCACAGCATTCTCGCCGGGCGCGGTATGCTCCGTATGGAACGGATTGGCGCCATAAACCGCGTAAATATCCACTGTGTCGCCGAGCTCCGGATTCTCCCAGTCGCCCGATTCCATGGTGACAAGCGCGGCGAAGGCGGCCTGATCGTCCGCGAACAGCGCCGTCAGATGTCCCTCGTCCGCGATTCCGGCAATATCCGCAGCATGGGCCTCACCCGCGACATAACCGTCAATATTGTCATCCATGTCGAACGTGATGCTTTCCCCGTCGAGGCCGCCGCCGGTGAAGGTCAGCGTTGTCCGGTCGGGGGTCGTATCGTCGCCATCGACATAATCGACCTCGACTTCAATGTCCTGGCTGGCGGCAAGCGTGAGCTCAAGCCCCGCTCCCGTGATCTCCGCCGTGCCGCCAAGACCGCCGACGACGGTCTCGAAATC
>JBJHDH010000016.1:0-68977 GCA_050486445.1 Euryhalocaulis sp.
CTCCACGGGCCGCGCCGGAACTGTGAAGCGTCACCTTCACAGCGCGGACGCGCCCTGCACCCCCGGCGCCCACGTTTGACGTGTGCACGCGCCCTTCATGGCGCCGAAGCCCGCACACACTACCCCCGCCGCGGAAGGCGTGGAGATTCGCCCAAACTTCCCCGCTTTTTGTTCACAAAAACCCTGCTACCCGCGCCAGAAACGCGGGATGAACAGCACCAGCACGGTGAACAGTTCCAGCCGCCCCAGCAGCATGCCGAAGCTCAGCAGCCATTTCGCCGCGTCCGGCAACGGCGCGAAATTTCCGGCTGGCCCGATAATCTCGCCCAGGCCCGGGCCGACATTGGACAACGCGGACACGGCGCCGCTGGCGCTGGTCAGGAAGTCGATCCCCAGCGCCATCAGCGCGATGGTCAGCACTGCGTAACAGAGAAAAAACACGGCGAAGAACGCCACGACCGAGCCAACCACCTCGTCATTGAGCGGACGCTCGCCATAGGAGCGGGGAAACACGCCGCGCGGATAGATCAGGCGCAAAAAATGCGCCTTCAGCATTACCGCCAGAACCTCGTAGCGGAAAATCTTGATGCCGCCCGATGTGGATCCTGTGCAGCCACCGATGAACATCAGACCGAAAAAGAGGCCAATAGCCGCGTTACCCCATGCCGAATAATTGGCGCTGGCATATCCCGTCGTGGTCACCACCGAGATGACATTGAACGCTGCGTGGCGGAAGGCGGGCTCCACGCCATACTGGCCGGACAGGATCAGCCACAGCGCAAGCAGCAGGACTACCACGCCGATAATGGCCAGCATGGTCTTTACCTGACGGTCCCAGAGCGCCCTGCTCTCTCCCGCGATGACACGAACATAAAGCACGAACGGAATGGCGCCGCAGAGCATGAACAAGGCCGCGAACCACTGAATGCCGTTTTGGCTCCAGGCGCCGAAGGATTCGTCGGAGGTCGAATAGCCCCCTGTGGAGATCGAGGTCAGCGCATGCGCGACGGCGTCGAACAGCCGCATCCCCGCGATCCAGTAGACCAGCGCCGCCAGCACCGTGAGGCCCAGATAGACAAGGGCGATCATCAGGGCGATCTGGCGCACGCGCGGCATCGCCTTTTCAGAGCGGTCTGAAGATTCTGTGCGGAAGAGCTGCATCCCGCCAATGCCCAGCGCCGGCAGGATGGCGATAGCGGTCGCGATGATCCCGATCCCGCCCATCCATTGCAGCAGCGCCCGCCACAGCAGCATACCCGGCGGCGCGGACTCCAGATCGGAGAGCACGGTGGCGCCTGTTGTGGTGATTCCCGACACCGACTCGAAAAACGCATTCGACAGGCTGCCGCTGACAATGCCGAAATCGGAAAAGAAGAACGGCATGGCGCTGACCGCGGCCACGCTGAACCATGATAGAGGCGTCAGCAGAAACGCCTGGCGCAGGGTCAGCCCTGCCTTCAGCGACTTCCGGCTTGTATAGACAAGCCCATAGCCGATGACGCCGGACAGAAGCGAAGCGGCGGCGAATGAGAGCCAGTCCCGGTTCCAGTAATAGATATCGACCAGCATCGGGAACAGCATCATCCCCGCGGTCGCCATCAGCACCATCCCGACCAGATACAATACGGGCTTGATCCCGGGCGCCACGTGGGAGCGTGGCCCGGCGCCTCCACGCCGCGCGGATTTCGTGCGGCGCGCGGCCGTCATGCGATGCGTGTCCGCTCTGCGCCCAGCAGGGCCTCCGCCAGCCGCAGATAGGAATAGGTGACCAGCGCCACCACATGATCTCCGGATTCAAACCGCGTATCGCTCTGCGGGAAGATCACTTCCTCGTCCCGCACCACGGCGCCGATCTTGATGCCCGGCGGCAGCCCCATCTCGTCAATCGTGTGGCCCAGAAGCCGGGATTCTTCCGTAATCTCCGCCTCCACGACCTCGCCAAAATCCTCGCGCAGCGTATAGAGCGCGGCGATGCTTCCCCGCCGGACATGGCGCAGCACAGTGGAAATTGTCACCGCGCTGGGGCTGACCACCGCGTCGATCCCCAGGGTCGGGATCAGGGTTTCATAGGAGCGTTTATTGACCAGCGTGATGGCGCGTTTGCAACCCGCCTGCTTGGCCAGAACCGAGGTGAAAATATTGGTCTCATCGTCATTGGTCACTGCGACGATGGTTTCCGCCGAACCCGCCTGCGCCTCCTCCAGCATCTGCCGGTCCAGCGCATCGCCCTGAAGCACCACCGCCGAACCGCCAAGCTCGGTCGAGACATATTCCGCCCGCGCCCGATCACGCTCGATAATTCTGATGGTCACTTTCGGGGTCGCGCGTCCCAGCATCCTGGCCAGATGCAGGCCGACATTGCCGGCGCCGACAATGACAACGCGGCGCGCAACCCGCTCGCGATGGCCGAATGCCGCCATCACCTCATCGACCTTGTCCGTCCGGGCGATCACATAGGCGTCGTCGCCCAGTTCGATCCGGTCCTGCGGTTCGGGCACGAAGCTGCGGCCCTTGCGGATCAGCGCCACGACCGACATGCCCGGAAGCTCGCCATTCTGGTCGATGTCGATCAGCCGTTCACCGATAACCGGCGCGCGCGGCGCTTCGGCATGAATACCCAGCAGTTCCACGCCGCCGCCCGCCATCGGCGCCATATCGAAGGCGCCCGGCGTGCGCAGCCGGCGGGCAATGCCTTCGGCGATCTCGATCTCCGGGGAAATAATAACGTCGATGGGAAGGTGCTCGGCGGCGTAAAGGCCGCTCTTGTCATGCGCCAGATAGCCGGAATGCCGCAGCCGCGCGATCCGCCGCTTCACGCCGAACAGCGAATAGGCGACCTGACAGGCCACCATGTTCACCTCGTCCGAGCGGGTGACGGCGATCAGCATGTCGGCGTCGCGGGCGTCCGCCTTGCGCAGCGTCGATGGATGCGAGGCGTGTCCCAGCACGCCGCGTACGTCATAGCTTTCATCGACGTGGCGCACCTGGTCCGGATCGCTGTCGATCACCGTGACGTTGATGCCTTCGCTTGCCAGATGCCGGGCAATCGTGGTCCCGACCTGGCCCGCCCCGCAAACAACGACTCTCATGCTCGGCTCCGATGGTTCCGGTCCGGGGCGGGTTCACTACCCCGCCGGGGGCGGAAATCCCAGCCCCTTTCCCCAACCGGGGCGCCAGGGGAAAAATCGCCAGAGGGATGCGCCCGCCGCCTCGCCTGTGATATGAAATTGGAAAGAACCGGCAGGCATATATGGCCGCGCCGGTAGAATTCAGGGCAGGAGCAACAATGGCCGCGGGCCGGTTATTGGTGGAACGAGGCGCAATCCGTGATCCGTCCCAAGACTGGGGCGTGTACGAATTTGTCTCGATGCCCTCGCCGGGCGACCGGATCGCCGTGCCTCATGAGGGCTCCACCCATTATTTGACCGTGCTGTGCGTCCATCACCGGCCGGTCCGGGTGGATGACGCGACCGGACAGGCGCCCAATCCGCCGGGGGCGGAAGTGGTGGCCAAATGGACCGGCTCCACAGAATCCCGCTCCGGCTGACGGCCCCACCTGAAACACTGAAGCAAAGAGCAAAAAGGCCGGGCGTATGGCCCGGCCTTTTTCATGTTATGGTGGATTGTGGCGGGCCGGCTTTACGGCTCCACGAAAATGCCAAGGCCCGCGATAGAGGGCAGGCCGCCACTGCCGCCGATCTGATAGCCAAGGCCGATGGTTCCCCCCCCATCGCCAAAGGGCATGGCCACCAGACTGGCCGACGGACAGGCGCCGTCACAGACCGCGCTGGCACCGGCCGGGGTGACATTGGCGTTGCCGCTGAAGCGGTTACCCCCCGTCCACGCAATCCCGTTCGTCGCGGCGCTGGCGACGCCGCCATTCGTCTGAATGCCATAGGTCGTGTCGCCGGGCATGATGACCTCAAGCTCTACGCCCATTCTGGGCGTCGCCTGCCCCCATGCGACCCGGATATCGCCGGAGAAGGTTCCCGGCGCCAGGCTGCCGTCAGAAACGGTCGGCGCGGTGTAATCATGCAGCGCATAATCAATCGTGCCCGAATTGGGCAGATTGGTCGCCGGGGTTCCGACCACCCAGTGCCGGCCGCGGTCGCCATCCAGATTGCCCGGCGTGCCGCCGCTGCCGCCCGTGCCGCCGCCGGTCCAGCGATTCCACATCGCATCGTCCGTGCGGCCGAGATCGGCGACGCTGTTGCTGCCGACATTCGCGGCCCCGGCGGACCTAAGCTCGCCGTTCGGGCCAAACGTCATGGCCTCGTTCAAAAGCATGCCCGAGGCCGCCCCGACGCCTCTGGAAAAGCCATTATAGTTCCCGTCCGCGAACGGCGTGATCGCGGTCGAGGGCGCCAGAAGCGGCGTCGCTGCTCCGGCCGTGGTGAAGGCGGCCATGCCGTGAATGCTCTGGCTCGTATAGCCCGATTGCCAGATCTGATAGCTGATCCCCGCCGAGGATCCGCCCTCGCCCGACAGAAGACCGCTGACCGAGGCGAAGCAGGAATTGGCGGTGGGACAGGCCTGGCCGTACGGAGCGGCGGAGATGGTCAGCGCATTGCTGGCCATAATGACGCCGGTCGAGACGGTGACGCCGTGACCGGAGAGATGCGGGCTGGCCGCGCCGCCATTGGTGGACACCTGATAGGTATGGTCCGCCATCGCGAGTTCAAAATCGAAGCCGACGCGCGGCGCCGGGTTGCCATAGTGAACCGCCAGATTGCCAGTGAACGTCCCCGGTTCGCTGGAGCCATCCGCATAGGTCGGCTGTGTGGCGGCCGCCAGCGTATAGACCGCCTTGCCGATGGTCGGGATATTGGCCAGCGCCCGCCCGGCCAGATAGTGAAGACCCTGCGTATCGGTCACCAGACCGCCGGATGGCTCTGTCCAGTTCGCCGCGGCGCCAATGACATTGCCGTCGGTCCAGCGGCCGAGGGTCATGTCCGCATTGCCCCAGAGATCGGCGACGCCGGCTGTTCCGACGCCGGCGCCATCCCCTCCGGTAAGGAAATTGTTGAAATCCGTGAGCTGTCCGCCCGCACCAAGCGTGAGCGTGCTTTCTACGAATGGATGGCCATTGACCGCGAGCATATGAGGCCCCGCGCCCAGCGGCGCGTCGATGGCGCCGCTCAGCACCGCGCCGGTATGCCCGTCGGCAGGGTCATAGGGCGTTCCGCCAGCGCCAGTGAAGATCGCCGCGCCATAGATGGAATGCGGCGCCGGAAAGAAGGCGTCGCCGATCTGGTAGGACAGACCGACCCCCTGCCCGGCGTCGCCTGCAAAAAACCCGCGGATCGCGGCGTGGCAATCACCGGCCGGACAGGCGGCGCCCGTTCCGGTCACATCAATGTCGTTGCCGTAGAAGATCGAGCCGTCATTGAGCCAGTCTGAAAGGCTGAGGGCGAGCTGCGAGTTCGCCGGATTGGCGGCGCCGCCCGTGGTGGCGAAGCCATAGACCGCGTCGCCCGGCATATCGACGGAAAGGTCGAAGCCGATGCGGGTGGTCGAGCCAAACGCCACGGCGAGCGAACCGGTGAGCGTTCCGGGCGCACTACGCCCGTCGCCAAAGGTCGGGCTGGTGGCGCCGAACAGCGTGTAATCCACGGTTCCGCCGCCGGTGACCGGCGTGACCGTGCCGCTGCCCACGGCATAGTGAAAGCCCTGCTGTCCGCCCCAGGTCAGCGGCGGCATGGCAAAATAATTTCCGGCCATGGTCCCGCCATTCCAGCGGCCGACCGTGATGATGGCGTTGCCGCCCAGATCGGCGACCAGAGCGGTCCCGCGCTCCGGGTTCTCTCCCTGGGTTCCACTCAGTCCGGCGCTATAGGATTCCAGCGCGCCGTTCGCGCCAACCACGGCAGTGGCGTCCGCGCGCACATCGAGACCCATTTCGTGGGATGCGAAGGCGACGGCGTCGGTTCCGCCGGACGATGCAAAAACCACATCGACCGAGCCGGAGCTGAGCCCCGGCGTCGTATCCAGAAAATCCGGGTCTCCCGGTCCACCAGGTCCGCCGGGGCCGCCCGGCCCCTGCGGATCTTCGTCTTCGCCCTCGGTCAGATCCTCAACGATATCATCCGCGATCTGCGAATTGCCGTCAGAGCCGCGCTGGTCGGCCGGGGAGATATTATTGGTGGAGGACTGCGTATTAGCGGCGAATTGCGTGGCCGGAGCCGCGGGCGGCGTGAACGTGCCACCGATCCCGCCGGCGGAGGCGACATAGCCCTGCCCGGCCGTAAAGCTGCGCGTCTGACCACCCGCGTCAACTGTGGCGGAGCCTGCGTTCACCCGTCCGTCCAGTCCTCCGTCCGCGCTGGCAAAGGCAGTATAGGCGCCGCCGCTGGCCGTGATTGTCACGCCGTCGCGTGTCACCGAAACCGGCGCGCCCTGGCTGTCCACGCGGATCGATCCGGAGATCAGCGCGATGGAAAGTCCTCCGCCAGCCTCTTCCGTGATGACGAAACTGGCGCCTTCCGGGATGGTGATTGTGCTTCCGTCCGCCAGTTGCAATTGCAATAGCGGGCCGGTGACGGTCACCTCGGCGCCGGCGGGAATATCGCCGCCTGTGAACGGCGCGCCGTTCACAGTGGCATTTTCACCGCCGAACAAGACTGGCGCGGCCTGCGCCGCGGCGGGCATACACAGCGCAAGGCCGGTGGAAAGAAGCAGGCGGTTAAAAAAACGCGAGGGTCGATGCGGCATGGCGCGACTCATCCCTAAAAGCTCTTGATGATTGAGATGGAGGTGACGACGCGGTCATAGTCGTAGAGCACGATGTTGGAATCCGCGTTGGTCCAGGAGATTTCGGCGCCCAACGACAAATCCGGGCTGAGCGCGTGACGCACCCCGGCGGTAAGGTCGAGGCGCGTCGTCTTGCGCTCGGTCAGGAACAGCGGCTCGGGATCCTTGTATTCCGCCCGCTCGACCGCGGCGCTGGCATAGGTCGCCGTCAGGCCGGTCAGTTGAAATTCTACCCCGGCGCGGGCGCCGGCGAACCAGTAAGACAGATGGTCAAAGGCGCTGTTGCGGGCCTCTTCAAGCCCGGCATAGGCGCCGCCGAAGATATAGGGTCCGCCGGGCGAAACCGGGCCGCCCGCCGTGCCTCCAACAATAAAGCGATTGACGTTCATTGCCCGGTTGCCGGGATAGGTCAGGCGCGTGGCCAGCACATAGACGCCCAGATCGACAGCGTGCGCCGTCTGGTAATTCCACTGGCCCAGCGCGCCGATCGCATTGCGATAATCATCGCCATCCAGCCAGAATTGCTGAAGCTGCGCCGCCAGCGTGAACGT
The DNA here is from genome assembly GCA_050486445.1 of Euryhalocaulis sp. Taxonomy (GTDB): domain Bacteria; phylum Pseudomonadota; class Alphaproteobacteria; order Caulobacterales; family Maricaulaceae; genus Euryhalocaulis. The sequence goes on from JBJHDH010000016.1 coordinate 7,302, forward strand.
GCCGTGATCCGGCGTCGCCTGCGCAATCCCGACATTCAGCCCGGCGATCGCCTGGCTGTAATCGTCCACATCCGGATTGCCGCGCAGGCTGGCCGTCAGGTCCGCGATCAGCCGCCGGTCGATGGCCAGACCATGCGTGATGGAAAGACGCCCTGCTATCTCACCGAATGCATCGTCCTGCGCGCGCGCGTTCGGCGCCAGTGTTCCAAGACCAAGCCCGGCGAAAGCCGGGATCAGGATGCGCGTTTCGTCAGTGGAGTTATTGACGTTGCTGTCATAGCCAACCGTGACGCGCAGCGATCCGGAGACATTCGTTCCCCCGCCCGAAAGACTTGTATCCAGCGCCGTTACATAACGATCCACAGCCACGCGCACGTCATCGGGCACGTTCTGCCGACGGACCGTATCCAGTTCGCGGCGCGCCGCTTCCGGTTCGTTCAGCGCAATATAAGCGCGGCCCAGCTCCGCCCGCGCCTGCAAATGCGAAGGCTGCACCGCCAGCACGCGCTCGAAGGCCGCCACAGCCTCAACAGGACGGCCGCTGTCCATGGCGGCCAGACCCAGCACGTAATCGTATGCGGGGTCTCCCGCGCGTTCCCTCTCCGCCGGCTTCAGCAGCGCATAGGCGCCGGCGGCGTCGCCGCTATAGATACGCGCCAGCCCGTCATCGACGATATCGGCGTGAGCGGCCATGCCGGCCAGACTCAACGACAACGCCGTAAGCCCGCCCGCCAGTCCGCGAGACGTAAACTTCCTTCGCATGAAATCTCCTCAAACCCCGCCGTCAGGGGCCGCAACGCGGCGCGCAAAAACCCGCCGCGCGCGAGCAAACCCGCGTGCGCCAGGCCGTCCGCTGTGCGGTGCAGCAAAGCCTTCCCGGGCCTGTTGTTTGGGAAATCCGGAAACCCCACAACCCGCAAATAAGGGGGAAAACGCCCCCTTGAATCGGGGGGGCGGCTGTGGGACGAGAAAGCGCCGGTGCGAATGCGAAAACATCGCGCCGCCGCTGCTCTACAACCCGCCGTCTTTTATTCGGCCCGATACGGATTGCCTGATGCAGACACGCCGTTTCTGGTCTCCGGCCTCTGTCATGCTCTGGGCCGTGCTGCTGTGCGCGGCGGCTCTGGGCCTGGCTGCCGCGACGGCGCTGTCCCAGCCCTGGCTGGGCCTTCATCTTGCTCCCGATGCGGAAACAGACGGCGTCGCCATTGTCCGTGTCGCGCCGGATGGGCCGGCAGGTCTCGCCGGCATCATGCCCGGCCGCCTGATCGCCGTGGCCCCGGCCAATGCGCCACAGGCCGGCCTGACGCTGGAAGCCGCCGATGTCATCGAAGAGCCGGACGCCTTCGAGACATTCGCGCGGCTGGACATATTCCATGCACGCCAGCAGACGCTGCACGACATGCTGGCTGCCGGGCCCGTGACGCTGAGCGTCGCGACGGAGACAGGCGAAACTGTCCTGACCGTCGTGGCGCCGGAGCGGCGGACTCTTCTATCCCTGCCCCCGGTCTGGTGGGCCCAGATTATGGTCGGGCTGGGCGGCGTGCTGATCGGCGGCTGGATTTTCAGCCTGCGTCAGCAGGACTGGGGGGCGCGCATGTTCGCCCTGGCCGGGCTGTCCATGCTGATGTTCAGCTTCGCCGCCGCTGTGTATTCCACGCGCGAGCTGGCGCTGGCCGCAGACCTGTTCCGCCTGCTCGGCGGCATCAATCATGCCGGCGCCGTGCTGTTCGGCGCGGCGATGATTGGCCTTTTCCTCAGCTATCCGCGCCAGATCGTTTCGCCGGTCTGGCTGTGGCTGATCCCCATCATTCTGATCCCATGGCTCATCGCATTTGAGCTGCGCCTGATCGCCGCTCCGGCGGCGGCGCATTTCATCGTGATGGTGGAAATGCTGGGCATCATCATCGCCGCCTTTGTGCAATGGTGGGCGAACCGCAAGGGCGACCCGCGCGACCGCGCGGCCCTGCGCTGGGTTGGCCTCTCCGTGGTGATCGGCGCGGGCGCCTTTATCGCCATTGTCGCGACGCCGACCGCTTTTGGCGTCACCCCGGTGCTGAATCAGGGCTGGTCGTTTTTATTCTTTCTGCTGATCTATGTCGGAATCGCGCTGGGCCTGCGGCGCTATCGCCTGTTCGAACTGGATGAATGGGCCTTCCGCATTCTGTTTTATACTGGCGGCCTGATCGTGCTGATCGCGTTCGACGCGGCCCTGATCTGGCTGCTGTCGCTGGAGCGGGCCGCGGCGCTGGGCGTCGCGCTGCTGGGCGTCGCCTTCCTCTATCTGCCGCTGCGCGACATGGCGTGGCGGCGCATGGCCCGGCGTCAGCGCATGGGCGAGGACGAGATGTTCCAGGCCGTGATGAATGTAGCTTTCGCCGCCTCGGTCCAGGAACGCGGGGCGCAATGGCGGGCGCTGTTGCAACGGTTGTTCGACCCGCTGGAAATTGTCACCCTCAATACGCCGGTCACCGAAGCAATGCTGGGTGAGGAGGGGCTGAATTTGACCCTGCCGCCCGCCGCCGGAGCGCCTTCACTGACGCTGCGTCATCCCTGGCAGGGCGGGTCGCTGTTCAGCGCACGGCATTTGCGGCTGGCGCAGCAGATCGTGGCGCTGATGCGCCACGCCGAAGAAAGTCGCGAAGCCTATGAGCGCGGTGCGGCAGGTGAGCGTAAACGCATCGCCCAGGATCTGCACGACGATGTCGGCGCGCGTCTTCTGTCCGGCCTGCACAAGCCGGACATAAGCCAGACGCGCGAGACGTTGCGCGAATCCATCGCCGACATCCGCACTATTGTCAGCGGCCTTACCGGCGAATGCCTGCCGCTGGATCAGGTTCTGGGAGAGTTGCGGTATGAGGCGGCGCAGCGTTTCGAGGCCGCCGGGATCGCGCTGGACTGGCCGCCAGAAGACGGGGAAGCGAACGCACCCTTGCTGGAATACCGCGTCTATCGCAATCTTCGCTCCGTGCTGCGCGAAATTGTTAGCAATATCGTGCGCCATTCCGGCGCAAGCATGGTACGCGTCTCTGTCCAGCGGGACAGCGGGGCGATCCATGTCGTCGTGGAAGACAATGGAAAGGGATTCATGCCCGACGCTCCCGATGGGCGCAAAGGCAACGGCATCGCCAATATGCGGAACCGTATCGCGGAGCTGGGCGGCGTGTGTGAATTTCCACCCACCCGGAAGGGCGCCGTCGTTGCGCTGTCCCTGCCTCTCTCTCAAACCATGGAGGCCGCGGCCGCCTCGTGACACCGCCGGATCAGAGCAAGAGCGGAAAAGCGGCACCTGAGACACTGGCGCTTGTGGTCGAGGACCAGGCCGACACCCGCGCCTGGCTGGTCCAGGTTCTGCGCACTGCCTTTCCTGGAATAGAAACGACGGAGACAGCGAGCCTGGCAGAGGCGCGGGACTGGCTGCGCACTTGCGCGCAGAGCAGCGGCGGAGCGCATCTGACTCTGGCGCTGGTCGATCTCGGTCTGCCCGACGGCTCCGGCGTGGATCTGATCCGCATTCTGGGCCGCGATTATCCGGATGTCCTGTCCATCGTCGCCACCATCTATGACGACGATGCGCACCTGTTCGACGCCATCGCAGCGGGCGCGAAAGGATATTTGCTGAAAGACCAGGACAGCGAAGCGCTGGCGCATTATCTGCGCCGCATCGAAAGCGGGGAGCCGCCGCTCTCGCCCTCTATCGCACGCCGCATGCTGGGCCATTTTCGCGATAACCCGCCTGCGCCGGCAATGCACAAGGACGAGGCCGCCCTGACGCCGCGCGAGACAGAAGTTCTGCGTATGATCGGGCGGGGTCTGCGTGTCGGCGAGGCCGCGCGCGTGCTTGGCATCAGCGACCACACCGTGGCCGGCCATGTGAAAGCGATCTACGCCAAGCTGAATATTGCGTCCCGTGCCGAAGCAGGGCTGGAGGCAGCGCGGCGCGGTCTGACCTGACCCCCTTATTCCGGGGGTAACCCCTTGTTTGAGAGGCCCGTAGATTCACGGCGCATTGATGCCGTGAGGACTCTCTGTGTCCGTATCATCCGATCCAGATTTCGCGCCGCACCTCGTTTCAGCGCGCCCCGGCGACATGCTTGACGGCATGATGACGGCGTTTGCTCTGGCCGGACTGCATGCGCTGGCCGTGGACAGAGGGTTGGCTGTGGTTCGCACAAATGAGTGTGTGGCGCCGGGCCATGATCCCGCCCTCAGCATTCAGAACGGCCGCGTCCACACCACCGAGCCGGAAGAGCAGGATATATTGGCGTCGCTGGTGACGGCCGCGCTTGACGCCTTGCCGGACGCCCCGCCCGGCCTTGCCTTGCTGGTCACACCCTCGGGACGAAAGTGCTGCGTGCGCGCGCATCGCTGCTCCGGCAAATCCCGGGTCATTTTGTGGCATCAGGCTGGCGGAGCGGATGTGCGTATCGCCCCGGAAGCAATCCGTTCCGTTTTTCACCTGACCCCGGCTGAAAGCCGGCTGGCGGCGGAACTGGCCGCCGGCGCGCCTCTCTCCGCCGCCGCCGCAAAGCTGGGTGTGACAATGCACACCGCGCGTGACCGTCTGCGCTCGATTTTCGGAAAGACGCATACGGGACGTCAGGCCGAGCTGGTCAGCCTGATCCTGCACACGCTGTAGCGGAACCGTCGTCCTATTCCGCCGGAACCGCCGCTGCCCGTTTGCCGCCGAACATGTCCCGCACGCTGCGCCGCACCAGCACATAGAACATCGGGATATAGAACACCGCCAGAATGGTGGCGGTGAACATGCCTCCGATCACCGCGGTGCCAATGGCGACGCGGCTGTTTGCGCCGGCGCCGGTAGAAATGGCCAGCGGCAGCACGCCCCCCATAAAGGCGAAAGACGTCATCAGGATTGGCCGCAAACGGATGCGCGCGGCCTCCAGCGCCGCATCGATCACCCGCAGGCCGCGCTTTTCGGCCTGATCCGCGAACTCGATCATCAGGATCGCGTTCCGCGCAGCCAGACCCATTGTGGTTAGCAATCCGATCTGAAGAAACACATCATTGTTCAAGCCGCGCAACGTAACAGCGAACACCGCGCCCACCAGACCCAGCGGCACGACCAGCATCGCCGCGATCGGAATCGACCAGCTTTCATACAGCGCCGCCAGGCATAGAAACACGACCAGAAGCGAGAGAAGATAAAGCAGCGGCGCCTGCCCCGTTGAGATACGCTCCTGAAATGACATGCCGCTCCACGCCACGCCGACACCGGCGACCTGACGCGCCAGCGCCTCGATCCGGTTCATCGCCGCACCCGAGCTGACGCCCGGCGCAGGCTGGGCTTCGACCTGGAAGGAGGATACGCCGTTAAAGCGAGCAAGCGTTGTCGGCGTTTCCGCCCATGACGTTTCGGCGAAAGAGGAAAACGGCGTCATGCCGCCGCTGGCGGAGCGCACATACCATTGCTTCAAATCATCCGGCTGGCTGCGATACGCCGCGTCGCCCTGCACATAAACGCGCTTCACCCTCCCCTGATCCAGAAAATCGTTCACATAGCGCCCGCCCCAGGCGATGGAGAGCGTATTATTCACATCTGCCTGTGACAGGCCGAGAACGCTCAGACGCTGCGGATCGGCGTCCACATGCAGAGTCGGAACCGAGGGGAGCTCGCTGACCCGCACTCCGGTCAGCATCGGATCCTGCCGCGCCAGGGTCAGCAGCTCATCCCGCGCCGCATCGAATTCGGTACGGGTGAGGCCCGTGGCGTTGAGAAGCTGCATCTGCACCACATTTGCCTGTCCCAGTCCCCGGATCGGCGCCGGCATCCGCACAAAGGCGTCCACATCGCGCAGGCTGGAAAGCGCCGCGGTGGAACGCCGGGCGATCGTATCGGCTGAATCCTGACGTTCGTCCCAATGCCGCAGGCTGAGGAAACCCCGCCCCATATTCTGCGCGCCGGCCCCGCTGACCGACATCATCGCGCTGATATTATGCGCCTCATTGTTGGTGAAATAGTCCTCGATGGCCTGCTGCGCCGCGAGCGCGCGCGGCTGGGTCGCGCCGGCGGGAAGCTGGAACTGGAACTGGGCGCGGCCTTCGTCCTCGTTCGGAATAAAGCTGGTGGGCAGACGCAGAAACATTGCCGCCAGCACAACGACGATCAACGCATAGATACCCATAAAGACGGCCTTGCGCTCCGTCACCGTGCGTACGGCCGCCAGATAGCGTGCGACACTGCGGGTCGCGACAGCATTCATACGCGCTTTGGTCCGCTTTAGCCTGTCGATAAGACCATCGCCTGAGGGCGCCGCGCCCCCTCCCCCGGATCCGCGCTTGGCCTTCAGCAATGTGGTGGTCAAAGCCGGGCTGAGCACCAGCGCCACGATCACCGACAGCACCATCGCGGTAACGATGGTGATGGAGAACTGACGATAGATTACGCCCGTGGAGCCGCCGAAAAACGCCATGGGCATGAACACAGCAGACAGCACCGCGGCCAGGCCGATCAGCGCCATCTGGATTTCGCCCATGGAACGGATAGTCGCCTCGCGCGGCGACATACCGGGATTTTCGTGCAACACCCGGTCGACATTTTCCACCACAACGATGGCGTCATCGACCAAAAGCCCGATGACCAGAACCAGACCGAACAGGGTCAGCGTATTGATGGAATAACCCGCGACGGCGAGAACCCCGAACGTGCCCAGCATCACTACCGGCACCGCGATGGCGGGGATCAGCGTGGCCCGCCAGCTTTGCAGAAACACAAACATCACAAGGATGACCAGGAAGATGGCCTCGGCCAGTGTCTTCACAACTTCCTTGATGGAAATCTTGATGAATTCGCCGGCGTCAAGCGGGAAGACGTATTCAAACCCTTCGGGGAAAGAATGCGCCAGATCGCGCACCGTGGCCTTCACCGTCTCGGCGACCTGAAGTGCGTTGGATCCCGGCGCCAGCATCACCGCCAATCCGGTTCCCGGATAGCCGTTCACGCGCGTGACGATAGTGTAGTTCTCAGCGCCAAGCTCCACCCGCGCAACATCTGAAAGACGCACCGTGGAGCCGTCTGTCTGGGTTTTGACAACAATATTGCCAAATTGCTCCGGAGTTTGCAGGCGTGATTGCGCCGTGACCGTCGCGTTCAGCATCTGGCTTTCCGGCATCGGCGTGCCGCCGATCTCGCCGGCGGCCACCTCGGCGTTCTGCGCCTGAACCGCCGCGACAATGTCGCCAGGCATCAGTGCATAGGACGCCAGACGCACCGGATCGAGCCAGATACGCATCGCCCGCTGGCTGCCGAAGACGTTAGTGTCGCCAACGCCCGGAATGCGGGCGATCACGTCCTGAACGTTCGATGCGAGATAATCGGAAATATCCAGATTGGTGTACTGGCCCGTGGTGTCGTACACCGACACAATCATTAGAAAGTCCGGATTGGACTTGGTGACGCGCACGCCCTGCTGCTGCACCTGCGCCGGCAGACGCGCCAAAGCCTGCTGCACTTTATTCTGGACCTGCACCTGGGCGATGTCCGGATCGACCTTGCGGTCGAACGTGGCGCTGATGCTGACCTGGCCGCGCGAGCTGGAGCTGGAGCTGAAATAGAGCAGACCATCCACGCCGGTGAGCTGCTGCTCCAGAATCTGGGTGACGCTGTTTTCCAGAGTTTCCGCCGATGCCCCGGGATAGGAAGCGTTGATGTTCACCTCGACCGGAGCGATGTCGGGATATTGTTCAACAGGCAGCGCGGCGATGCCGCCCAGCCCGGCCAACATGATGACGATGGCGATGACCCAGGCGAAAATCGGCCGGTCGATGAAGATGCGCGACAGCATCGGCCTCGCCTCCCGATCCTAATTCCTGACCAGAGTTGGTGTCCGCCCGGTTCCGCCTTCGGCCACGGAATCATCCACCGCGCCGCCGCGCGCCGGGCCTATATCTTCCGGCGTATCGAGCGGAACGGGGCGCACTGTTGCGCCCGGCGTAATCCTGCCCGTCCCCTCGACGATGACCCGGTCGCCCTCTTCCAGCCCGGCGGTCACCACCCAGTATTCTCCGGATACGCGAGGCGCGGTCACCGGGCGGCGCTGAGCCCGGTCTTCACCGTCAATCACCCAGACCAGCGCCTGCCCGCCAGCGTCACGGGTCATGCTGACCTGCGGCGCGAGGAAGGCGCGCTCGGCCACCGCCTGACTGAACAGCGCGCGCACAAACATGCCGGGCAGGAGAAAACCATCCGGGTTTGGCACGCTGGCGCGCAGCGTCACGGTGCCGGTGTTTTCGTTCACGGTGGCCTCGGCGAATTCAACAGCGCCGACATGTTCGTAGTCCGAGCCATCTTCCAGTTTCAGCCGCACCTCGGCCTGCGCCGGCGCAACGCCGCCGCCGGCCAGCGCCCGGCGCAGCGCCAGGAGATCGGCGCTGGACTGCTGGATGTCGACAAAGATCGGGTCCAGCCGCTGAATCACCGCAAGCGGCGCAGGCTGATTGGCGGTCACCAGCGCGCCTTCGGTGATGAAAGAGCGGCCGATACGGCCGCTGATCGGGGCCTCGATGCGCGTATAGCGCAGATTGATCTGCGCGCGGTCGAGCTGGGCTCGGGCCTGCTGCACCGCCGCCTCAGCCTGACGCGCCTGCGCTTCGGCGTCGGTATAATCCTGCTGACTGACGGCCTCGGCGTCGGCCAGCGGACGATAGCGGTCGGCGCGGGCGCGCGCAGCCTCCGCTGTGGCGCGAGCCGCGGCCAAATTCGCCGCCGCCTCATCCGCCGCGGCGCGATAGAGGCTGTCGTCGATCTGATATAGCGTTTCGCCCTCTTCGACCGTGGCGCCTTCGGTGAAGGCTCGCGCGCGGATAATGCCGGAAACCTGGGGCCGCACTTCCGATGTCTGATAGGCGGCGGTGCGGCCGGCCAGCTCTGTCACCACCGGCACCCTGGCCGGCGCCATCACGACATAGCCGACCTCGACAGCCTGCCCGGGGCCGCCAGCGCCCTGCTCGCCGCCCGCGCCACACCCGGCCAGCAGCAGAGCCGTCAGGACGGCGCAAACTCCGGCGTTTCCACGCAGCATCTCAAACACTTCAATCTGTCTCGACAATCTGTCCCGGCAAGCTTCGTGAGCCTCCGCGAGCCCCGATTCAAAGCACTTCCGGGCGCCCGCACAATAGGTCATGCCGTATCCGGTCTTCATTAAATAGATGTAAGCCGCTTCTCGCACGGCTTGAATACAGAGTTCCGGCGCACAAGGGCGTCATCGGCGCGCGCTTGTGCCCGTCCGATATCTCATTTTTGTGAAAACCGGCTGTTCCGGCGCAGCGCCAGGCAATCACGAAAGTAAGATCCAGCTTGATCGGAAATGCAACTCAAACCCCTGAAATTGCTCGGCGCGCCAAAGTGTAACCGTAATCCGTATAAGCAGATTACATACTAAAATCTCAGACGCACATTGAACCCGGCGTTGTGCATGGTGTCGCGTGCGCCGAATTCGCCGCTATAGCTCAGCCCTATCGACAGACGCTGGTCGCCCGCGACCTGCAACGCTGTTCCCAGACGCAGGGCGGTCTGATCGAACGGGGCGGAGAAACTTGGCGCAGGCACGGACGGATTGGCCCCGGTCAGGCCGAAAGACCGCGATACCTTGTCAGTGGAATGCGCCACAGCGCCCAGTGTGAAGCCCAGCGTGCTCTGCCCCGTCTGACTGTCCTGCAACACCACGCCGATCCCCAATTCCGGATTCACCGTGGCGAAAAACTCCGTATCGCTCCCCGCACGCACGCCCAGACCACCCAGTCCCGTTTCCGAGAAGCCCCGCTGATGCAACGCCGTGACGGAAACGTTCACTGCCGGGCGCACATACCAGGCGCCGCTGCGGAACAGGCGTGCGGCATGGCCGCTGGCCTGCGCATATCCGCCGTCGGGATTGGAAGAGCCGGCGGCCGGACCGAACAGGTCCATACGGCGCGTGGTTTCCATCCACTGCCACCCGCCGGACACCGCGCCGCCGAACTGGAAGCCGGAAGCATCGACGCTCTTCATGCCCAGCCCGGCATGCACGGCCTCGCCGCGGCTATTGGCGCGAGAGCCATCGACATAAAAACTGTTCAGCCGGTCATAGCCGATGCCCACGGCGAGCGACCAGCGTTCGTTCAGCGAACGCTCAAATCCCGCGCGCAGGCGTTCACCTTCGGCTGAGGCGCTGAAATCGCCGCCGCCGCGCTTGCGGGTCATGTTCGCTGTCTCCAGCTGCATCCACACACACTGATCTTTTCCAAGAGAGAACAGTGATGAGCAGGAGAAAAGCTGGCGCGAAAAGCTGTTCGCCGCGTCGAGTTGCAACGCGACCGGCGCCAGATACGGCGTCGGATCCAGTTTATCGAACACGGCCGCGTAGGCCGCCTCCTCGCCGGGCACGAAATTACCAAGCAGCGCCATGAGCTGGCCGATGCCGTCCGACCCGCCGGCGGTCAGCGCCGCATCCATATAGCCGCCCATGCCCTGAGCATTCTGATTCAGGAAGGGCTGGCCGAAATTGCTGGTATAGGACAGGTGAGCGCCGCTGGCGTCGAAGGCAATGTCGTAGTCCATCGCCAGCGTGTTTGTGATCTGAATGCCATTATCAATAGCCGCGCCGCCGACGGTGAACAGCGTGACGGGCGTGGCGTCGCCCAGCCAGGCCAGCTTCACCGCGCCTGTCCCATCCAGAACCAGATCGCCGGTGACGGTGACATGGTCTGAAGCGTAAGGGCCGAACGCGACATCGAAGGCGAAACTGCCTTGCGATGTCTGCACAAAGTCGCCGTTCACCAGAACGTCGTTCATCACCCGCGCGCCATAGAGCGGATTGGTCGCCGGATCGCCGAGCGAGTCGAAATTGGAATAGTCCTCACCCAGCGCCAGATTCACCGGCATGTCGGGCGCGTCCAGACCCATCTGGAAATGGCCGGCATTGGTGAAGACGCCGCCGCTGCTCGCCATTGTGGTCAGCGTGGAACCGCCGGAGCTGGCCGATTGGATGGAGGGTGCTCCAACTCCGCCGCGCAGCACGATCCGGTCGAATGCGATCACAGAGGCCCCGGCATGGTTGGTAAAGCCGTTATCGCCGCCGCCGAGATCGATATTGCCGATCACGACGCCCCTGTTCTCCACCCGCTCGTCACCGTCGCCCGTCAACAGCGCCTGCCCGGAAACGGAGGACAGCATCCCCGCGAGCGAAACCAGATTGGAAGCGCCGCCATCGATAACAATTCCCGCGCCGCCGCCCGCGCCGCCGCGCACGGTTCCATTCGTGCTCAGCGTGATGTCGCCGGCGCCGTCCGCGCCCGCGCTCTGAAGGAAGATCGCGACCGAGTCCACGCCCGGCGCCAGAACCTGACCGGCAATGGAAACATCAATGGCGCCGCCACTTCCCTCGCCGCCCGCGGTCCCGGAAAACGCGCCGTCGGCCCAGCCGCCGCCGCCGCCCAGGCTCTGCGCGATCAGACCATAGGCGCCGTCGCCGGAAACATCGATGTCGCCGGTCTGCGTAAAGCTGACCGCGCCGCCGTCGCCACGATTGTCGTCGCGCAGATCGAGAGACGAAACGCCGCCCGCGGTGAACAGGGCGCCGCCGCCGCCGCCAATGCTTTGCAGCACCGCGCCATGCGCCTGCGCGCCTTCGGTGATAATCGCTCCGGCGTTGACGATGCTGACATCGCCGCCGTCACCCTGAGCGCCAGCCGTCCCGCCAAGCGAAAGATCAATCTGGCCCGCGCCGGCCACACGCACTTCGCCGCCGCCCGCGCCGATGGACTGCGCGATCAGGGCGGGCGAATTGTCTCCCGCCGTGGCCAGACCACCGCTGAAATTCCCGGTCACGTCGCCGCCATCCAGTCCGGCGCCGCCATTGGCGCCAAGAACGACGGAAACCGGCGCACTCGTCGCCTGTGTGGTGATCGCCTGCGTTGTGAGTGTCTGCGTCGTGATCCCCTGTGCCTGCGCGGACTGAACCGAGAGGCCGTCATTCTGGAAGGACACGCCTGCCGAACCGCCGCCGCCGCCAATGGATTGCAGGATCACCGCGGGTGATAGAGAGCCGAACGTAACGATTGCGCCGGAATGATCGCGGTTAATATCACCGCCGGTCTCATTTGTTCCGTTTGTTCCGCCCAGCGTGATCGTGGCGCCGCCAAACAGGGCATTCTGCGGAATCGTGATCTTCACATTGCCGCTTCCGCCGCCGCCGCCGATGGACTGCGTCAGAATGCCTGGCGAATTCGTGCCCTGAGTGACGAGGCCGCCCGAATGCGCCGTCTGGATATCACCGCCATTATTACCCTGTCCGTCTTCGCCGCCCAGGGTCAGATCGACATGGACCGGCGCAGGCGGATCGGTCACATCCGGATCGCCCAGTTCCGGGGCAAGCTCGATATCAATGTCGATATTGCCGCCGCCGCCGCCGATAGACTGGTCAGAACCTCCGGCCCCGCCATCGCCGGCCACGCCGAACGTGCCGGTGGTGTTCACCGTCACCTTGCCGGCGTTCATGCCGGAAGCGCCCTTCGCGCCCGCGCGCGCGACGATCAGCGGATCGGGACGCTCCGGCTCGCCATTGGCGCCGATGAACGGAACGCCGGGAAGGCCGACAATGCCCGTGAAATCGAGAACCGCGGAGCCGCCGCCGCCATTGATGCTTTCGGCCTTGATCGCTCTGGCGCCATCGCCGAGCACCGTAATGTCGCCCGAATGGTTCACGACGACTTCGCCGCCCGTTCCGCCCGCTCCGGGCGCAACCACCAATTCGCCGAGCACGATGCCCAGCACATCGGAAATTCCGACTCCACCCGAGAAGCCAATATCGACGCCGGCATTGCCGCCGCCGCCGCCGATGGACTGCGCCATGATTCCATGCGCGTGCGCGCCGCGGGTGACGATCTCGCCGCTATTGTTCACGCTGACCGCGCCGCCATCGCCGCCGTCACCGCCGGAGCCGCCGAGCGTAAGAAGCTCTCCAGTGCCCGCATTGACGACCAGATCCGCGGCCAGGACGATTCCGCCATTGCCGCCACCGCCGCCAACGCTCTGTGCCAGAATTCCGTATGCGCCCGCGCCGGATGTGTCGATGCGCCCGGTATTCAGCACATCCACGCCGCCGGCATGGCCGCCCACGCCGCCATCGCCGCCGAGATTCAAACCCAGCACAATGCTGTCAGAGCTGGCGCGCATTCCGGTGACGCTGATGATGGACGAGCCGTTACCGCCGCCGCCGCCGATGCTCTGCGCCAGCACGCCATAGGCGTTGGCGCCTTCGGTGATGATGCGGCCGGAGTTCTCAGCCCCCGTGGCGCGATTGGTGACGGACACGTCGCCGCCCACGCCGCCGGTTCCGCCAGCGCCGCCAATATTGATGACGGCGCGATGCGTTTCATTGCCGGCGCCGGCCCAGCCCGCCGTCAGGTCCAGCATCACGCCGGCGTCGCCGCCGCCGCCGCCGATGCTGTTGGCGCTGATTCCCGCCGCCTCGCGGCCTTTGGTCGAGATCAGCCCCTCGTTCAGCACGCTAACCGTGGCGCCGTCGCCGCCGTCGCCGCCAGAACCGCCGACATTGATGTCGATCGCCTGATTGGAGCGCGTTCCCTGCGCCGTCAGATTGATAACCGCGCCGCCGACCCCGCCGCCGCCGCCAATGCTCTGAGCCCGGATGCCGAAGGACTTGTCGCCTTCGGTCAGGATCACGCCGGTATTGGTCACGTCCACCGTGTCGCCGTCCGCGCCGGTTCCGCCAGCGCCGCCGACATTAAGGGTGGCCGTGCGCTGGGTGGCGCCGGCCGGCGCGCCACCGACCTGAGCCTGAAGCACGGCGGCGTAACCGCCCAGACCACCGCCGCCGCCGATGGACTGCGCCAGCACGCCGTCGGACTCTCTGCCCAAAGTGAGGATGGACGCGGCGTTGATGACATCCACGCTGCCGGAAACCGCGCCGGTTCCGCCCACGCCGCCAATCCCGATCGTGGCGCCTGCCGTCTGCCGGAAGATCACATTGCTCACGGCGCCGCCGGCGCCGCCACCACCGCCGATGGACTGGGCGAAGATGCCGCGCGCCTCTTTGCCACGCGTGACGATCACGCCATCCGCTTCGACTCTGACATCGCCGGAGACCGCAGAATCGCCGCCCTCCAGACCAACGGCAAGACCGAACGAATATTTTTCAGCCGTGGAGCCCTGGCCGCTTTGGCCTTGCAGACCCACAGTCGTCGAGGAACTGGCGCCGCCGCCGCCGCCCAGGCTGTGCGCGAACACGCCATCGGAATGGTCGCCGCTGGTGTCGATCAGCCCATCGACCCGCACGCTGACATCGCCACCGGCGCCGCCGGAGCCGCCGCGCCGGCCGATGCCGATATTGAGCGCATTCTCGGCCAGAAGGCCCACGGCCATGCTCATGGCTGTATTGCCGCCGCCGCCGCCAAGGGACTGTGCGAACACGCCGCGGGACTTGTCGCCTTTGGTGATGATCGTTCCGACATAATCGACGGAGACATTGCCAGCCGAACCGCCTGCGCCCGGCTCTCCGCCCACCGCCAGATTGAGCGCCGTCGCGCCTTGCAGCGCGCCAAGCCCGATATTGAAATTGGCGTCGCCGCCGCCATCGCTGACCGACTGGGCAAGCAGCCCGTCACTCTTCGTGCCTTCGGTGATGATCGTGCCGGCGTGACGCACGGTCACATCGCCGCCATCGCCGCCGCCGCCGCCCGAACCGCCGACGGAAATCAGCGCCGCTACCGGATCGGCGCCCGCCGTCTTCTTCTGCAAGGCCAGAGTGAAATTCATTCCGGCCTTGCCGCCGCCCTCGCCGATGCTCTGTGCGATCAGACCGCCGGAATCATCGCCGAACGTGTGGATCAGGCCAGGCGTCATCACCTCCACGCCGCCCACATCGGTATAGCCACGCGTGACGCTGACATTGCCGGCGTCGCCCGCCGCGCCGCCAGATCCGCCGACACCGATCGCGATCGGATTGCCGAACGGAACGATGGCGCCCGTGCCGCTGATTCCGCCAACACCGCCGCCGCCGCCGATGGACTGGGCGAGCAGACCAACGCCCTCCCCGGCGCCTTCGACCGCTTCCAGCTCTCCGGCGGCGTTCAACTGGCCGTTCATCACGATGTCGCCGTTGCTCACCAGCGTCACATCACCGGCGTCCGCGCCCGTGCCGCCATTACCGCCGACGCCGACCGCCAGACCGAACCCGTGCGTGGCGAGCGTAAGATTGCCGGCGACATTAAGTCCGCCAGAGCCGCCGCCGCCGCCGACCGACTGCGCCAGCACGCCGATGGAGTCCTTGCCCTCAACCCAGACCAGACCGGTCTGCTTTGCATCGACATTCCCGCCGACGCCGCCGGTTCCGCCGAACCCGCCGATGCCAAGCACCAGCGAAGGTTCCTCGGTCCCCGTGTTTGGCGTGATCCCGCCGGAAATATTGATGCCGCCATGACCGCCGGAATCGCCGACCGATTGCGCCATGAAGCCGCGCGCCAGCCAGCCGGTTGCGTAGAGATCGGCGTCGACATCCGCCGTCACGTCGCCAGCCCGGCCGCCGGCGCCGCCAAAGCCGCCAATGCCCACCGTCACCTGACCGTCCAGCGAGAGACCGCCGGAGATATTGATGCCGCCAACGCCGCCGCCGCCGCCGATGGACTGGGCGATGGCCGCGCCGCGCTTGTCGCCGAAGGCCGCCAGAGTCACACGGTCCGCGCCCGGCGCGCCCACCGTCAGGTCCACTGTCCCGGCGTCGCCGCCATCACCGCCAAAGCCGCCAATGCCGATGCCCGCGACGCGGCTGCCGCCCGCGCTCGGCTTGGCCAGCGCGACATTGCCGGTGACGTTCAGCCCGCCCGCGCCGCCGCCGCCGCCGACCGACTGCGCCAGCACGGCGTGCGAGCCATTCTTGAGGCGGCGCTCGCCATCCTCGATCACGTCCTCGCCGAACCCGAGCGCGATCACATTGCCCGTGATATTGGCGACGACATTGCCCGCGCTGCCGCCATCGCCGCCAAAGCCGCCAAGGCCAAAGCCGAAACTGCCCGCCGTATCGCCGGCAGAGGCGGCGATGCCGCCAGTCACATTGATCCCGCCCGCGCCGCCGCCGCCGCCGACGCTCTGCGCCACCGCGCCATGCGAATTGGCGCCGGACGTAAATGTGTCGCCGGTCCGGTCCAGCGAGACGTCGCCGGACGCGCCGCCGGCGCCGCCAAAGCCGC
Organism: Euryhalocaulis sp.; assembly: GCA_050486445.1. GTDB lineage: Bacteria > Pseudomonadota > Alphaproteobacteria > Caulobacterales > Maricaulaceae > Euryhalocaulis. The sequence continues at coordinate 23,505 of JBJHDH010000016.1, forward strand.
CCAGGCCGACTCCGACCGTTCCCGTAGGTCCGGCGCCCAGCGCCAGATTGCCTGTGACGTTCAGGCCGCCACGGCCGCCATCGCCGCCGACGCTCTGCGCCATCACGCCAAAGGCGTCGTCGCCTTCGGTGACATAATCGCCGGTGACGCTCGCGGTCACGTTTCCGCCGTCGCCGCCGTCGCCGCCAAATCCGCCAACGCCCGCGCCGACCGCGCCCGATGCGCCGCTGCCGATGGTCAGCGAGACATTGCCCGTCACGTTCACGCCGCCCGCGCCGCCGGACCCGCCCAGGCTCTGGATCAGCGCGCCCCAGGATTCGTCGCCCTGCGTCCAGACATCCCCGTCCAGCACGCCATCCACGTCGCCCGCATCGCCGCCGCCGCCGCCAAAACCGCCAACGCCGACGCCCAATGCTCCACCCGCGTTGCGGGTGACGTTCAGGCCGCCGGTGACATTGACTCCACCCGCGCCGCCCGCGCCGCCCGCGCTCTGGATCAGCGCGGCGTGCGCCTGACGGCCCTCGGTAAGAATATTGCCGATGATCGTCGCGGAGACATTCCCGCCGGACCCGCCGCCACCGCCGAAACCGCCAATGCCGACGCCGATCACGCCGGAGCCGCCGTCATTGCTGAGACTGACTCCGCCGGTGACGTTGAGGCCGCCAGCGCCGCCGCCGCCGCCCAGCGACTGGTAGGTGACGCCGAACGCGCCGTCGCCCAGCGTCGCGACATCGCCCCAAACGCCGCCGGAGACTGCTCCGCCTGCGCCGCCGCCGCCGCCAAAGCCGCCAATGCCAACGCCCAGATTGCCCGACGCGGACAGCGATCCCGAAATCCCGCCAGTGACGTTGAAGCCGCCCGCCCCGCCGCCGCCGCCCGCGCTCTGGACCAGCACGCCGCTGGCGTCCCGGCCGGCCGTCAGCACATCGCCGGTGATGCGCGCATCGACATCGCCGGCGTTACCGCCGCCGCCGCCAAAACCGCCAATGCCGACGCCGACATTTCCGGCCGCGGTTTTCGACAGGGAAATATTGCCAGTGACGTTGAATCCGCCATTGCCACCGCCGCCGCCGAGCGACTGCGCCACCACGCCCTGGGCGCCATCGCCCAGAGTCATGGCCGCGATCAGCGTATTGTCCGGATCGGCGACGCCTTCATTGACCCGCAGCGTGACATCGCCGCCCTCGCCGCCATCACCGCCGAAACCGCCGACGCCCACGCCGACGGATCCCGACCCGCCGCCCGAAGCCGAGATTCCGCCGCTAATGTTGAAGGCGCCATTGCCGCCGCCGCCGCCCAGGCTCTGCGCCACAATGGCGCGGCTGTCCGTTCCGGCGGTGAATGTTGCCCCGGTGACATCCAGCGTGACTTCGCCGCCATCGCCCCCGCCGCCGCCCGCGCCGCCGACTCCGACGCTGACCGCGCCTGCGCCGGTTCCGGCCCCGGCGATTCCGCCCGCGACATTAAAGCCGCCATTACCGCCGCCGCCGCCCAGGCTCTGCGCCACGATGGCGTCGGAGCCATCGCCCAGCGTCGTCACATCGCCATCGACCGTCGCGTTGACGCGCCCGCCATCGCCGCCATCGCCGCCCGCGCCGCCGATCCCGACATTGACCGCGCCTGCCGCCGTGCCGCCGCCGCCAATGCCGCCTGTGACATTGAAGCCGCCATTACCGCCGCCGCCGCCAACGCTCTGCGCCAGAAAGCCGGTGGACTGGTCGCCCACGGTCAGGATCGAACGGGCAGAGGCGTCCACATCGCCGGCGTCGCCGCCGCCGCCGCCAGAACCGCCGATACCCACCGAAATGGCGCCGCCGACCGAACCGCCAAAACCGATTCCGCCTGCGACATTGAAGCCGCCATTGCCGCCGCCGCCGCCCAGGCTTTGCGCCACCATGCCGGCGGACTGGTTCCCGCGCGTGATAATGAAGCTCTCGGCCGCGGCGTTCACATCGCCGCCTTTGCCGCCATCGCCGCCCGCGCCGCCGATGCCGACCGCGGCCGAACCGCCGACCGTGCCGCCAATGCCGACGCCGCCCGCGACGCTGAACCCGCCCACGCCGCCGCCGCCGCCGACGCTTTGCACCAGCAGACCGCCGGATTGTTCGCCCCAGGTGGAGATCGGCCCCGCCGCGGCGCCCGTGACATTGCCGCCATCGCCGCCGCCGCCGCCCGCGCCGCCCAGACCCACCGAGGCGCCAAAGCCGGCGGTTCCGCCGCCGCCGACCGCGCCGGAAACGCTGAAACCGCCAGAGCCGCCGCCGCCGCCGACCGACTGAATCACCACAGCGGTGGAACGGTCGCCTTCGGTCTCGACCGCGCCGCCAATCCGGCCGTCCACATCGCCGCCCGCGCCGCCATCGCCGCCCGCGCCGCCAATCCCTACGGTCGCGGCGACGCCGGCGACCCCGGAAAATGAAACAGCCCCGGCCACGGCGAACCCGCCATCACCGCCGCCACCGCCGACGGACTGGATCAGCGCGCCTTTGGCGTCGTCGCCAGACGTAAGAATATCGCCCTCGAAATCGACATTGACGGTCCCGCCGGCCCCGCCGTCGCCGCCCGAGCCGCCAACCGCGGCGGACGCCGCGACCGAAGCCGCCCCGGCGCCGGCCCCCGAAGCGGCGATGGCGAACCCGCCATTGCCGCCGCCGCCGCCGACGCTCTGCGCCAGCAGACCGGTGGAAAACTGGCCTTCCGTGACGATCAGCCCGCCGGAATCAATCTCGACCAGACCGCCTTCGCCGCCATTGCCGGCGCTGCCGCCGATCCCGACCGCGAGCGACACGGCGGCCGTCTCACCAGCGGCGAGCGCGACAGAGGTCGCAAATCCGCCCGAACCGCCGCCGCCGCCAACAGACTGCGCAAATATTCCTTCAGAACCAGCGCCCTGTGTAAGGATGTTCAGGTTACCGTTGAGGGTGACGGTTCCGCCATCGCCGCCACCGGCCCCGGCGCCGCCAATGGCGAAGCTGGCCGCGGCGGAATAGCCGGCCGACACCTGAAGGGCGAAGCCGCCCGAACCGCCGCCGCCGCCGACGCTCTGCGCAAACACGCCGCGCGAGCGGTCGCCTTCCGTGACGATCAAGGGATCGGCGCCGCCTGCCTGCGGCTGGAAATTCACAGTGACGTCGCCGCCGTCCCCGCCAGAGCCGCCAGAGCCGCCCAGCGCCACGCCGGCGAAAGCGCTGACCGAAGTGCTGGACCCGCCATTGCCCCCGCCGCCGCCGACGCTCTGCGCGAAAATGCCGTGGGAGTCGTCGCCTTCGGTGAACAGCGCGCCGCCATGGGTCACCGTGACCAGCCCGCCTTTGCCCCCCGCGCCGCCTGAACCGCCAATGGTCAGGAGCACGCCGCCGGTGCTGCCGCCATCGCCGCCGCCGCCGCCGACCGACTGGGCCTGGATGGCGTGGGCCATCGCGCCCTCTGTCGCAATGAGGCCGGTATTGGTCACGCTGACGGCGCCGCCTGTGCTGAGCCCGCCGCCACTGCCGCCAATGGCCAAAAGCCCGCCGCCATCGCCGCCCGAACCGCCGCCGCCGCCGATGCTCTGTGCAAAAATCCCGCGCGCATAAGCGCCTTCTGTCAGGATCGTTCCGGCGTTCGCCACAGAGACCAGGCCGCCATTACCGCCGCCGCCGCCTTTTCCGCCAAGCGCGGCCAAACCGCCGGTGGATGAGCCGGAGCCGCCGCCGCCGCCGACGCTCTGCGCGAACACACCGTCTGAACCAGCGCCCTGCGTTCTGATAAAACTGGTCGCCGCGGCGTTGACGTCCACCGCCCCGCCATGGCCGCCGGCCGCGCCATCACCGCCCAGCGCGACCAGACCGCCGCCGCCGCGCACCGCGCCGCCGCCGCCGCCGACGCTCTGCGCGAATATGCCGCGTGCGTCGTCGCCCTGCGTCGTCAGATCACCGCCGGAGGTCACCCTCACAGCGCCGGCGTTACCGCCGCCGCCGCCACTGGCGCCCAGCGCCACGCCGCCCGCCGCCGCACCGCCCACGCCGCCGCCGCCACCAACACTTTGTGCAAAGACGGCGTGTGAGCCGTCACCCCGGGTTTCGACCCATGCGTCCGATTCAACGTCGATGCGCGCCTGGCCGCCATTGCCGCCCGCCGCGCCGCCGGAACCAAGGGCCACCAGACCGCCCGCCGATCCGCCCGCGCCGCCGCCGCCGCCAATGCTCTGCGCGAACAGGCCGTGCGAAGCCTCGCCGGTGGTCAGCGTGCTGGAGCCCGTGCGCGCGATAATGCGCGCAGAGCCGCCATCACCACCCGCCGCGCCGTCGTCGCCGAATGTGACAATTCCGCCGGAATTGCCGGCGTCGCCGCCCGAACCGCCGATCGACTGGGCCAGAACGCCATGTGCGTTATCGCCGCTGGTCTGGATGATTCCGGAATGATCGACCAGCACATTACCGCCGACGCCGCCTTCGCTGCCGCCGCCGCCATCGCCGATAATGCCATAGCTGTCGCCGCCGCCGCCCGCCGCGCCGCCCAGGCTTTGCGCCAGAATGCCGTGCGCGCCGTCGCCACTGGTCGAGATCTGGCCGGAATGATTGACCGTGACGTTCCCGCCTTCGGCCGGACCGCCGCCACCGCCCCCGCTGCCGGCGATATAGCCCGTACCGCCCTCGCCGCCGCGTCCGGCGCGGCTCTGGGCGAAAATGCCGTGCGCTTCGTCACCTTCGGTGACAACCGTCACCGAGGCGTCGAGCGTGATATTGCCGCCGCGGCCAGCCGCGCCGCCGCGCGCGCCCGAAATATTTCCATAGGCGTTGCCGCCCTTGCCGCCATTGCCGCCGACACTGGAGACCACAATGCCCGGCAGGCCGTTCGATACGGTTTCAATATCGCCCCAGGCGCTATCGACCACGGCGTTAATGGTTTGCCCATTCTGACCGCTGCCGCCGGCGCTCGGTGATTTCGCGACTGTGGCGCAGCCAATCAGCGGCACACAGACTCTCACGCCGCCGCCGTCGCTGCCCGCGCCGCCATTATTGCCCCGGTGGGATTCGACATAATTGTTGATGTCGCCCGCGGCGGACGGAAAGGGAAAATTGGTATGGCCGGAACCGTCGCCACCGTCCGGATCCGCCTGGCCGGCGTTATCGATGTCGATGGATTTGTCGGTAGCAACATCGAGAAGATGCGAATTCGACCCGCTATCCTCGATGGTCACCTGAATCACGTTGTCATTGGCGTCCTTGACAACGGCCGTGACCTCGTAGGTTTCAAACGCTCCGCCGGGATTGTCAGGATCGAGCGGGACAGTGAAAATGTCGCCCACCTCGATCGCGAGCAGGATGAAATATCCGGCATCGGTGCGAACAATACCGCCATTAGGCAGCACCTCGACCACTTCTTCGTCCTGATCGGTGACCGGATTGAACACCAGGTCGCCAACATTCAGCGGCGTATAGGCATACGCCGCGCCCCAGCCATTGAACTGCGCCGTCACGGCCGGCTGCGCCGTCGCCATGAAAACGCTGGCGGTGACGATCGCGGCGATGCGGCGCAGGCCGCGGGCGAAGCGGCGGCGATGCGCCAGGTTCGGCCGCTTGCGCGGCGGCTGTGCTTCCACGCGCGCCAGCGTTTCGGAGAGGCGCACAAGCGATGCGGAAAGAAGCGGGGCGTCCTCGCCCGGATGAACGGCGAGCAACGAAACAAGCTGGAGAATCTGCTCGCGGGCGGCCGCCGCCTCCGCGCGCGGGAGGCCGTTACGTTCGACCGCGCGTGCGAGCTGGTCCACCAGACTGGCGACACGCGCCAGCCGCGAATGCCTCATCAAAGCAGACGACACGCGACCCCCCATGACCCAACTTCCCCCGAATGACGATTTCCCCCGAGTTCGCGGCCTTAAACCAGCGATTTCCCCCCTTGGTTGAGGGGGCGCCATCAAGACGCGGGATTAACCGCCCGGCAAGGGAAAATTAGCCGTATCCGCACGGTGTGGTCAGAGATACGGAAAGCTGCGGAAAAAGATGCGGCTAAAAGAAAACGGGCGCCGTTTCCGGCGCCCGTTCCCGCACTCTCGTCTAAGCGACGAAACTTAAGCGGTGGCCTTCTTGCGCCATTCGCCTTCATAGCCCTCGCGGACCGCTTTCGCGTACGGAACCGACGAAACGATCGCGCGGACCTGCTTCTGACGGTGACGTTCGACGGTGGTCTTTTTGGTGCCGCCATCGGGCTCGCCCCAGGTCAGAACCACTTCCGTGCCGATCTCGATATCCGGATCGACGATGCCCAGCGACAGGCCCGAACGCTCGTTGTAGCTGTAGCCAGCGAACATCGAGGCGCCAACGACCTTGCCGTTCAGCGTGATCTGGTCGAACGAGGCCGAAGCGTAGTTCGCGATCGGAATGTCGAAGAACTTGTACGGCTGCGGCGAGCCGTCGAACAGCGACTTGTAGATGTCGGCCACGTCTTCGCCGTTCCAGGCGAAGGTGACTTTCTTGCGCTGCGCGTCCTTGTCCATCTTCTCCAGCGCGTCGCGGCCGATGAAGTCGTGGTCGAACTTCACGAACGGGCCGTAACCCAGCTCGTACGGGTTGGTGTAGTAGTCCTCGATATTGTTCGAGACGAACGAACCCGCCAGACCGCCGGTGGCTTCATAGGAATTGGCGCCCAGCCATTCGCGGTACGACTTCAGCTCGTCGCCCGTATAGATCGCCGGCAGCGGAGACGGGATCCAGCCCGATTCCAGCGTGTTGGACGCATAGGCGCGCGAACCAACCTGGACCAGGCCGAATTCGGCGCCGGCTTCCACGATGGCGTTGCGGATTTCGTCGCCCTCTTCATACGGGCCCCAGATTTCCAGACCCGGAGCGCCGGCCATGCCGTGGCGCAGCGCGCGCACGTCGCGGCCCGCGATCTTGATCTTGTCCATGTTGAAAAACTTGATGTCGGCGAAGGGGCCGCCATTCAGTTTCTGGATGACCTTCTCGGCGTTCGGACCCTGAATCTGGTAGCGGTAGAATTCGCGGCGGATCGCCTTGCCCATCGGGCGGGCCGGCGAACGGTCGTCCTTCACGATGTCGACATTGTAGCCGCCGGTTTCGGCATGGAACATCAGCCAGTTCGCGGCGGGCGCGCGGCCGACATACACCAGATGCTCGTCTTCCAGATAGAACAGGATGCCGTCGCCGATCACGTTGCCGGCCGGGGTGGTCGGCACATATTGCTTGGCCTTGTTCGGAACAAAGCCCTTCATGGAGTTGATCGCCGTGTCGGAGATCAGCTTCACCGCGTCCGGGCCCTTGATGAACAAATCGACCATGTGGTGGGACTGGTCGAACAGAACCGCGGTTTCACGCCAGGCGCGTTGTTCGTCGCGCCAGTTGGTGAATTCCGGGGCCACGACCGGATAGACATAGGCGCCGATCTGCGAGTTGCGCAGAAGATCGACAGGATTTTTTGTCTTGAGGATTTCCTCAAGGTTCTTCGCACTCATATGCGTTTCCTCCTACTGGGCAATGTTCGTCCTGCCTCTCTCATTGTTCTGGAACAGGAGGCCGGTATGGGATGCGAACGCCGATAAAATCGAGCGCGGATTGGTATCGGGTCTCCCACCCCATTTCAACTGGCCAGCGCCGCGCTGGTCATGGTTTCGCCACGATGTCCCCGGACCTGGGCTCGCCATGACCAATCCGATTGCATACCGGCTTTCCATTCAACCGGTTAGAAGAGCCGCCCGCAGCGGCGCCTGAACCCGTGCTGACGGGGCCATTTCCAGACACGCCCTTTTTTGCAGACCTGCCATGCCCCAGCGAATAGCCCGGCGCCGCACCCTACCCGGATCACCGGGTGCTGGACGGCGGCGACGCCCCTGCTAAAGACAGGCGCAGGAAACCGGACCCAGGGAATTCAGACACACGGGAACCGGACACACGGGCAGGAACGGGAGAAGCGGACCATGAATGTCGCGGGCGTCACGCATTTCCGGGAACTGGCGAAACGGCGCCTGCCCAATTTCCTGTTCCAGTATATTGATGGCGCCGCCTATGCCGAGCAGACCCTGGCCGCGAACGAGGCCGATCTGCGCGCGATCACGCTGCGCCAGCGCGCCTTGCTCGACGTCTCGCAGGTCGATCTTTCCACGAATCTGTTCGGCATGGACATGGCCATGCCGGTCGGCCTCGGCCCCATCGGCCTTGCTGGCATGTACCGCAAGCGCGGCGAGACGATGGCTGCGCGCGCCGCCGTGCGGGCGGGAATTCCCTTTGTGCTGTCCTCGCTGGCGCTGTGCTCGGTCGAGGAAGTGGCGGCGGCGATCAAGGCGCCGTTCTGGTTCCAGCTTTATGTAGTGAAGGACCGCGGCTTTGTGCGCGACCTGATGCAGCGGGCCAAGGAATCGGGCTGCACCGCGCTGTTCCACACCGTGGATGTGCCGGTGACCGCCGTGCGCTGGCGCGACATCCGCTCGGGCCTTTCCGCCAAGCCGAGTTTCGCAGGCAAGCTGCGCTGGTGGGGCGATATTCTCTCCCGCCCCGGCTGGGCGTGGGAGGTCGGCGTGACCGGCCGGCCGCATGGCTGCGGCAACCTGACCCCGGTAATGGGCGAGAATCCGAAGCTGAACGACTACTGGGCCTGGGTCAGCCGCAATCTGGACGCCACGGTGACCTGGAAGGATTACGACTTCCTGCGCGAAAACTGGGACGGCCCGCTAATCGCCAAGGGAATCATGGATGTGGAGGACGCCCGGGCCGCGGCTTCCGCCGGCCTCGATGGCGTTGTGGTCACCAATCATGGCGGGCGCCAGCTCGATGGCGCGCCCTCCACCATCTCCATGCTGCCGCGCATCGCCGACGCGGTCGGCGACCGGCTGACCGTGACAATGGACGGCGGAATCCGCTCCGGCACCGACGTGCTGAAGGCGCTGGCCTGCGGCGCCAAGGGCGTCTTTCTCGGCCGGGCCTGGGCCTATGCGCTGGCTGGCAAAGGCGAGGCCGGGGTCGACCTGCTGCTCGCCCAGATCCGGCAGGAGCTGGGCTCCGCAATGGCGATGGCAGGCCCGACCTCAGCGCGGAATATCCGGCCGCAGGATGCGCTCAGCGCGCAATCCCTCGCCGCGATCCGCAGCGCCTGACCTACTCACAGAACGCCAAGCCTTTGTAACATTGCTGTAACGCGCAGAAACCGTCCATGAACGGTAATTCGCGTGCATTTCCTCCGCGCGCGCGGAAAACCTCTTCCCACATCACCATAACGCTAACCATGTGCGCCGGTCATGTATTCGGGCATGGCGCCGCCTGAGGGGGAAGACATGGCTCGTGGAAACAAGGCTGCGCTCTGCGCGGCCGTAAGCGTGTTCGCGGTTATGAGCGCGGCGTCGCCCGCGCTGGCGCAAACGCCAGAGCGCGAACAGGACAGGGTCTATGTCTATGGCCGCAGCCTGGAGGTGACGCTGCCGCGCGATCTGGCCCGCTATGGGTCGGACCTGGTCACCATCGGCCGCGAGGCCATTGTTCGCAACAATTATCTTGACGCCAATCAGGCCCTGCAGATGCAGGTGCCCGGCCTCTACAGTGTCTCGGCCGGTCCGTTCGCCTATTCGGATGTCTCCATTCAAGGCTCGCGCATCGGCGACGTTCTGTGGCTGGTCGATGGCGTGCGCATCAATAACCGCCTGTTCCCCGGCACGCTCAGCGACACACTGCCCGCCAGCATGATCGAGCGGATCGAGGTGCTGAAAGGCGGCGAATCGCTGTTCTACGGTACGGCGTCGGCTGGTGGCGTCATCAATATCGTTACCCGCGACTTCTCCGACACGTTCGGCGGCGAACTGCGCGCCGGTTACGACACCAACGACACCTACACTTTGTCCGGCATGGTGCGGGGCCGCGGCGGTCCGGGTAATTTCGTGCTTTATGGCGGCTGGGACAAATCAGACGGCATCCGTACTTTCAGCCAGATTGAGCCCAGCGCGGGCATGACGCACCGCGAATACGATGTCTGGAATATCGGCATAAAATACGGGCTGGATCTCACGCCAGACCTGCGGCTGGTCGCCCAGTGGCAGCACACCGAAGGCAAGGTCGCCAACCCCAGCCCGACGCGGGTGCTCAGTTCCTTCAATAACCGGAACGAGGAAATCGTCAGCCTCCGCCTGGACTACACCCCCAGCGAGACGGCGCAGTTCTTCCTGAAAGCCTATTATCACGACTGGGCCACGCTCTATGACCGTGTTCCCAGCCCCACTCCCGCGGGCGGCACGATCACCGCCTTCCAGGATACCTTCTGGGGCTATGAGGATTACGGAATCAACGCGCTCGGCAAGTTCCGTCTCCACCAAGGCTTTGAATATCTGCTCGGCTACGATTTCCAACGCTATAGAGGCGAGGATCAGGTCTGGACCATCGCGCCAATGACAGAGGAAGTGCATGCGGTCTTCGGCCAGATTCGCACCACCGAGGATCTGATCCGCAACGGGCTGTTCGCCGTCGGCTTCCGCCACAATGAAAGCGGCGGCGGCTCCGCCACGATCTGGGACATCAGCGGCCGCTATAATCTGACCGACAGCCTTTATATGCAGGGGAAGCTGGGCACGAATTTCATGCTGCCCAGCGCCGAGCAACTCTTCCTGGACGAGCCGTGCTGCGGCAAGGGCAATCCCGATCTGGAGCCGGAAAAGAGCATCAACGCCAATCTGTCGCTGGGCGGCCAGACCAACGGCCTTTACTGGCAAGCCACCGGATTCTGGCGCGAGATCGACAATCTCATCACCATGGATTTCACCGATCCGGCGATCCCGCAGGGCACATTCATCAATGCCGGCGGAAAAGTGAAAGTGCAGGGCTTCGAGTTTCTTGGCGGCGTGTCCCTGACCGATGCGCTGCGCGCCGAGGCCAGCTACACCAATACGCGCTCACGCCAGCAGGGCGCCGGCCAGCAGATGAACTTCATTCCGCGCCAGCAAGCCAAGGCGTCGCTGACCTACGATGAGGGACCGTTTGGCGGCACGCTCGCCACGCGCTGGGTCGGAGATACGTTCGCCACTGTGGCCGGCGTTCCGGAGCGGGTGAATTACGGCGATTATGTCGTCTGGGATATCTCCAGCTTCTTCTATATCGACCGGGATCAACGCCACATGATCTCGGCCCGGCTGGAAAATGTGTTCGACAAGCAATACGGCCGCCGCATGGGCTCCGATCTGCTGGACAGCGCCCGCATGAGTACGCCACCGGGAACCCAGCGTTTCACCTTCACCAATCTGGCGCCGGGGCGCACGCTGCATGTCGCTTATCGCTTCAGCTTCTAGGGGGAATCATTTGAAACGCGCCGCTTCTGAACGGCGGGGCGGCGCCGTAAGACGGACTGCATGAAAATCATCCTCTGGCTGCATCGCTATCTGGGCGTCGCTGTGGGCCTTCTCATGGTCCTGTGGTGCCTCAGCGGCTTTGTGATGATGTATCAGGGCTGGCCGCGCGTATCGCCGCAGGAACGTGTCCAGGGCCTGCCTCCCTTGGTCTTGCCACTTTCTCCTGCGGATGGGCGCCGCGATCTTTCCACCATTCCGGTGGCGGAAGACGCGGCGCCCGGCTCTTTCCGCGTCGAGATGCTGGACGGCGCGCCGGTGCTGCGCCTGCCGCAGGGCGTTTATGACCTGAACGCCGGCGAGCGGATTTCCGAAGTCTCCGAAGCCGTCGCGCGCGGCGCCGCGCTGGGTTTCGCGCAATCGCGCGGCTGGGGCGGCGATGTCTCGGACGCCGCGCTGATTTCCTATGACCAATGGTCGATTCAGGAGCGCCTCGCCGCGCCGCTCTGGCGCGTGCGGCTGGGCGCGCCTTCACATGCGCTGATCTATGTCTCGGAACGTAATGGCGAGGTGGTGCAGGCCGCCACAGGACAGGAGCGGTTCTGGACGTGGCTCGGGGCGATTCCGCACTGGCTCTATCCGCGCATCTTGCGGGAGAACAGCCAGCTCTGGTTCCAGATCGTGGTCTGGACCTCGGCCATCGGCGTGTTCCTGACCGTGACCGGCCTCTATGTCGGCATTGTGCGCTTCCGCAAACGGCCGGACGGGCGGCGCTCGCCCTATCGCGGAGTCTGGCTGTGGCACCATTATACGGGGCTTGGCTTTGGCGTGCTGACCCTGACCTGGGTGTTCAGCGGCCTGCTGACGATGGGGCCGTTCTGGCCGATGCAGTCCCGTCCCTTCCCCGAACTTGGCGCGGTGAACGGCGCCATGAGCTGGGGCGAGGCGCGCCCGGCGCTTGAGGCCGCGCTCGCCCGGCCAGACATCAGCGGTATCCGCCAGATCGAATCCGCGCCGCTGGCCGGCCAGTCCTTTCTTCTGGCGCATTATGCGGACGGACGCACCGTCCGGCTGGACGCGAACGGCGCGCCCGCGCCGCTCACCGGAATGCAGGTCCGCGCCGCGCTGACCGCCGCCGGGCCGCCGCTGGACGGCGCTACGCTGGAGCTGCTGGAGCGTGAAGATGCGTATTATTACAGCCGCCACCACAACATTGTGACGCTGCCCGTCTGGCGCGCCACGACGGCCGAGGACGACCCGCGCACGATCTATCTGAACGCGGCATCGGGGCGCGTCGTCCGGGCGCTGGACGGGCCGGCCCGCGCTGAACGCTGGCTGCGCAGCGGCCTGCATTCGCTGGATTTCCCCGGCCTGCGCGCCCGCCCGCTCTGGGATATTGTGGTGCTGGTCCTGCTGGGCGGCGTCACGCTGGTCTGCGCCATCGGCGTCTGGCTCGGCTTTGGCCGCGTCAAGCGCGACTGGCGCTTCCTCACGCGAAAACGATCGCGGATTCGTCAATACCAACCTCCACCCTCACCCTGAGAGTCTGGCCGATAATTGGGTTGAGTAATTTCACGATGTTGTCTGGCTTGTGCCGCGCAACGGATTCCCTCCCCTTGAGGGGAGGGCAAGGGTGGGGTGGGAAACATCCGCGGTAGGGTAAGGAAAACCGGGCCTGACACTGCACACCCCCCACCCCGACCCTCCCCCGAGGGGGAGGGAGCCGCAACCGCAAGCAATTGAAATAACTTGCCTCAATTATCGGCCAGACTCTGAGGAATCCTTCATCATCCAGAGATGATGAAGGGTGTCTCGAAGGGCGAGGATTTGAGGCTTTGACTTCCGCGGCCCTACTCCGCCCGCAGCACCAGCGCCGGTTTGACCGACGCCGCGCGCAGCGCGTGAACCCCCACCGCCAGCCAGGCGGTCAGCAGCGAAACGCACAATGCCGCCAGAAACGGCCACACGGTCAGCTCAATCCGCGTCACAAACAAATTCAGATACGCCCGCGCCGCGATCCACGCGACCGGCCATGCGATCAGGTTCGCGACAATCACAGGTTTCGAGAAATCCCACAGCATCATGCCCAGCACGCGCGGCGTAGAGGCGCCCAGCACCTTGCGCACACCGATCTCCCGCACCCGCCGCTGCACCACAAAGCTCGCCATCCCAAACAGCCCCATTGCCGCAATGGCGATGGCCATGGCGGCGAGGGCAACAAAGACGAACGTGACCATGCGATAAACGCGGAAGTACCAGTTGAACGCCTCGTCAAGAAACTCGACTCTCGCCTGTCCGTCCGGAGAGAATTCGCGCCAGACGCGTTCCACGTGCGCCACGCCGCTGGCGACATCCTCCTGGTTCACCCGAACCAGGATGTAGTTGGCTGGCATCAATTCATACACATAGATGTAATTAGCCGGCCCCTGCGAGGAGAACTCCAGCGGCTCGCGCGCCACTACGCCAATGATGGTGTGTTCTGGTGCCGTCGTCCTGCCCTCAGGCGCCGTCAGCTCGCGCGAGGCCGTGCGATAGATTGGCTGGCCTATAGCCTCGCTCGGTGTCATCCCCATAGCGCGTGCCGTGGCTTCGGTAATCACGGCCTTGCGGAGATTATCCGCCCCGCGCTCGAACACTCGCCCGGCCAGAACGGGCGTCCGCGTCACCGAAAAATAATCGTAATCCGCGCGGCGTGCATTGCCGGAAAAAGATATGGCTCCTAGATCCAGCGACTGCGAAAATTCCGAGATCATGTAGGTCTGAGCATAGAACGGCGTCGCGACCATGAAGCCTGCGTCCATGATGGCCGGATGAGAGAGCAGTCGGCTGCGGACAGTCTCCCTGCGCGCCTCCTCCACCGTCCCATCCCATGCCTGAAAAAGCGGATTGGGCATGCTAGTGAAGACAACCGGGTCGTCGCCGGGCTGTAGCAGAATGCGCCGCAGGCCCGCGTTCTGAGCCAGCATCACCGCGACAATGACCAGCAGGAGACCGGCAGCCGCGAATTGCACGCCGATCAGTGCGCCCCGGACTGCTCCTCCCCGTCGGCCACCGTGTGATCTCATCGCCTGAATGGGGCGCAGATTGGCCAGAACCCATGCCGGATACAGGCCCGCCACCGCCGTCACCAGCGCAAGAATGCCGACGACCCCGCCCCAATAATTCAGCCGCGACAGGGATGGCAAAGGAATTGAGACATAAAAACGGGAGGAAATGGCCGACGCCATAATTCCGCTAAGCGGCAACACCAGCGCCAGCGCCAGAGCGGCAAGTATTCCCGCCTCTGTCAGCATCTGCGCGGCAACCTGTCGCCTGCCAGCGCCAACGGCCTTGCGCAGACCGATTTCTCGTGCGCGGGTCATCGCCTCCGCCGCCGCCAGATTGGCGAAATTCACGCACCCGACGGCCAGCGTCAGTAAGCCCAATACATAGAACGCCTTTACCACCGACAAACCCATGGGCAGACCAATGGAACGGTCGAACCGCGTCTCCGCCAGCCCCAGTAGCGGCACGGCGCGCACGCGTGTTTGCAATGTCCCTTGCGGGATATGCCGGTCCGCGAAACCCTCCAGCCGGTGATGCAGCGCCTCAGCGGTAAACAACCCATCGGCCGGCAACAGCGCATAGGTGATGAATCCGGTGATCTGGAAATTGTCCTGTTCCGTGGCGCGCCAGCTTTGCGGGTTATTCGCCTGCACGGCGTCGTCCCACGCCGCCATGGTGTGCAGAACCTGAATCGATTTCTGCCCCGCCGCGCCCAGATGCGACTGTTCCGGAAATTCCCGGAATACGCCCGTCACGGTCAGGTCCAGCACGTCGTTGAACAATACGGTCTGACCGATCGCGGCAGACGCACCGCCAAACATCGATTCCGCCGCTTGCGTACCGATCAGCACGGCGTGCGGATGCTCCAGCGACCCCTGCCCTGCCGCCATATTCAGTTCAAAGATGTCGAAAAACTCTGGATCGACGGCGCCGCCCGTCCATGCCCGCTCCTGCCCCGGCGCGCGCAAGGGCAACGGAACAAGCATCATGCGCGCCACGGCTTCCAGTTCCGGCGCATCCACACGCAAATATTTCGCGATGGCGGGCGAACCGCGCTGATCTGGCGACGCCTCCCATCCGCCATCGGCGCGCTCTTCTTCCTGCACCGCCAGCCAGATGCGGTCCGCATTTTCCCATTGCCGGTCAGCCTGCCGGAAATAGTCGCCGATCACATGCGCGGTCAGCAGGCACGCCAGTCCCAGGCTGAGCGCCAGCAGCTTGATCGCGGTGTTCACGGGTCTGCGCGCCATATTGCGCAGCGCCGTCGAAAGATAATGACCCAGCATCGCCCCGCCCTCCCGCTGTTCCTGCCGTTTCCCGCTGTTCCCGCAGACCCGGATATGTCTCCGCGACATCCGGATTCGCTTCGTGTATTGCTGTCATAATACACAGGAAACGCGCAGCGCATCAAGACGGCCGCGAACCAGCGTGATCCGGACCCGTTGCGCCGAACAAAGAAAACTGGACTGAAATCGAGCGCAGCGCGCCTCGTCCGGGACGAAGCGGAAACGCCCCTTTGACTTCCGCTGCGGGCGGGCCATCTATGCGCCGCCATGACCGCCCCGCTCCATATCCCGCACGAGACCGCGCCGCAATCGGCGATCTGGACCGCCTTCCCCTCACACGAAGATTTGTGGGGCGAAGACCTGCCGCGCGCCCAGGCGCAGGTGGCGCTGATGGTCCAGACTCTCGCGGGCCTGCGCGCCGATGGCGGCGCCCCGGCGCAGACGGTGCATGTTCTGGTGCGCGGCGAGGCGGCGATGCGCGCGGCGCGGGCGCTGCTGGCCGATTGCGCCGTGCTGCACCCGGCGGAATTTGGCGACATCTGGCTGCGCGACACCGGCCCGGTCTTCGCCCTGCGCGGCGGCGCCGTCGCCGCCCTGCGCCCGCGCTTCAATTTCTGGGGCGGTAAATACGACCTGCCCGGCGATCTGGAGGTCGCGCCGCTGGTCGCCGCCCTGGCCGGCGCGGGGCTGGAGGATGTGGACCTGACTCTGGAGGGCGGCGCGCTGGAATTCGACGGCGACGGCACGCTGCTGACCACGCGGGAATGCGTGCTGAACCCCAACCGCAATCCGGGCCTGACCGAAGACGAGGCCGAGCGCCGCCTGCGCGCCGCGTTCGGCGTGGAAAAAGTGCTGTGGCTCGACCGCGGCCTGCTGAACGACCACACGGACGGCCATATCGACAATGTCGCGCGCTTCATCGCGCCCGGCCGTGTGGTCTGCCAGTTCCCCTCCGGCGCGGACGACCCGCACGCCGAGCGGCTGAACGAGGCGCGCGCCGCGCTGCAATCCATGACCGACGCGCGCGGGCGCCAGCTGGATGTCGTCGCCATCCCCTCCCCCGGCCGGGTTCTGAACGCGGAGGGCGAGCCGGTCCCGGCCAGCCATATGAATTATGTCATCGGCAATCGCGCCGTGGTCGTTCCCGTTTATGACACCCCCTCGCAGGACGACGCCGTGGCTATCCTCGCCGGCCTCTTTCCCGGCCGGCATGTGGCCGGCGCCCCGGCGACGGCGCTATTGTCCGGCGGCGGCGCGTTTCACTGCATCACCCAGCACCAGCCCGCCGTGAAGGAGGCCCGCGCATGAGCCGGACCGTAAGCGTCGCCGGACTTCAGGCCGCGTTCGGCCCCGATCTGGACGCCAATATCGCGACGGTCGCGCGCCTTGTCCGCGCCGCGGCGGCGCAGGGCGCGCAGGTGATTCTGCCGCCCGAACTCTTTCAGGGCCCCTATTTCTGCAAGACGCAGGACGAGGCGTGGTTCGCCCACGCCCACCCGGCGGACTCGCATCCCTGTGTCGGGCCGATGCGCGATCTGGCCAGCGAGCTGAATGTCGCCATCCCGGTCTCGATCTATGAGCGCGACGGGCCGCGCTATTATAATTCCCTGGTGATGGTCGATGCCGGTGGCGATGTGCTCGGAATCTATCGCAAGAGCCATATTCCGGACGGGCCGGGCTATCAGGAAAAATTCTATTTCCGCCCCGGCGACACCGGCTTCAAGGTCTGGAACACGAAATTCGGCCGCGTCGGCGTCGGCATTTGCTGGGACCAGTGGTTCCCCGAAACCGCGCGCGCTATGACGCTGCTCGGCGCCGAAATTCTGATGTATCCGACCGCCATCGGCAGCGAGCCGCACGATTCGGACCTCGACACCGCGAGCGCGTGGCGCCGCGCCATGCAGGGCCACGCCGTCTCCAACGTCATCCCGGTGGTGGCCGCCAACCGCATCGGCGACGAAGACGGCCAGCTCTTCTACGGAACCAGCTTCATCTGCGACCAGCAGGGCGAGATCGTCTCCGAACTCGGCCGCGGCGAGGAAGGCGTGGTGCAGGCGACCTTCGACCTCGACTTCATCGACCGCCGACGCGCCGCCTGGGGCTTTTTCCGCGACCGCCGCCCGGACCTCTACGGCCCGTTTTTCAGTTAGACCTAAACCTCATCGCCCTGGCTGGTGACTTCGACCTCCACCTCCATGCCGATAAAGTCGCCGGGGTCGCCATCGAATGTGCCGGCCAGCGGCACGGCCTGCGCCGGGGTGCGCGCTACCGCGGTGCGGATCAGATTGCGGCTGCCGATCAGGCCGTTCGTCGGGTCGAACTCCACCCAGCCGGAGCCGGGCAGAAACACCTGCACCCAGGCATGCGTGGAGCCCGCGCCATGCATCTCGCCCTCGCCCGAGACCGCGCCATCCAGATTCGGGTCATAGAGATAGCCGCTGACAAAGCGCGCCGCGAAGCCCAGCCGCCGCGCCGCCTCCATCATCAGCATGGCGAAATCCCGGCACGATCCGTGTCCGCTGGCGATGGTCTCGGCGGGCGGCTGCACGCCCGGCTCCTCTCGCCGGTCATAGACAAACTCGGCCTTCACCGCCCGGGTCATGCCTTCCAGGATGCGCCAGGTGTCAAACTCCGCCTCCTCCACAAAGCGGCTCGCCCAGCCCAGCACCGCGCCCTTGGGATCGAACCCCGCGACGATGGTTGGCGTCAGATCCACAAGCTGTTCCGGCGCATACTGAAACGGATAGCGCGCGGCGTGCGGCGCAATGGGAAAGTCGATCTGGCTGCGCGCGCCGCGCCGCACGCGGAATACACACTCCACCTCCAGCGTGTCCGAAGATGTTGGCGCGAAATTAAACACCGTCGCGGAGTTGGAAAACACGTCATGGACCCAGCGGATTTTCGCATCGGGCGAGACATTGAAATGCAGGTCCAGCAGGCGCGTATCATAGGACGTATGCGGCCGGAACATGCCATGATGCTCGCCGAACCGCACCGGCCGCTTGTAGCGATAGCGCGTCAGATGCCGCACCTGGAGAATCTCGGCCACCGTCTCGGGCATGGCGCGCGTCTGCGCGATATGGTCGCTGATGATATGAGCCTGATAGACGCCCGGCTGGCTTCCGGCAGCCTCCACGGTTGCATCTATTACGCCTGTCGCATCCAGTACGTCGGGCGGGCGGCCGGGGTCGAAATGCCGCTCCGCCAGCGCGCCGACAAGATCGGTGATCGCAATCTGCACCCGGTCCAGCCATGCGTGCAGCCTGCCGCCGGAGAGCGCCTCCGGCCGCCGGGTCAGCAGAGCGCGCAGATTGGCGCGCGTCGCATCCACGGCGGCGCCATGCGTCACGCCGAATGCGACCGAAAGCCGGTCCAGCAGCGCCTCCGCCTCGCTCACGCACGCCTCGACCGAACGCGGAAAGGCCGGGTCGAACAGAATGAACTCCGCCGCCGAGTCGGGCTGCGGATTCACCGGGCCCGACCGGCGGAAGGCGTGATAGCCCGATGCGCCGCGCAGCAGCGTGTTCCACCAGGCGTCGTCCGGCTGGCTTGCGCCGCCCTCATGGCCGAGCTGGAAGGATTTGATGTCGAGCAGGCGGGTCGACTGGTCGGCGCGCTCCAGCCGCACGCCCAGCCGGTTGAACACCCACGCCTCGTCCCGGTACCAGGTCGTCTCCACCAGCCCGAAATGCGCGTGACAGGCGGCGCGGATCTGCTCGCAGATTTCGTTGAGCGCGCCCAGTTTCACCTTGCGCGGGGTCAGCGCCTTCATCTCGCCATAGAACATGTTGATCTGGCGCCAGACCTCGACGCTGATAAGGTGGCGCAGGCCGCGCGCGTTCTCACGCACCCGCTCCAGCGAGGCGAGCACTGAATTGGGGTTGGCCGGATCGGTCAGATACCAGCGCGCCACATTCAGGCCGGTGATCGGCAGGCCGGTTTCGGCAAACGCCTCGGCGTCCGAATGCACTTCCAGCAGCGGCGACCAGTCGGCGCGCACGTCCGAGCCTTCGGCATAGGCTTCCGTCACAGAGAGCAGGCGTGCGAGATTCTCGCACCGCTCCACATAGCGGCCCATCCAGAAGGCGTTCTCCGCATAGCGGGAGAGCAACCTATGCGAAAACCCAGGTATCTTTCGACCCTCCCCCCTGGGACGAATTCACGATCAGCGACCCTTCCTTCAGGGCCACCCGGGTGAGTCCGCCCGGCATCACCCATACACCGCCGCGCCCGGTCAGGGCGAACGGCCGCAGATCGACATGACGCGGTTGCACGCCCTTGTCCGTCAGCGTCGGACATACGGAAAGGCCGATCATCGGCTGGGCGATGAAATTGGCCGGATCCGCCTTGAGCAGGACGCGCAGCTCTTCCAGCTCCCGCTTCGAGCTTTTTGGCCCGATCACCACCCCATACCCCCCCGATTCCGCCACCGGTTTGACCACAAGCTGGTCCAGCCGGTCCAGCACATGCGAAAGCTGCGCCTTCTCGCGGCAGATATAGGTGTCCACATTCGGCAGAATTGGGTCCGCGTCCAGATAATAGCGAATGATTTTCGGCATATAGGCGTAGATCGCCTTGTCGTCTGCGACCCCGGCCCCGACCGCGTTGGCCAGCGTCAGATTGCCGGCGCGCACCGCGCGCATCAGGCCCGGCACGCCCAGCAGCGAATCGGGATTGAACACCTCGGGGTCGATGAACGCGTCGTCGATCCGGCGATAGATCACGTCCACTCGCTCGAAACCACCGATCGTGCGCATCTGGACCACGTCGTTCTCATCCACGAACAGGTCTTTGCCTTCGACCAGCGGCGCGCCCATTTCGCGGGCCAGGAACACATGCTCGAAATAGGCGGAATTGAAAACGCCGGGAGTCAGCAGCACCACGGTCGGCGCGCCGCCGGCGCAGGCCGGCGCGGTCTCCAGCAGCTTTTCCCGCAGCCGCGCGCCGTAATGCGACACCGCGCGCACGCGCAGCCCGTCCATCAGGTCGGGGAAAGAGCGGCGCATCAGATGCCGGTTCTCCACCACATAGGAAACGCCGCTGGGTGTGCGGCAATTGTCTTCCAGCACGCGGAACACGCCGTCATGGTCGCGGATCAGATCGGTGCCGCTGATATGCGTATAGACGCCGCCCGGCAGCGCCACACCCTCCATCGCCGGAACATAGTTTTTATTCTTCAGGATCAGTTCGCCGGGGACGACGGCGTCCTTGATGATCTTTTTCGGACCATAGACGTCGTGCAGGAACAAATTGATCGCCTCGATGCGCTGGACGATCCCGGCTTCCAGCACCGCCCATTCGTCGCGCTTGATCGGCCGCGGGATCACGTCGAACGGCAGCACCCGGTCGATGGACCCGTTGCCGGAATAGACGGTGAAGGTGATGCCGAGATCGTAGAGCGCCTGTTCGGCCGCATTATTGCGCCGGCGTAGCGAGCGCTCCGCATGGCGGGCCAGCCGCGCCGCCAGTTCCGGATGCGCCGGCGACCCATCCCCCAGCCCGAAATACTCGCAATAATACGGCCCGGAAGGATACGATTTGAAAAGCCCGCCGCGTGGCGCCCCCGCACCCGCGGGTTGTTTCTCTGAACTGGCTGCGTCGTTTTCCCGCATTCAGCGCCAATATCAGCCCATCCGCACTTGTTTCGCAAGTGCGAAAAGATATTGATAGGTAAGCGATTATCCAGATTCAGGCGCTTCCGCCCGCGCACTATTCCGTATGCCGGACCAGATGCGGTGACACATCATAGGCGGCCTCTGTTCCGGCGGCGATCTCGTCCAGCGTGACGCCGGGCGCCAGTTCGATCAGGTGTAGCCGCTCGGCCTTCGTGTCGACATCGAACACGCCCAGATTGGTGACAATCCGGTCGACCACCCCGGCCCCGGTCAGCGGCAGAGTGCAGCGGCGCAGCATCTTTGGCGCCCCGTCCTTGGCTGTGTGGTCCATCACCACGATCACGCGCTTCACCCCGGCCACCAGATCCATGGCGCCGCCCATGCCCTTCACCATTTTGCCGGGGATCATCCAGTTGGCGATGTCGCCGTTCTGGGCGACTTCCATCGCGCCGAGAATGCTCAGATCGATATGTCCGCCGCGGATCATGCCGAAACTGTCGGCGCTGCTGAAATACGATGTCTTGGGCAGGGCCGTGATGGTCTGCTTGCCGGCGTTAATCAGGTCCGGGTCGATCTCGTCCTCATAGGGAAATGGCCCCATACCCAGCATTCCGTTCTCGGATTGCAGCGTCACCTCGATCCCGTCCGGGATATGGTTGGCCACCAGGGTCGGAATGCCGATGCCGAGATTGACGTAGAAGCCGTCTTCCAGCTCCCGCGCCGCGCGCGCCGCCATCCTGTCGCGGTCCCAGGCCATTACGCCGCCCCTCCCGCCGCTTGCGGCCGCTTGCGCACCGTGCGCTGCTCGATGCGTTTTTCGTGCGCCCCGGTGATGATGCGATCCACGAAAATCCCCGGCGTGTGAATATGGTCCGGGTCCAGCGAGCCAACCGGAACAATCTCCTCTACCTCCGCCACCGTCACTTTTCCGGCCGTGGCCATCATCGGATTGAAGTTCCGCGCCGTGCGCCGATAGACCAGATTGCCCTCCGCGTCGCCCTTCCAGGCTTTCACCAGCGACAGATCGGCGCGCAGCCAGCTCTCCATGATGTAGGTCTCGCCGTCGAAGACTTTGTGCTCCTTGCCCTCGGCGATCACCGTTCCGGCGCCGGTCTTGGTGTAGAAGCCGGGAATGCCCGCCCCGCCGGCGCGGATGCGCTCGGCCAGCGTGCCCTGCGGATTGAATTCCAGTTCCAGCTCGCCAGAGAGGAATTGCTGCTCGAACAGCTTGTTTTCCCCCACATAGGAGGAAACCATTTTTTTGATCTGCCGGGTCTGGAGCAGCAGGCCGAGACCGAAATCGTCCACCCCGGCATTGTTGGAGATCACCGTCAGATCCTTCACGCCGGAATCGCGCAGCGCGGCGATCAGGTTTTCCGGGATGCCGCACAGGCCGAACCCGCCGGCCATGATCGTCATGCCGTCGAACACAAGGCCGTCCAATGCGGCGGCGGCGTCGGAATAAGTCTTTTTCATGTCCGGCGCCGTCTCATCCTGCGATCATCGCTCCATTGTGCAGTGCAATAATAGGATTAGCGAAAAAACCGGACACGGGTCCAGAGCCGTTTCAGCCCGCGCAGGATGAAAGACCGCTGCCGCTCGGCGTCCGCCAGCGCGCGGGCGCGGGCGATACGCGCCTCGATCTCGATCTCCGCCTCGGTCGCCAGCGCCGCGCCGAAAAACAGCGCATAGGCCGCGACATAGATCCACATCAGAAACACCACCACCGCGCCGATAGAGCCATAGGTGGCGCCGAAATCGGCGATATTCGCCACATAATATCCGAATCCGGCCGAAGCGATGGCCCAGACCAGCGTGGCCGCACCTGCGCCGATCAGCGAGGCGCGCCAGCGCACCCGCCCCGCCGCCATGACAAAGCGATAGAGCAGCACCATGGCGCCAAAGATCGCCGCCGCCGCCCATAACCCGACATTGGAAAGAATCGGGCGCAGAACATCCTCGCCGAGCGGCACGAAGCGTAACAGCACCGGCAGCGTAATCAGAATCACGCTGGCCGCGAAGGCGCCCAGAATCGCCAGTACGGTCAGACCAGCCGCCAGCAGGTTGAAGGATAACAGCCCCCGCACATCCGACGCCACGCTGATCCGGTTCAGCCCGGCCAGGACAGCCTTCATCCCGCGCATTGCACCGTACAGCGCCACCAGCACGGCGATCCCGCCCTGAATGGACAGCACAGAGCGCGGCGCGGTCACCAGATTGTTCAATTGGTCGAAAAAAGCCGCCCGGGCCTGCGGCGGGGCCAGCTCCGCCAGGGCGGCGACCAGCGCGCTCACATCCTCCGGGCTGGCGAAAATCCCGTAGATCGAAACCGCCGCGGCCACGCCCGGAAAAATCGCCAGCATCCCGAAAAACGAAACGCCGCCCGCGAACAGCATCACGTTGCGGCCGCCGAATCGATCCAGCGTCTTGCGCCCGACGCGCCACAGCGTCGCGGCCCACTCTTTCCAGTAACGGAAACGCCCTTTGGGCTTCTTCATGACACGAAAACTCTAGCGCAATCGCGTGAAGGAAAAACCTGGTCCGTCCGCCTGTTCCCGCGAAAGACCGCCAAAATGGATGGAGAATAAAATAAAGGGCGCCGGCCTCGTGGGGCGAGGCCGGCGCCGGGAGAGAGGCGCGGCGCGTGGAGGCGCGCCGCGCGACCAGAGCGGACAGCGAGGGACAGTGAATGTCCGCCAGGCCCGGTCAGATTTAGAGGTCTCTCCCTGAACGCTCCCTGAACGGCTTTCCGCAGCCCCCATGTGCCTGTAAAATATCGGGCAACGGGGAAATTTCCATGAAACGCCCGCGAATTCTTGTCGTCAGCCGTGACGCCGCCGCGCTCGGCCCGGTCAGCGAATGCCTGGACGCGGCCGGGCTGCGGACCATTACCGCCGGCAGCGCCGCCGCCGCCGAGGTCGCCGCCGGCGACATGCGTATCGAGGCGATCCTGCTGGACCTGGCCAGCAACCGGCAAATGGAGGAGGCGCGGCGACTGGCCGCCGCTCTGCGCCGCCGGGGCGATCACCGGCCCCTGATCGCGGCTCTGGCTTGCGACGAGACCGCCGCCATGCCGGAAGGGGCCTTCGATCTGGTGATCCGCCGCCCCTGCCATCCCCAGCAGGTCTGCGCCCGGATGCAGGAGGCGCTGCGCCTGGGCGTACAGACGGCGGAGGCGCGCCTGCGCCGCCGCACATTGACCGAGTTGGGCGTCACCCTGCCGCCAGAGCCGGAGCCGGATCGCCAGCGGACCGCCATCCTGTTCGTCGGCCCGGCGGACCCGGCCTTTATGCGTCTGAAAAGCGCGCTGGCCGAAACCAATGTGGACGTGGTGGCCGCCTTCACCTCCTTCACCGCGTTCGACTATCTGCACGATCGCGTATTCCACGCCGTGGCGCTGAGCGCGCTACAGGGAAACGAGCCGGCCTTCACCATCTGCTCCGCCATGCGGCGCAATTCGCGCCTGTTCCACACCCCGGCGCTGCTGCTGGTCGATCCGGCGCGCTTCGACGCCGGCGACGAAGCCTTCGCCCGCGGGGCCAGCGACATTCTCTCCGCCACCGCGCCCGCGGAAGAGACTCAGGCCCGTATCCTCAGCCTTGCGGCGGAGCGCCGGCGCGGCATCGCCGTGCGCGCGATGTTCGATCAGGTGCGCGACCCCGCCGTGCTGGATCGACCCACCGGGCTCTATAATCGCGACGTGTTCGCCGCGCATCTGCGGCGTATGGCGGAATGGTCGGTGCTCGGCGGCAAGCCGCTGTCGCTGGCCGTCATCCGGGTGCAGCCTTCGCTGTTCGCTCCGCGTCAGCCCAGTCCCGCGGCGCTGGAATCGGCGCGGCGGCAATTCGGCCAGATGCTGCGCCATCTGACGCGGTCCGAGGATTTTCCAGCGCGGCTGGATTCGGGGATCTATGCCGCGGCCATGCCCGCGACCTCGCTGGAAGAGGCGGAGGCCGCCGCCGAGCGTATCCGCGCCGCCGCCGAATGTGCGGCCTATGACAGCGGCGGGTCCGAGGCCAGCGTGCGCGTCACGCTGCACGTCTCCTGCGCCGAGCTGACGGATAATGAAAGCGCCGCGCGCTTCCTGAAACGCACCGTGGACGGCCTCACCTCCGCCCGCACCGCCACCCCCGCGCAAAGCGCTGTGTCATAGGGGCGCAGTGATCCTCCCCCGTTTACGGGGGAGGGGGACCACGCGAAGCGTGGTGGAGGGGGCGGACACAGCATAAATGTCAAAAACCGGGGCGCACTCGCCCCCCTCCCGGGCTTCGCCCGGCACTCCCCCCGTAAACGGGGGGAGATCACCCGCGCCACTTCCGCCCGCCCTCTACCCCGCCTCCGCGAGGTCGTAGGCGGCGATGGCGGCCAGCGTCACGATTTCCGACACCGGCGCGCCCAGCCGGCAAATCTGCACCGGCTTCTCGAAGCCGATCAGGATGGGGCCGATCACATTCGCTCCCCCCGCGGTCTTCAGCAGGCGCGTGGAGATCGAGGCCGAATGCACCGCCGGCATGACCAGCACATTGGCCTCCTCGGTCAGGCGTGAAAATGGATAGATGTCCAGATGGGCGGGATCCAGCGCCACGTCCGGCGACATCTCGCCTTCATATTCAAAGTCCGCGCCCCGTGAATCCAGGATGGATACGGCCTCCTGCATTTTCTCGGCGCGCTCGCCCACCGGATTGCCGAAATTGGAAAACGACATGAAAGCCACATGCGGCCGCAGGCCAAGCCGGCGCGCGGCGCTGGCCGCGCCGACCGCGATGTCGGCCAGCACCTCGGCGTCCGGGAACTCGTTCACCGAAACATCGCCGACCACCAGCGTGCGTCCCTTCGATACGCAGACGGCGATGCCGATAATGCGCCGCCCCGGCGCCGGGTCCAGCACCATCGCGACATCCTGCATCGCCACGTCGGAATGGCGCGTATATCCCGTCACCATGCCGTCCGCGACACCGCACGCGACCATGCAGGCGGAAAACACGTTGCGGTCGGTGTTCACCAGACGCTGCGCGTCGCGCCGCAGATAGCCTTTCCGTTGAAGCCGCCCATAAAGAAAGTCGACAAATTCGGCGTTGCGGTCGGAAAGCCGCGCGTTCCAGATTTCCAGCGTGTCGTCCGGCAGGCCGAGCGCACGCATATTCTCGCGGGCGATCTCATCACGCGCGACCAGCAGCGCTTTGCCAAGACCCGACGCCTGAAACTGGAATGCGGCGCGGATCACCGCCGGCTCCTCGCCCTCGGCGAAAACGATGGTGCGCTGATTGGCCCGCGCCCCCGCATTGATGCGCTGCTGCACCGCCGCAGTCGGGTCCAGCCGCCGCGCCAGATGGCGCACATACCCGTCCTCGTCTTCCAGCGGGCGGCGCGCCACGCCGCTCTCCACCGCCGCGCGCGCGACATAAGGCGGCGCCCAGGTAATCAGGCGCGGATCGAACGGCGTCGGGATCAGATAGCGCGGCCCGTATTGCAGACGCTCGCCGCGATAGGCGGCGGCCACCTCGTCGGGCACGTCCTGCCGCGCCAGCTCGGCCAGCGCATGGGCGGCGGCCAGCTTCATTTCCTCATTGATCGTGCGCGCCCGCACATCCAGCGCGCCGCGAAAAATATAGGGAAAGCCCAGAACATTATTGACCTGGTTGGGATAGTCGGATCGTCCCGTGGCGACGATGGCGTCCGAACGCACGGCGGCTACCGCTTCCGGTGTGATTTCCGGGACCGGATTGGCCAAGGCGAAGATAATTGGCTTCTTGGCCATGGATTTCACCATGTCCGGCGTCACCACGCCGCCGGCGGAAAGCCCGATCAGGCAATCGGCGCCGGCTACCGCCTCGTCCAGATCACGCATTTTCGTGTCGATGGCGTGCGCGGCCAGCATGGGATGCAGGTCGTTGCGGCCGCGATGCACCACCCCGCCTTTGTCCACCACGATCACGTTTTCCGGCTTCACGCCCAGGCTCTCGATCAGCGCCAGCACTGAAAGTCCCGCGGCGCCGCCGCCGACAAGACATACTTTCAGGCCGGACATGCGCCGCCCCGTGATGTCGCAGGCGTTTATGAGCGCCGCCGACACGATGATCGCCGTACCGTGCTGGTCGTCATGGAAGACCGGGATGTCGAGCGCCGCGCGCAGGCGCTTCTCGATCTCGAAACATTCCGGCGCCGCGATATCTTCCAGATTGATCCCGCCGAACGTGTCGCCAAACCCGGCGACACACTCCACAAACTGGTCCGGGTCGCGGTAATTCACCTCGATATCGACGGAATCGATATCGGCGAACCGCTTGAACAGGACAGATTTGCCCTCCATCACCGGCTTGGCCGCGGCCGGGCCGAGATTGCCGAGGCCCAGGATCGCCGTGCCATTGGTGACCACCGCCACCATGTTTCCCTTGGACGTGTAGTCATAGACAGCCGCCGGATCCTCAGCGATCGCCTTCACCGGCGCAGCGACGCCGGGCGAATAGGCCAGCGCCAGATCGCGCTGGGTCGCCATCGGCTTGGTCGGCGCCACGGCCAGTTTTCCGGGCGTGGGGGCGCGATGGAAATCCAGCGCCTCCTGATCGGTCAGGGGCAGAGGCGTGGAGCGGGGGCTTTCAAGATCGGGCATCGGCTTTTCGGGCTGGAATCGGCGGATTCCTCTTTTATGCCGCCGCCGCGCCTACCGCCAATCGCCGGGGTGCGCCGGGATAGGGCCACCCCGGCTTCACAACCCCATTGGCAGGCGCGCCGGGCGCCCTATCCTGCGCACAACGATGCGCGGCGGGGCGGGGGCCGGCCGCGCCAGACCGTATGGGGAGGAATCGATGAAACCCACAGGGATCGTTCCGGCCGTTGCTCTGGCCGGCATTCTGGCGCTGGCCGTTCAGGGCTGCTCCGCGCCGGCGCAGGACGCGGATTGGTCCAAACGCGGCGGCGGCGCGAACGAGACCTATTTCTCCGCGCTGGACCAGATCAATGTGGACACGGTCGGCGATCTCGCCCCCGCCTGGTATTTTGAATACGACACCCAGCGCGGCCAGCAGGGCGAACCCATTGTCGTGGACGGCGTGATGTATGTTTCCACCGCCTGGTCCAAAGTCTATGCGCTGAACGCCGCCACCGGCGAACAGGTCTGGAAATTCGATCCTGAGGTGCCCGGCGCATGGGGGCCGCGCGGCTGCTGCGACGTGGTGAATCGCGGCGTCGCGGTGGAAGACGGCCGGGTGTTCATCGCCACCTATGACGCCCGGCTGATCGCGCTCGACGCCGCCACCGGCGCCGTGCTGTGGCAGGCCGACACCGTCACCGACCGCGGCATGGATTACACCAGCACCGGCGCGCCGCGCGTCGCCGGGGGCGTTGTGGTGATCGGCAATGCGGGGGCGGAGCGCGGCGTGCGCGGCTATGTCACCGCCTATCATGTGGCGACGGGCGAGCAGGCCTGGCGCTTCTTCCTGGTGCCGGGCGAGCCGGGCGTTCCCGACGGCGAGGTCTCCGACACCGTGCTGGAAGAGATGGCCCGCCCCACCTGGTTTGGCGACGCATACTGGACGCTGGGCGGCGGCGGCACGGCCTGGGACTCCATCGTCTATGACGAAGAGCTGAACCAGCTCTATATCGGCACCGGCAATGGCGGTCCGCACAGCCGCTATCTGCGCTCCGCCGGTCAGGGCGACAATCTCTTCCTCTCCGCCATCCTCGCGCTCGACCCCGCCACCGGAGACTATCTCTGGCACTATCAGCAGACGCCGGGCGATAGCTGGGACTACACCGCGACCCAGCCGATGATGCTCACCGATCTGGAAATCGGGGGCCAGACGCGGAAAGTCATCCTGCACGCGCCGAAAAACGGCTTCTTCTATGTCGTCGACCGCACAACCGGCGTTCCCGTCTCCGCCGAGCCTTACGCCGAGGACATTCGCTGGGCCACGGGCATCGACCCCGAAACATGGCGGCCCATCGAGGCGGAGGAAGCGCATTATACCGGAATCCGCTTCCTTGGCAGCCCGCATCTGGGCGGCGCCCATAACTGGCAGCCGATGGCGTTCAGCCCGCAAACCGGCCTCGTCTATATCCCGACGGTCCGCAATTATTTCTGGTTCGGCCCGGTGGGCGGCAATCTGGAAAGCGGCGCCGGCCTCGCCAATCAGCCCGCCATCCCGGAGACCGACGCCTATCTTCTGGCGTTCGATCCGGTGGCGGGCGAAGAGGTCTGGCGCGTCGACGCCACGGGCTGGATCGACGATTCCGGCGGCGGCGGCGCGCTGGCCACGGCCGGCGGGCTGGTGTTTCAGGGCCGCGGCGACGTCACCGGCGAAATGCTGGCCATCCATGCCGAAACCGGCGAGGTGCTGTGGCGCCACGAGACGCCCAACGCGGTGATGGCCGCGCCGGTCACCTATATGATCGGCGGCGAGCAATATATCGCCGTCACCAGCGGCGGCGGCGGCGGCGGCATGCCGATCATGGCCTCCAACAATCCGCCGCGGGAGCAGCAGCCCGGCCGCATGATCGTGTTCAAGCTGGGCGGAACGGCCACCCTGCCCCCGGCCCCGCCGCTGGCCGGGCCTGCGACCGACCCGGACGAGGAATTCGATCCGGCGCGCATCGCCCAGGGCGCGGGCCTCTATGCGAACTGCATGATGTGCCACGGCGTCAACGGCCGGCAGAGCAATATCATCACCGATCTGCGCCGCTCGCCGCTGGTGGCCAGCGCCGAGGCGTGGCGGGCCGTGGTGCATGACGGCGCCCTGCTTGACGCGCTCGGGATGCCCAGCTTCGCCGGCCAGCTCACACCGGATCAGATCGAGTCGATCCGCCACTTCATGGGTTCGGAATCGCAGCGTCTCGCCGAAAACCAGCGCACGGGCGTGCCAGAGCGGTAAGGCTACTTCGGCGAACCCATGTTGGAGCCGCCCCATGCATCTGATTATGAATGGCGTGAATGGGCGGTATCTGCGCGACATCCTGGAGCAAGCAGAAGGCGTCACTGAACGGGTAGATGCCGCCGTTGCTTACACGACTGACGGAGATCTGCTTTTCGAGTGGTGTTGGCAGCGAAATATTCCGCTTCGCTATTGGGCCCGCTTCGATGAGTCCGTTCCGGTCAGCATTCCTGTCCTAGAAAAATTCTTGCGGAGAAATTCCGGCCGATTTTCCTGCCGCTTTATTCGATGTTTCCACACCAAGGTCATCTGGTGGAGAGGATTCGGCGCCTACATCGGGTCGGCAAACCTGACTCAACCCGCTTGGTGGAATAATTTTGAAGCCGGAATTTTCTTGACTGAAAACGAGCTGGAAAGCTCGGAACATGGTTCAGAGCTGGAATCCCTTTTTGAAGACATCAATCGCCGCTCGTCGCCGCTCAACGACGAGCTGTTCGCGTTGATGCAGGCTCGAAGTCAGCAAATTCAACGCCAGAAGACCCAAGACGCCGATGCGCGCCAGTTTTCTGGCACAGATTTGGTGACGCCATGGGAGGGCCTCGGCTATCAATCCCGCGCAACGGCGGAGCAGCGGAAACGAACTGAATTTATCGACGAATGGAACAGCACCCTTCAGATTATGAGAGGCATAGCCGAACTGGCTTCACGCGAGGATTACCGTCCATCTTGGGTGTATTCCGACGCACCACTCGGCGTTCAGGCAGACCAATTTCTTCACGCCCACTATTACCAAAACACGTTTGATGGCCGACGCGCGAACTACGAGACGCATTTTGAAGAGAACAAAAGCGACCCCGACAAAGCCGCCGAAAACGCGATGCGCTGGTGGGCGGCGCTTCCAGAAGCACCCAACAGTGAGGACCGCACGCTCAACGAGTGGGCGCCATTCCTGAGAAAATCTTTGGCGCCTGAACGGATTATGGACCTGAGCGCGGATGATTTCGTGGAGGTTCTGAGCCGGATATATGCTGTGCGAGAATACGCTCGCCGCGTATCCAACAAAATAATCGGCCTGCCCTCCACACGTGACTATTCGATAGACGAAAAAGTCACGGCGCTGGCTCAACATATCTATGCAAACCCGTCTCGTGGCGGCCCCACGCCATTGGAAACAATCAATTTCGTCCTTTACGGCGGCACACCCGATCATGTGGCGGATCGTCTTTGGAGTTCCCTCCGAGACCCGAGACTAACGATTGAAAATTTTGGCATAAGCGCCTTGGGTGAAATTGTCGGGTGGGCCCTGCCGGATCGCTTTCCTCCACGAAATGGTCGCACCAGTAAGGCTCTTCGATCCCTAGGCTATGACGTGAAGATTCACGTTTAGCCCGCGCTACGCGCAGGGGAGGATGAAGCAGCATCAAATGTGCATCACGCGGCCATAGGCATCGAGCACGGACTCGTGCATCGACTCGCTGATCGTCGGGTGCGGGAAGATGGCTTCCATCAGCTCCGCCTCGGTTGTCTCCAGCGTCTTGCCGATGACGAAGCCCTGGATCATCTCGGTCACTTCGGCGCCGATCATGTGCGCGCCCAGAAGCTCGCCGGTCTTCTTGTCGAACACCGTTTTGACCAGCCCTTCCGGCTCGCCGAGCGCGATGGCCTTGCCGTTGCCGATAAAGGGGAAGCGGCCGACACGCACCTCGTATCCCGCCTCCTTCGCCTTCGCCTCGGTCAGGCCCACGCTCGCCACCTGCGGCCAGCAATAGGTGCAGCCGGGAATGTTTTCCGTCTTCATCGGATGCGGTTTCAGCCCGGCGATCTTCTCGACGCAGATCACCCCCTCATGGCTCGCCTTGTGCGCCAGCCAGGGCGGACCGGCGATGTCGCCAATGGCGTAGAGGCCTGGCACATTCGTCGCGCCATAGCCGTCAATCACCACATGACCGCGCTCGGTCTTCACGCCCAGCGTCTCCAGCCCCAGCCCCTCGATATTGCCGGTGATGCCGATGGCGACGATCAGCTTCTCGGTCTCGATGGTCTGGCTCTTGCCGTCTTTGGTCTTGACCGTGGATTTCACCCCGGCGGCGGTCTTTTGCACCTTCTCGACCTGCGCCCCGGTCAGGATTTTCATCCCCTGCTTCTCGAACCGCTTCTGCGCGTGCTTCGAGATTTCCTCGTCCTCCACGGGCAGCACGCGGTCCATCATCTCCACCACCGTCACCTCGCTGCCCAGCGTGCGGTAGAAGCTGGCGAACTCGATGCCGATGGCGCCACTGCCGATCACCAACAGCGATTTGGGCAGAGCGTCCGGAACCAGCGCCTCGCGATAGGTCCAGATGGATTTGCCGTCCGGCTCCAGCCCCGCCTGCGGAATCGTGCGCGCGCGCGCGCCGGTGGCCAGGATCACGTTTTTGGCGGTCAGCGTGCGTTCGCCGCCCTCGCCCTTCACGATCACTTTCGGCGCCGGGCTGGCTTTTTCCAGCCGCGCCGCGCCCATCACCACCTCGATCTTGTTCTTCTTCATCAAGCCGGCGACGCCTTTGGAGAGCTGTCCCGCCACGCCGCGCGAGCGTTTCACCACCGCGCCCATGTCAAAGCCTTTGGCGTCGACCTTCAGGCCGAACTGCTCGGCCTCTTTCGCCAGATGAAAAATCTCGGAGGTGCGCAACAGCGCCTTGGTCGGGATACAGCCCCAGTTGAGACAGATGCCGCCCAGCGCCTCGCGCTCGACAATGGCGGTCTTGAGGCCGAGCTGGCTGGCGCGGATGGCGGCGACATAGCCGCCCGGCCCGGAGCCGATGACGATAAGGTCGAAATCCGTGGCCATGCGACTTTCCTTCTCTGAACATCCTCACATGCGCGACGAGCGCGGCGCGTCCCCCTTCCCCCTTGAAGGGGGAAGGGCCGGGGATGGGGGTGGTGTCTTACGCGAATGCTCGCTGGCGCCCAGCGGATCACCCCCACCCTACACCCTCCCCCCTCGAGGGGGAGGGAACCCCGACAGCGCCAAACGCACTTTGTCCTTCCACAGGATAAAACCGCCTGGATGGACGGCTTCCTGGAGACACGGCACCCCCTAGATCAGCATCGTGCCCGGCGCTTCCACATAGTCGCGGAACACGGCAAGCCAGCGCGCGCCGGTCGCGCCGTCCACCACGCGGTGATCGCAGGTCAGCGTCACGCTCATCACATTGGCGATGACGAGCTGGCCCTTGCGCGCCACCGGGCGTTCCTCGCCCGCGCCCACGCTCAAAATCATGCCCTGTGGCGGATTGATGATGGAGGCGAAATTCTTGATCCCGAACATGCCGAGATTGGAGAGGCTGAACGTGCCGCCCTGAAACTCTTCCGGCTTCAGCTTGCGGTCGCGCGCGCGGGCCGCGAGGTCTTTCATCTCCGCCGAGATCGCGGCCAGACCCTTCTTGTCCGCGTCGCGGACAATGGGGGTGATCAGCCCGCCCTCGATGGCCACGGCCACGGAAACATCCGCGTGGCTGTGCACCGCGATCATGCCTTCGTCGGTCCAGCTCGCATTGGCGTCCGGCACGCGGATCAGCGCCAGCCCCGCCGCCTTGATAAGCAGATCATTGACGCTGACCTTCACGCCCTCGGGCGCGCGCTCGTTGATCTGCTTGCGCATGGACAGCAGCGCGTCGATCTCTAGATCGACGGTCAGCGGGAAATGCGGAATGTCGCGGAACGACTCGGTCAGGCGCCTGGCCGCGACTTTCCGGACGCCGTCCGCCGGTTTCAGCGTGTAGCGGTCGGCCGTGATGCCGAATTTCGCCAATGGGCCACTTCCAATAACCGGGGCGCCAGTGACCGCCATGCCCTTCTGCGCGGCGGGCCCGGGGGCGCCTTTTCCAGCCCCCTCGACGTCCGCTTTCACCACCCGGCCGCCGGGGCCAGAGCCGCGCAGCGAGGCAAGATCGACTCCCGCATCCGCCGCCAGCCGCCGCGCCAGTGGCGAGGCCTTGATCCGGTCTCCGCCAGCGCCTTTTGGAGCCTCGCCCTTCGAGACGGGCGCTTTGTCGCCCTCCTCAGGGTGAGGGGTTTGAGGACGCGAAGAACGCCCCTCATCCTGAGGAGCCGGCGAAGCCGGCGTCTCGAAGGACGAGGGGCTTTTTTTCACTTCCGCCTTCGGCGCAGCGTCGAGCGCGCTCTTGTCCTCGCCCTCTTCCAGCAGCAGCGCGATGGGCGTGTTCACTTTCACGCCCTCGGTTCCCTCCTGGATCAGAATGCGGCCGAGCACGCCTTCCTCGACGGCCTCGACCTCCATCGTCGCCTTGTCGGTCTCGATCTCGGCGATCACGTCGCCGGCCTTGATGGCGTCGCCCTCTTTCTTGAGCCATTTGGCGAGGCTGCCCTCCTCCATCGTCGGCGACAGCGCGGGCATGGTGATCTGGATGGGCATGGCGCTTAGTCCAAATAGCAGACGGCGCGGGCCGCCTTCACGATGTCCGCCGTTCCGGGCAGCGACAGCGCCTCCAGATTCGCGGCATAGGGCAGCGGCACATCGGCCTGGAACACGCGGGCGGGCGGCGCGTCGAGATAGTCAAAGGCTTCCGCGACCACGCGCGCGGCGATCTCCGCGCCCACGCCCATGGCGCCCCAGCCTTCCTCGCAGCAGACAAGGCGGTTGGTCTTTTTCACGCTTTCCACCACTGTTTCGTGGTCCAGCGGGCGCAGCGAGCGCAGGTCGATCACCTCCGCCTCCACGCCCATGCCGGAAAGCTCCTCAGCCGCCTCCAGCGCGAATTTCACCATGCGCGAGTGCGCGACCAGCGTAACGTCGCCGCCCTCGCGGCGGATGCGCGCCTTGCCGATGGGCAGCACCCAGTCTTCCCAGTCCGGAACCTCGCCCTCATCGCCGTAGAGCAGCTCGTGCTCCAGCACCAGCACCGGGTTGGGATCGCGGATCGCGGCTTTCAGCAGGCCCTTGGCGTCGGCCGCGTCATAGGGCGCCACGACCTTCAGGCCGGGCACATGCGCGTACCATGCGGAATAATCCTGGCTGTGCTGGGCCGCCACGCGCGCCGCCGCGCCGTTCGGCCCGCGGAAGACGATGGGGCATCCCATCTGGCCGCCGGACATATAGCGCGTCTTGGCCGCCGAATTGATGATCTGGTCCATCGCCTGCATCGCGAAATTCCAGGTCATGAATTCCACCACGGGCTTCAGCCCGGCCATCGCCGCGCCGATGCCAAGGCCCGCGAATCCATGCTCGGTGATCGGCGTATCGACCACGCGCTTTGGCCCGAACTCATCCAGCAGGCCGCGGCTCACCTTGTAGGCGCCCTGATATTCCGCGACCTCTTCGCCCATCAGGAACACGCGCCCGTCGCGGCGCATCTCCTCGGCCATCGCATCGCGCAGCGCGTCGCGGATCGAGGTTTTCGACCACGTGACGCCTTCCGGCGGTGTCGGGTCGCTGGCGGCTGGCGCGGCTTTCGGCGCCGGACGCGCGCGGTCTTCGCCGCCGGTCGCCCCCTCGGCCTCTCCCGGCGCCTCGTGCGGCGCTTTCGCCTCGGCCGCGGCTTCGCGCGCGCCGCCGCCATGCGCGGCGGAACCGTTCAGCCCGCCGGTCTCGATGGCGCTGGCGTCCTCGCCCTCGTCCAGCAGCACGGCGATGGGCGTATTGACCTTCACGCCCTCGGCGCCTTCCTGCACCAGAATCTTGCCGAGCACGCCTTCATCGACGGCCTCGACTTCCATGGTCGCCTTGTCGGTTTCAATTTCGGCGATCACGTCGCCGGCCTTGATGGTGTCGCCTTCGCTCTTGAGCCATTTGGCGAGCGTGCCCTCTTCCATCGTGGGCGAAAGCGCGGGCATGGTGATTTGCGTCGGCATCTCTCTCACGCCTCCGCCAGAACGTCGGTCCAGAGTTCGGACGGGTCCGGCTCGGGACTTTCCTGCGCGAACGCGGCGGCGTCGTTCACCCGCGCCTTGATGTCGCGGTCGATGGCTTTGAAATCGTCCTCGCCGGCGTATTTCTTTTCGATCAGCAAGGCGCGCAGCCGTTCGATCGGGTCGTGCTTTTCGCGCATGTCCTGCACTTCTTCCTTGGTGCGGTATTTGGCCGGGTCGGACATCGAGTGCCCGCGATAGCGATAGGTCTGCGCCTCCAGCACATAGGGGCCCTCGCCGCTGCGCGCATGGGCGGCGGCTTTGGCGGCGGCCTCGCGCACGGCCAGCACGTCCATGCCGTCCACCTGCGCGCCGGGAATGCCGAAGGCCTGGCCGCGCGCATAGAGCGCGCTGGCGTTGGCCGCCGCGCGCTGCACCGAGGTGCCCATGCCGTAGCGATTATTCTCGATCACGAACACGACCGGCAGTTTCCACAGCGCGGCCATGTTGAAGGCCTCATAGACCTGACCCTGATTGCTGGCGCCCTCGCCGAAATAGGTCGTGCAGATATTGCCGGTCTCTTCGTATTTGCAGGCGAAGGCGAGGCCCGCGCCGATGGGAACCTGCGCGCCGACGATGCCGTGCCCGCCGAAGAAATGCTTCTCGGTCGAGAACATGTGCATCGAGCCGCCCTTGCCGCGCGAATAGCCGTCGATGCGGCCGGTCAGTTCGGCCATCACCCCGCCCGGGTCCATGCCGCAGGCCAGCATATGGCCGTGACAGCGATAGCCGGTGACGACCTTGTCGCCCTCATGGAGGACAGACTGGATGCCCGTCACCACCGCTTCCTGGCCGATATAGAGGTGGCAGAAGCCGCCAATCAGGCCCATGCCGTAAAGCTGGCCGGCCTTCTCCTCAAAGCGCCGGATCAGCAGCATGTCCCGATAAAGATCGAGCGCCGTTTCCTTGGTCAGCGCGGCGGGGGCCGCCGGGGCGGACTTGCCCGGCTCCGTTTTGCCGCGCGCGGGACGTTTGGCCGGTTTCCGGGCCTTTTTCTGATCCGCCATTCTCTCCCTCAGGCGTGCGCCCGGCGGACGCCGGGGGGAGTCGGCGGTGTATCAAGCCCCAATAGGGCCCGTAAAGCGTTGCATGCCGCCCTGACGCCGATTTTAGTTTGGGTGCGAAGAAATTCCGTCCAGCCGGATCACATATTCGTCCGGCCGCGCGACGTTAAGCATGTCGCGCGCCCGCTCGTCGATCAGGTCCAGATCCAGGCTGGCGTCACGCAGCCGGCTTGCGCGGTTTTCAAGCTGCGCCCGCTCGGCGCGCACAATGGCCAGCTCGGCCTCCAGTTCGCCGATCCGGTCATTATAGGCGGCCCAGGCCAGCATGCCCTGCTCACCATTCAGCCCGTGATAGCCGAAATAGAACAC
Source organism: Euryhalocaulis sp. (assembly GCA_050486445.1). Lineage (GTDB taxonomy): Bacteria > Pseudomonadota > Alphaproteobacteria > Caulobacterales > Maricaulaceae > Euryhalocaulis. Next base: position 60,858 of record JBJHDH010000016.1, read on the forward strand.
CAGCCCGGCCAGCAACACGGTTGGTATGGCCTTCCTGATCGCGCGCACGCCTCGTAACCCCACGTCAGCCTACCCACGCCTGCGTCCGGCGGCGTTGATGGCGCCGGACTCGCATGGCGCAGCATCGCCCGCCCAGCCTTAGCGTTTCGCTAAACGGCGTGGTTAGCGAAAGCTGAACGTCCCGCTCACTGCTCCAGGAACGCAATCCCGTAATAACAGGACGACGCGAGGCATCGCGCCATGGACGCCGCCAGGCTGTGCGGCCCGCTCTCGGTCGCGACATAGGTCACGACGGGCACGGCGTCCGGCAGGATGTCCTGCGCGAGCAGCGCCCCGCGCGGATCGTAGAGAGACAGGTCGAGATCGCCGCAATCCGCGTCGCAAGCGCCGATAAAGGCATATTGCACGCCCTCGGTCAGATTCACGACCAGATCGTCCCGCGCCCCATTCCTCAGATTGCCGACATGCCGGGGACGGTCGTCGACGCGCCAGCCCTGGCCAACATAGACCCCCTGCATGGCGTCGATCTGATCGTTCACCTGCTCAACATAATAGACCGGGTTGAGAAGCGTCTCGCACGCACTCACCAGCGGCGCCAGAACCAGCGCCGCCGCCACAAATTTCAATCGCATCTTCCCCTCCGCCCGCCACGGCCAATATATGGGCGCCCGCGACAGTGACAAGGATTATGTCGCGGCAGCCTAGTCGGGAAATCCGGCGAAGGCGGTCCCGCCCTCGGCGCGGGGATTGGGCCGGCGCGACTGCATCCCGCCGGGTTGCAGCGCCGCCGGTGTGCTGGCTGGCCGCGAAAACACCGCGACACTATAGGCGCAAGCCTCGTCCGCGCAGTCGATCATGCGCACGGCCAGTTCATAGCGTTCACGCTCGGCAGGAGTGACTTTCACCACAGGCAGGCCGGCGTCGCGGCAATCCGCCGTCACCAGCGTATCCGCGCTGTCATAGAGAAACAGGCTGAGATCGCCGCATTGCTCGTCGCACACCGCGGCGATGGCGTATTCGGTTCGCGGGTTCAGAAACAGCGGCACAGACCCGGTCTGCGAATCGCGCAGCACGCCGGGATTCAGCTTGCGCGCCAGCGTCCAGCCTTCGCCCTCCAGCGTCAGCGGCGTGAATTCGATCTGGGCGCGCGCCCGGTCCGGCCATGCCTCTCCGGCGGAAATCTCATCGGCAAAGGCCGCCCCGGCGCCCATGACGGGCGCGGCGAACAGAAACGCAACGGCGGCCAGATGGCGCATCGCATGCCTCCCTTGCCGCGATCTTTGGAGTCGCGCTCGGGGAATATTACACGAACGTAACAAAGGTTCCAAGCGCCGATGCGGAATATCGCCCGGCGCGCCAGATTTGTGCCCAGGTGTGTGCGTCAGCCCTGACCGGCCAGGAAGTCCCGCCCGGCATAAAGGGCGATGTCGTCCAGCTCCTCCTCGATCCGTAGAAGCTGATTGTATTTCGCCGTGCGGTCAGAGCGGGCCAGCGAGCCGGTCTTGATCTGGCCGCAGCCGGTCGCCACCGCCAGATCGGCGATGGTCACGTCCTCGGTCTCGCCGGAGCGATGCGATATCACCGCGCCATAGCTGCTGCGCCGGGCCATATCCACCGCATCCAGAGTCTCGCTCAACGTACCGATCTGATTGACTTTTACAAGAATAGCGTTGGCTATGCCACGACCGATCCCGTCGGCCAGCCGCGCCGGATTGGTGACGAACAGGTCGTCGCCGACAAGCTGCACGCGCGCGCCCAGCACCTCGGTCAGCGCCGCCCAGCCCTCGAAATCGTCCTCGCCCATGCCGTCTTCGATAGAGACAATGGGATAGGCGCCGGCCAGCTCTTCCAGATAGCGCACATGCTGCTCCGGGGTCAGACTTTTGCCCTCGCCCTCAAGCACATACTTCCCACTCTTGAAGTATTCCGTAGAGGCGCAATCCAGCGCCAGCGCCACATCCTCGCCCGGCTTCAACCCGGTCTCGGATACCGCTTCAAGAATAAAATCAATCGCTTCACGCGCGCTCTTGAGGTTTGGCGCAAACCCGCCCTCGTCGCCGACATTGGTGTTGTGGCCGGCTTTTTTCAGGCGCGCTTTCAGGGCGTGAAACGTTTCCGCTCCCATGCGCAGCGCCTCGGCAAAGCTCTCCGCCCCCAGCGGCATCACCATGAATTCCTGGATGTCGATGGGATTGTCGGCGTGCGCGCCGCCATTGAGGATATTCATCATCGGCGCAGGCAGCACGCGCGCATTGGCCCCGCCGACATAGCGGTAGAGCGTCGTATCCTGGGAATCCGCCGCCGCCTTCGCCACGGCCAGCGAGACGGCCAGAATGGCGTTGGCCCCCAGCCGCGCCTTGTTCGGGGTTCCGTCCAGCGCAATCAGCACCTGGTCGATGCGGCGCTGGTCCTCGGCGTCAAAGCCGGACAGCGCGTCGGCGATCTCGCCGTTCACCGCCTCCACGGCGGCCAGCACGCCCTTGCCGGCGTATCGCGGCCCGCCATCGCGCAGCTCGTGCGCCTCATGCGCCCCGGTAGAGGCGCCGGACGGCACGGCGGCGCGGCCGACAGAGCCGTCCTCCAGCACCACGTCGGCTTCCACGGTCGGGAACCCCCGGCTGTCCAGGACTTCCCGGCCGAGAATATCGACGATGGCGGTCATGGACGCATCTCCGCTCCTGCCACCGCAGCCTCATCCTGAGGAGCGGCCCCGGCCCCGGTCGGGGCCGCGTCTCGAAGGACGACCGCCTAGTCCCGGGGTTTCAGGACTTGCTTGCCCTTGTACATGCCGCTTTTCAGATCGACATGGTGCGGGCGCTTCAGTTCGCCGCTGTCCTGATCCTCGACATAGGTCGGGGCGGCCAGCTTGTCGTGCGCGCGCCGCATGCCACGGCGCGAGGGGGTGGTTTTCCGCTTGGGGACGGCCATGGCCGTTTCTCCTGGGTCTGGAATCGAAAAGGGCGGCGCAGGCGCCGCCAAAGCTGCGCGGGACATACATAAAACCCCGCCCCGGCTCAAGAGCCGGGCGCCGGGGCCAGACTGACGCAGGACTGGAAGAGATTCTGGGCCCGGACGCCTGGCGTGTTATGATAGTTAAGCGGCCCGTTCATGTGAGGCGCGCGGCTTCACGCTACTGATTGGATCCTGAAAGAGTCACCGCGCGACCCCCGAAAGGAACGGGCCGCGCCCCATCCCCCTCAAACAAACTCCGCCATGCGCTCCACCATGGCGTCATGGCGGGCCACTTCCGGCGCCACGAAAAAGTCCGTAACGGCCAGCGGCCGGGCCAGCGACAGCCCGTCCAGCGTGCGCGCGCGCGACAGCGCCACATAGGCCTGTCCCGGCGCAAAGGCGCCCTTGCCGATATCCACGCGCACATCGTCAAAGCTGAGGCCCTGCGCCTTATGGATTGTCACCGCCCAGGCCAGCGTCAGGGGAATCTGGGCGTATTTCCCGGCGACCAGCGAAACGATGCTCTCCGCCCCCGTATCCCAGTCATAGCGGATTTTTTCCCATTCAGTTTTGCCGACCTCCACGGAGCCGTCCGCCCCGTCGAACCGAACATCGACCGAGGATTCATAGAGCGCGGTGACGACGCCCAGCGAGCCATTGGCCCAGCGTTTCTCCGTGTCGTTTTTCAGCGCCATCACCCGCGCGCCGGGCTTCAGCGCAAGGCCGGCCGGCGCGGGCGGTTTCTCACGCAGCAGGTCGTAATTGCCCTCCGCCGCGCCCTCATAGATACGCGCCGCGCCGGGCAGCGCCTCCAGCCGCCGCACATTATAGTTTTCTGCCCGCGCATTGGTGGTGGTCAGAATGATCGGAATCGCGCCGTCGCGATGCGGCCCGCAGCAATGCGCGTTCAGCGTCTCCACCGCGCGCGCATCGGCGGGATCGACCCGCACCCCGCCCAGCAGCTCGATAAAATGCTCCTCGCTCTGGCGGTGGATCGTCTCCAGCCGCAGATGCGCCGGCTCCGCATCGCCCAGCGCCTTCGCGCCGAACGCAAAGCCATGCTCATAGCCCAGCATGGCCAGCGCCTCGCTCTCGGCCTGCGGGATCACCGGCGGCAACTGGAAATAATCGCCGACAAACACAAGCTGCACGCCGCCAAACGGGCGCGCGCTGCGCTTGGCCTGGCGCAGGCGGAAATCCATCGCGTCCAGCACGTCGCAGCGCACCATCGAAATTTCGTCGATCACGATGCGTTTGACCGCTTTCAACACCCGCGTCGGATAGCGCGCCTCCATCGCTTTGGGGTCCAGAATGCGCGGCGGGAAGCCGAAAAAACTATGGATGGTCTGGCCGCCCGCATTGATCGCCGCGATGCCCGTGGGCGCCAGCAGCACCGTCGGCGTCTCGGGGTCTGCCTGGATCAGATAACGGATCAGCGTCGTCTTGCCGGTCCCTGCCCTGCCCGAAATGTTCAGGGCCGGCTCGCCGCTTCGCAACAGCTCCAGCGCCCGCCGCGCCGCCCGCGTCTCGGCATAGCCCTCCGGCAACTTCTCCTGCGCCACGGTCGAGGCGCGGCGCACCGCCGCTCGGGCCGTTCTGCTCGATTTGCGCTGACGTTCAGGCACATGTGCTCCAGCGGCAGAGGCAATTCCTCCCCCGTTTACGGGGGAGGTGGCTGACCCCGGCCTTGAGCCGGGGGAAGCCGGAGGGGGCGGATCGAAGGACTGCGTGGCGCCCGCCCCCTTCGTCCGCTTCGCGGACACTTCCCCCGTAAACGGGGGAAGAAAACGTGACCCCGCAAGCCGGGGAAGAATGCCCTCCTACACCAGCCTGCTCTGCTCCACCGCCGCTTCGATAAAGCTGGCGAAGAGTGGGTGCGGCTCGAACGGGCGGCTCTTCAGCTCCGGATGAAACTGCACCCCGACAAACCAGGGATGATCGGCATATTCCACCGTCTCGGGCAGCAGCCCGTCCGGCGACATGCCTGAGAAGATCAGTCCCGCCGCCTCCAGCCGCTCGCGATAGGCGATGTTCACCTCATAGCGATGGCGGTGGCGTTCGCTGATCGTATCCGCGTCATAGATGGCGGCGATCTTCGTGCCTTCCGCCAGTTGCGCCGGATAGGCGCCCAGCCGCATCGTACCGCCCAGATCGCCACCGGCGTCGCGGCGCTGCAATTCATTGCCCTGCGTCCATTCGGTCATCAGCCCGACTACGGGCTCGGCGGCCTCGCCAAATTCGGTGGAATTGGCGCCCTCGATCCCCGCCAGATTCCGCGCCGCCTCGATCACCGCCATCTGCATCCCGAAACAGATGCCGAAATAGGGCACCCGGCGTTCGCGCGCGAACCGCGCCGCGCGAATCTTCCCTTCCGCCCCGCGCTCGCCGAACCCGCCGGGAACCAGAATGCCGTGCACGGTTTCCAGCGGCGCCAGCGAGCCGTCGCCGGTCTCGAATTGCTGGCTCTCGATCCATTCGATGCGGACCTTGACGTTGTTGGCGATGCCGCCATGCACCAGCGCCTCGGTCAACGACTTATAGGCGTCCAGCAGCTCGGTATATTTGCCGACGACGCCGATGGTCACCTCGCCATCCGGCGCGCGGATGCGGGCCGCGATCTCCTGCCAGCCGGAAAGATCGGGCGCCGGCGCGTCGTCCATGCCGAAATGCGCCAACACTTCGGCGTCCAGCCCCTCGGCGTGATAGTCCAGTGGCACCTGATAGATACTGGGCGCGTCCAGCGCCTGGATCACGCTCGAAGGCTTCACGTTGCAGAACAGGCCCAGCTTGCGCCGGTCGTCCGCGCCGATGGGGTATTCGCAGCGGCACAGCAGGATGTCCGGCTGGATGCCGATGCTGCGCAGCTCCTTCACGCTGTGCTGGGTCGGCTTGGTTTTCATCTCGCCGGCGGCCTTGATGAAGGGCAGCAGCGTGACATGCATGAACAGCGTCGCGTCGCGGCCCAGCTCCTGCCCCACCTGACGGATCGCCTCAAAAAACGGCAGCCCCTCAATGTCGCCCACCGTGCCGCCGATCTCGCACAGCACGAAATCCGCATCGTCGGCCGGGGCGAGGATAAAGCGCTTGATGGAGTCGGTGACGTGCGGGATCACCTGCACCGTGGCGCCCAGATAGAGGCCGCGCCGCTCCGTCTCGATGATCTGCTGATAGATGCGCCCAGTCGTGATGTTGTCCGACTGGCGCGCCGAAACGCCGGTGAAGCGCTCGTAATGGCCAAGGTCCAGATCGGTCTCCGCCCCGTCATCGGTGACGAACACCTCGCCGTGCTGATAGGGCGACATCGTGCCCGGATCGACGTTCAGATACGGGTCCAGCTTGCGCAGCCGGACTCTATAGCCGCGGGCCTGCAACAGCGCGCCGAGAGCGGCGCTTGCGAGGCCTTTGCCAAGAGAGGAAACCACGCCGCCCGTAATAAAGATATAGCGCGCCATGGGCGGCGACCTTACTCCGGATTCGCAGAGGATGGGAACACGCTGAGAAAACAGCGCACAGAAAAACGCGGCGCAGCCCGGTCCGGCTCTTGCTGACGCCTATTCCTGATCCGGAATGACTGGCAGCGGCGCGGGCGCCTCTTCCGCCGGGACAGGCGCGGTCTCGGTCTGGGGGTCGGGCAGCGTGACCGCGCCCGGCGTCCCTACCCGGTCCAGCACGCTGCCGCCCTCGCCGCCGCGCGCCACCACCACGGTCAGGAAGATCGAGGTGAGAAAGAAAAATCCGGCCAGCACCGCCGTGGTGCGGGTCAGCAGGTTCGCCGCGCCGCGGCCGGACATCAGTCCGCCCGGTCCACCACCCCCGCCGCCGCCGATTCCCAGCCCGCCGCCTTCCGACCGTTGCAGAAGGATCAGCGCGATCAGCGCGGCGCAGAGCAGGAAATGAACAATCAGAAGGACCAGATGCATGGATTCGTTCGCGGCCGTGGCGGAAAGGGATAAACGTCGCGGCCTTTTAGCGGCGCCGGGCCCCGCGCGCCAGTCCGCCGGCGCAGGAAGGCTGGAAAGCTGGAACGCAGAGTGCTGGAAGGCTGGAAACCTCAGGCCGCCTTGCCCGGCTTGCTGCGCAGCGCGCCCAGCAGTCTCTCGATCTCGGAGACATACTGCTCCTCGCCGCCCTCGCCTTCCGCTTCGTCCCCGCCTCCGCACAGCACGCAGATGGCCAGCGCCAGCTCGCGCGCGAGCTTGAAGCTCTTCTGCACGTCCTCGCCGGAGGACAGGCCCCGCACCATGGCGGCTGCCAGCTTCGCGGCTTCCGGGTCGACCTGATCGACCGCGACATACAGCTCCCGCGCCAGCCCATAGACCATGCTGGAGGGGCGGCGGCCCTCCGCCGCCAGCTCGGCCTCCACACCGATCCGCACGGCCAGCCGCACGGCGCGCTCGCGCCGCACCAGATCCTTGTGCATCTCGATTTCGGTGGAGCGCGCCTCCATGGCGGCGTGGTCCCCCCGCATGGCGCTTTTCAGCGTGTTGGGCGGGGTGAACATCCGCATTCTCATGCCGCTCTCGCGCGCCTCATCCTGGCGCCGGTCCGGCCCCAGATAGTCGCTGGTCACCACGAACTGTTTGCGGTTTTCCACCGCGGCGCGCACGCGCGTCTCGATAAAACAGGTAGAGAACGGCCGGGCGATGATGTCATCGGCGCCCGAGCGCAGCGCAGTTTTCACCGTGTCGGGACCGCTATGCCATGAGGTCAGGAAAACGACAGCGAACGGATTTTCCGCCACCTCGCCCCGCCTCAGGGCGCGGACCAGATCGAACACCGCGCCGCCGTCATCGGCTTCAGCCACCAGAAGGTCCATCGGACCGTCATTCAGACGGTTACGCAGACCGCTGAGTTCGCTGAAACCCTCGATATCGCGGAATCCGGCCTCATAAAGACCATAGCGCGTCGCACGCAGGTTTTGCATGACCGGATCGTAGATCACCGTCCGGGCGCGATTTTCTGATTCTGTTCTCATGCGCGCCCCTGCCGCCAGCGGGGACAATGGGTGAAAATCCTTGAAAAAGGACTTAGGAAAGTCCCAACAATTCTTGAGATTTCTTCGGATACTGGAAGTTACCGGAGAATCAGGCCCGGGCGATGGCGGCGAAATCGGCGGCCTTAAGGCTCGCGCCGCCCACCAGCACGCCATCCACCCCGTCCGTCGCCAG
>JBJHDH010000017.1:0-62312 GCA_050486445.1 Euryhalocaulis sp.
CCGTCTGCATCCATTTCCTGGATCAAATCCGCTGTGATCTGGTGCGGGCGGCCGGGGTCGAACCGGCACGGCCGTTTTCCGGCCGAGGGATTTTAAGTCCCTTGCGTCTACCAATTCCGCCACGCCCGCGGCGCGCCATTTGGCGCGGCGATACTGGCCGCGCCGCCAGCTCCGGTCCAGCCGCTCCGGCGGGATGATTATCTTTTCCAGGATAAAATTTCGTGATCTTCGTGTGAACCGGGGCAGGGAATCGGCGTTAGTGTAAAAGCGTTATTCTACAAGCTTGCGGTCAGGGGCGGACCGTGAAGCGGGGGGTGCGTGCATGACCGGAGTCATCGACTGGCTGTTCGGCGCCGGTCTGCCGCCGCGCGGGGTAGGCCTGAAGTGGCCGCCGGGCCTGACGGTGTTGCATGTGGGGGCCGATTTGCTGCTCGCCGCGGCCTATGTGTCTATTCCGCTGGCGCTGGCTTATTTCATCCGCCGACGCGGCCACATGCCGTTTAACTGGATTTTTGGCCTGTTCGCCGCCTTCATTCTGCTATGCGGCTTGGTCCATCTGATTGGCGCCCTCACGGCCTGGCGGCCGTGGTATGGGCTGGAGGGGTTGGCGAAACTTCTGGCCGCCGGGGTTTCGGTTGCCGCCGCTATCGTGATCTGGCCGCTAATCCCGCGCATCGTGTCGCTGCCCAGCCCGGAGCAGTACGCAAGCGTCAACCGCCGCCTGCAAAAAGCGATGGACGCGCTGACCCGCAGCAATGCCGAATTGGAAAACCGCGTTACGGCGCGCACCGCGGAACTGGAAGAAGTGACGCGCCAGCTTGAGCATCGCCGCCAAGAGGCGGAACGTGCGGCTGAAGAGCGCGCCATGCTACTGCGCGAAATGCACCATCGTACAGGCAACAATCTCCAGATCATCTCTTCCTTTGTCGGGCTGACCTTGCGCGGTGTGAAAGACCCGGCGGCGGCGAACGCCATTCGCGAAATCCGCGCGCGTCTGGCCGCCATCACCGATGTAAACCGGCTTCTGCTGCGCTCCGATACGCTGGCAAAGGGCCGGGCCGACGAATATCTCCAGCGTCTGACCGATGATCTGATCGAAACGCTGATTCAGCCTGACTCCAATGTGAAGATTGTCACCGATATCGAACGGGCGGAAATGTCGCCCGATGCGCTTACCTATCTCGGGCTGGTAGCGGTAGAGCTAATTACCAATGCGGTCAAATATGCGTATCCCGCCGGACAGGAGGGCTCGGTCATCGTGCGGCTGAGGCGGGAAAATGGCGGACTCCTCTTCGAGGTGTCCGATTCTGGCGTCGGCTTTGATCCCGCCGCGGCGGCCAGAGGGCCCGGCGCAGGCGCCACTATCGTGCGGCAATTCGCCGCCAGGCTGGGCGCAAGGGTGGAACAGGAGGCCGCCTCCGGTAAGGGCGTAAGCGTCCGCCTGCTTATAGGTCCTGAAGACGCGGCCGGGGCGTCCGCTGCCGGCGCGGCGATCAAACCCTGATCCGGACCTGCCGGATTAAAGGAAAACGTCGTCGCCTACGGCTTGCGCCAGATTGGTGCGGCGCCGGTCGGCAAAACCGATATCGATCTGTCTGCGGCGGCGATCCGGTCCGACATAGGAATCCGAGACGACAAATGGACGCGGCTGGAACAGCGCCCGCGTCAGCTTCTCATAGACCGCAGCGGGTGAGACGGGCTTGGTGAGAATTTCGGTCGCGCCCGCGTCACGCAGCATCAGCACCCGGTCCCTGTCCGTATAGGCGGTGCACATCACCACCGGCATGCGCTGCGGCGTGCCGGAAAGGCCGTGGCGCACACGCTTCAGGAAGGCGAGCCCGTCTATCGGTTGCATTTGCCAATCAGCGACAACGATATTGAACGGGCGCTCCTGGATCATCTGCAGCGCCTGCCCGCCATTGCCGGCGCGCTCAATGCGTGTGACGCCGAAAGCTTTCAGCACCGCCGTCATCAGTTCCAGCATGAACGGAGAATCGTCGGCCAGAAGGATCGAAGCCCGGGTCAACCGCTCTGCGGTATGCGGATCGTCCATAGGCGCCGCCGATGTCATGGCTGGATCGCCGCGCAGGGCGGCTTCCCGTGACGGCAGGGGACACCGGCCATAAGCCGTACCCCGGTTATGCAAACCGTTGAGATCATCGTCCGGACTCCGCGGGCAGCTTGTGCGCGCGGCAGTTTCAGAACCGTTAAGCCCCGGTAATGTTAGACGCTATCGCCTACGCGCGTCTATTGAGCGCCGTTTTCCAAGTCTTCGGCGTCAGCGATCTCAGGCTCTTCAGTGTCAACGGCGTCATCCGCGGTGGTGCGGGGCTCGGGTAGCGGATGGCTGTCCGGGGCCAGCGAGTGCATCCAGGCCATGACATTGATGCGCGCTTGCGGGTCGGGAATTCCGGCGAAAATCATGCTGCCGCCGGGCAAGAAGTTGCGCGGGTCGGCGAGATAACCGTCCATATTGTCGAACGTCCAGATATCGTCGTAATCCTGCATCGCATTGGAATAGAGGAAGTTCTGCCCGCCTCCGGCCTCGCGGCCCAGCACGCCGAACAGGTTCGGTCCGGTAATGGTCGGTCCGCCTTGCTCAAAGGTGTGGCAGGCCAGGCAGACCCGCGCTGTGGACTGACCGGCGGCGATATCCGCTTCGCGAATCAGCGTTCCCCAGTCAGGGCCCATATCGGCTTCCTGTTCCGCTTCGAGGGCCTCGGTCGCGTCATCCACCGTTTCCGGCAACGGATCCGGCAGCGGCGGCGGATTGGGGGCAAGATCGCGCAGATAGGCCAGCATGGCCATGCGCTCGTCCAGCCGGGGCAGGCCCACAAACACCATGTTGGTGCCGGGCATATAGCCGCGCGGGTTGCGCAGATAGGCGTCCAGATTCTCGTAGGTCCAGGCACCCTCATAATTCGCCATGGCGGCGGAATAGGCGAAGCCGGGAACCCCGCCGACATCGCGGCCCAGCACGTCATACAGATTCGGCCCGGTGATAGTCGGCCCGCCAGCCTCGAACGTATGGCAGGCTAGGCATTTCCGCGCCGCCGAGGCGCCCAGCGCTTCGTCCGCCGCCGGAATCAGACGGCCGAAATCGACCGGACCTTCCTCCACAGGAGCGGCGGCGCCCAGCGTCTCGGGCACCTCGATCGGATAGGCCGGCTCGTCCAGCGCGTGCGGATGATAGACGATATGGGCCAGTTCCCTCAGGCCCATGATCACCAGCAGGGTGGCCAGAAGCACGCCGGATACTTTAGTGAACATCATGACGGTGTCTCGGACGATATAGAGTGCGGGGCAGGCGCAGACCGGCCAGTATTCGGGCTGGTGTTTGGCATGGAGGGGCGGGCTGCGCAACACGCCTGCGCCCGCTTGCCGCACCGGGCCGGGCGCCGTATCGGGCCATGGAGAAGAACCATGACGATGAACCCGATTGTGGTGATCCCGGCGCGTATGGCCGCCGTCCGTCTGCCCGGCAAACCGCTGGCCGATATCGCCGGGCGGGCGATGATCCTGCGCGTGCTGGACGCCGCTTCCGCCGAATCGGCCGGCCCCGTCTTGGTGGCCGCCGGCGACCGCGAGATCGTCGACACGGTGGAGGCCGCCGGGTTCCGCGCCCTCGCCACCGATCCCGCCCTCCCATCAGGCTCCGACCGGGTTCTGGCGGCGCTGGCGGCGCTGGATCCAGAGCGCGCTCACGACGTGGTGGTGAACCTTCAGGGCGACCTGCCGGACCTGCCGCCTGGGACGCTGCGCGCTGTATTGGCCGTGCTGGCGGTGGACCGGGCGGCGGACATCGCCACGCTGGTGGTGGAGGATTCACGCCCGGAGATCAGGGACAATCCGGACATCGTGAAGGCGGTGCTGGCCCTGCGGGAAGGCCTGCCCGCCCGCGCGCTCTATTTTACCCGGTCCCCGGCGCCGTCCGGTGAGGGGCCGTTTTGGAAGCATGTCGGAATCTATGCCTACAGGCGCGCGGCGCTGGAGCGGTTCTGCGCGCTGCCGCCATCGCCGCTGGAGCGGCGCGAGCGGCTGGAGCAGCTGCGCGCACTTGAGGCCGGCATGACCATCGTGGCCGCGCCGGTCCTGGACGTACCGGACGGAATTGACACTCCGGCGGACCTTGAGCGGGCCCGGAGGCGTTACGCAGCATGAGGCGCTACACAAAACCATGACTCACTCTTTTCCTGTCCTCACCGCGGGCCTGCCCGATCTCACCGCGCTGTCCGAATCCGCGCTGGTCACGATGGGCGTGGAATGGGGGATGCGCGCTGTTTATGCCGCGATCATTCTGGTCGTCGGTCTGTGGCTGGCTTTTTTCCTCTCGGGACTGGTGCAGAAGCGGCTGCGGAAATCGCACCGCCTCGACCGCACGATCGGCGCCTTTCTTGGGGGGATGGTGCGCTATGTGCTGGTCGCCGTTGTCATCATCGCCGTGTTGCAGAAATTCGGCGTACAGACGACATCGCTGGTGGCGATGCTGGGCGCCGCGGCGCTGGCTGTCGGCCTGGCCCTCCAGGGCGTGCTGCGCGATATCGCCTCGGGCGTTCTCATCGTCATGTTCCGGCCGTTCAGGCTCGGCGATTTCGTCGATATCGGCGGCAAGCAGGGCACGGTGCAGGACATCTCGCTCTTCTATACGGCGATGAACACCATCGATAACCGGCGGGTCATTATCCATAACAGCCGCGCCTGGGGCGATGTGATCGAGAATTTCACCGCCAATCCGGTGCGCCGCATCGACCTGACGGTCGGAATTTCCTATTCGGACGACATCGACCATGCGATCGCCGTGGTGGAACAGGTCTGCGCTGAATATATCGCTATCCATAAAGACCCCGCTCCGCAGGTCGCTGTGCGTTCGCTGGGCGATTCCTCCGTCGATCTGGTGGTGCGCTGCTGGACGGCGACCGAGACCTACACGGCGACCCTGTGGGAGCTGACAAAACGCATCAAGCAGGCGTTTGACGCGCAGGGCGTTTCCATTCCGTTCCCGCACCAGGTGCAGATCAACCGGATCGAGACGGAGGAGGGCGTAAAGCCCGTCCAGCGCGTCCTGCTCGCCGAATCTCCGGTGGAATCGAAGGCGGCGGCAGAGTCGAAGGACGGCTGACGGTTTGCGCGCCGGCGCCTATGCCCGGCCCGACTGGCTGGACAGCATCGCCGGGTCGACCCCGATGGAGCCCAGCGCCCGGTCCCACTTAATGTCCAGGCTGTCGCCGAACACCAGGTCGTCCTGGGGCGGGGCCAGAAGCCAGGCGTTCTGGCGCAGTTCGGTCTCAAGCTGCCCCGGACCCCAGCCGGCATAGCCCAGCGCCAGCATCGCCCGGCGCGGTCCGCTCGGCCCGCCCATTGCGCTCAGCACCTCGCGCGTCGCGGTCAGTCCGACGCCGTCGCCAACCATCACCGTGGCGTCTTCCAGATAGAAATCGTCGGAATGCAGCACAAAGCCGCGATCCTGCTCCATCGGCCCGCCGGCGCGCACCGGCCGGTCGGGCACAGTAATGGAGCATTTGACGTCAAGCTGATCGAGCAGGTCAGGCAGACGCAGCACGCCCATCGGCTTGTTCAGCACGAGGCCCATCGCATGATCGCCAGTGTGCGCGCACAAAAGGATGACGCTGCGGGCAAAACGTAAATCGCCAATCGCAGGCGCGGCGATCAGAATCTGGCCCTTCAGCGAACCGGGCGCGGGATCGGGGGCCGAATCGAACATCCCCTTGTCCATGGCCCTATGTTCGCCGCCTCCGGGGCGTGATGCAAGCGGACTGCTGCGCATGGGCCACCCGCTTTCGCCGCTGGCTTGCCGGCGGTAAAAACAAGGGACCGAAACAAGGAGCGACCATCATGGCCATCAAGGTTGGAGACAGGCTGCCCGACGCGGCATTCGGGACAATGACCGCGGACGGACCGTCAAAGGCGACCACCCAGGAAATATTCGGCGGCAAGACCGTCGCGCTCTTCGCTGTGCCTGGCGCCTTCACCCCGACCTGTTCGGCGAAGCATCTGCCCGGCTTCAAAGCCAACACCGCCGCGCTGAAGGCCAAAGGTGTGGATAAAATCGCCTGTGTCTCGGTGAACGACCCCTTCGTCATGGGCGCATGGGGCCGCGATCAGGGCGCTGGGGAGGACATCCTGATGCTGGCGGATGGCAATGGCGATTTCACCCGCGCCATCGGCCTTACCCTCGACGCTACAGGGTTTGGCATGGGCGAGCGTTCGCAGCGTTATTCCATGCTGGTCGAGGACGGCGTGGTGAAACAGCTCAATGTTGAAAAGGGTGGCGCGTTCGAGGTTTCCAGCGCCGAGCACATGCTCGAGCAGATTTGAGGACAGGCGATGGTTTCAGGCGCGATGTTCGGCTGGCTCGCGACCATGACCCACTGGAAATGGTTGCTGGCCGGTCTGGCCCTGCTGGGGGCGGAAATCGTCACCGGCACGGGCTGGCTGCTCTGGGCCGGACTGGCCGCTCTGCTCACCGGCGTGGTCGCGCTCGGCTTTATCCTGGACTGGCGGGTGCAGGTCGCGGTCTTCGGCGCCTTTTTCTTCCTCCTCGCGATCGCCGGCCGCCGCGTACTGCGTCCGTCCCGCGGCTGACCCTTTCTCTCAGGTGCGCGGGAACGCCGCGCCCCTCAGCGGTGTTTCTCTTATCGGGAAGCCGGGCGCGCCGTCCCGGCCGTTTGAAGCGACCGATAGGAGGACGAGATGGCCGAGAAGAACAGCGACGCTGGGCGTGGGGAATACGATGTGGAGTATCGCGCATGGCGGGAAACACAGTTGAGGCAGTGCGACGCGGATTACGCTGAATTCTGCCGCGAGCTGGCCACTACGAAGGCGGCGCGCGCGGGCGGCGCCGGGGGCGAAACCCTCAAGGACCAGGCCGCGGCCGGCCACGGCGAGCGGGCGGTGGAAGAATTCCAGGCCGAAACCCGTGGTGAACGGTTCCAGCGCCTGTTCAATGACTGGCGGCGTGAACGCTATGTCGGCGTCAACAAGATCGGCGCCGCGCCGCTTCTGTTCGGCGGGCAAAACACGCAGAACACGATCTACGCCAACGATTGAGGCCGCGTTTCTTCCAGTCCTTCACGTGCGAGCTGGTCGGCGCGTTCGTTCTCCGCATGGCCCGCATGGGCCTTGATCCATTCCCAGCGAACGTTATGCGGCGCGGCGGCGGCTTCCAGCCTGCGCCACAGATCGGCGTTCATCACCGGCTTTTTCGCCGCGGTTTTCCAGCCATTGCGCTTCCAGCCGTGAATCCACTGGGTCAGGCCGTTTTTCACATAGATGCTGTCGGTGACCAGACGCACGCGCGACGGGCGCTTCAGGCTTTCCAGCGCCATGATCGCCGCCATCAACTCCATGCGGTTATTGGTGGTGGTGGGTTCGCCGCCCTTGATCTCCCGCCGCGCGCCGTTCCATTCCAGCACCGCGCCCCAGCCGCCGGGGCCGGGATTGCCGCTGCACGCGCCGTCGCTATGGATGACCACCACACCCGGCTCGTTCGCGCCGTCTTTTTTCGCCCGGCGGCTCACGCGGGATGCTTCCTGAAGCTCTCTTCCCAGCCGGCGCGCACGAAGTCCTCCAGCGCGCCCATATCCACGTCCGCCAGCTTGTTCACATAGGTGCAGCCGGCGCCGAGCTTGTGCTTGCCGAGGCGGGCGAGCAGCGCGTCCGCGCCATTAAAACTCCGGTCGACATAAAGAACGATATTGCCCTTGCGCGGCGAAAACCCGACCCGGCAGATATCGCCCTCATGCCCGCTGTCATATTTGTAGTGACAGGCGCCAAAGCCGACGATGCTGGGCCCCCACATGACCGGCTTTTGGTCCGTCACCTTCTGCATCAGCTTCAGCAGTGCGTGGCCATCGGCGCGCCGCACCGGATGCTCCACGGCGTCGATAAAGTCTTTGGGCTTCACCGCGGTCGGTCTGGTCTTGTTCTCGGCCATGCGCCGATCCTACGCTACCGCGCGGGGGAGTTTGAACATGACGTTCTCCTCGGTCACCCGCACCTCGTCCAGCGTCAGATTGAACCGCTCGCGCGCCTGCGCGATCACCTCGTCGGTCAGTACTTCCGGCGCGCTTGCCCCGGCGGTGAGGCCGACTGTCCCGGCCGCCGCCACCGCGTCCCAGTCGATGTCGGCCGCCGAGCCGATCAGGCGCGCATCGCTCGCGCCGGCGCTCAGCGCCACCTCCACAAGCCTGCGGGAATTGGAGGAATTTGGCGCTCCGATCACCAGCACCAAGCCGCAGCGCGGCGCCATCGCCTTCACCGCCGCCTGGCGGTTGGTGGTGGCGTAGCAGATGTCTTCCTTGTGCGGCGTGGCGATCTCCGGGAACCGCCGCCGTAGCACGGCGACGATGCCGGCCGTGTCATCGACGCTCAGCGTGGTCTGTGTCGCGATAGCGAGGCCACCTGCGCCCGCCGGCGGGATGAAGGATTCAGCGTCTTCGACGGTCTCGATCAGGTCGATTGCCCCTTCGGGGAGCTGGCCCATCGTCCCGACCACTTCGGGGTGACCCGCATGGCCGATCAGCAGGATGTGACGCCCGTTGCGATGATGCCGCTCCGATTCCACATGTACCTTGGACACAAGCGGGCATGTGGCGTCGACATAGATCATGTTCCGCTGGCGCGCTTCCTTCGGCACCCATTTCGGCACGCCGTGGGCGGAGAACACGATCGGCCGGTCATCTGGCGCCTGGTTCAGTGAGTCCACAAACACCGCGCCCATGGATTCCAGCCGGGAAACCACATGGCGATTATGCACGATCTCATGGCGCACATAGACGGGGGCGCCCCATTTCTCCAGCGCCCGCTCAACGATCTGGATGGCCCGGTCTACCCCCGCGCAAAAGCCGCGCGGCGCGGCCAGCAACAGGGTCAAATCCGGTTTTTGGGCGGTCTGGTCGGGCATGGGCTCATGTCATCGCCCGGCGCGGGCGCGTTGCGGTCCGGCAGGGGACAGGATATGAGCCATGCCTAGCAAATCGCGCCCCCTGGGCGAAGCGCAGCCATACAGAAAACGTGCGCAGTGCGCCCGGACCGAAACCTAGCCCCGAACCCCGAAACGCCCATGACCACCATCAGAATCCTTGCAGCCGGCGCCGCCTGTCTCACCCTTTTGGGCTGCTCCAGCAATCGGACGACCCAGATCAATGCCGTCACCAACCCGGCGCCGTGCCCCGGCGCCTCGGTCCTGTTCGATGCTGCGCGCCGGGTCCAGATCAATGGGGAAGAGGCGCTGGCCAATGTCGGCTTCACCGGCGAGATCCTCGGCGTGCGCTCGCTCTGCCGCTATCGCGGCGACGAGCCGATTCAGGCTGATCTGGAAATTGATTTCGGTTTCGGCCGTGGCCCGGCCGCCGCTGGCTCCTCAGAGACCTATCAGTATTTCGTCGCGGTTACGCGGCGCGACGCGGTGGTGCTCGCCAAAGAAGTTTTCACCGTGGATGCGAATTTCAACCGCGGCGACGTCGTGTATGCCAGCGACCGGATACGCGACATCGTCATCCCGCGCGCCAACGAAGACGTGGCCGGCTCCAATTTCGAGATCGTTATCGGTTTTGAACTGACCGAGCAGGAGTTGGAATTCAACCGTTCGGGCGTGCGTTTCCGCACGTCTGTCGGGGAATTGGCGTCGCCCGGAAACTGACCGGGCGATGACGGGCAATCCTGACGATTCGACTCCCAGCCCCGCCGCCGGGCCGCTGGAAGACGTGCTGTCCGCGCGTCTTGGCGCCGCGTTCGCGCAGGCGGGTCTGGACCCGGCGCTGGGGGCCGTGCGCCCGGCCGACCGGCCGGACCTTGCGCCGTTCCAGTGCAATGGCGCTCTCGCCGGCGCAAAGGCCGCCGGGAAAAACCCGCGCCAGATCGCCCAGGCCGTCGCGGCGGCGCTGGAAGACGATCCGCTGCTGCAGCGGGTGGAGATCGCAGGTCCCGGCTTTATCAACCTGACGCCTTCGCACGCGGCGCTGGAGGCGCGCGCCGCCGCGCTGGTCGCCGATTCGCGCGGCGGGGCCGGAATGGTAGAGCATCCGCGCCGCGTCATTATTGATTTCGGCGGGCCGAACGTCGCCAAGGCGATGCATGTCGGCCATCTGCGCTCCACCATTATCGGCGATGCGTTGCAGCGCCTGTTCCGCTTTCGCGGAGACGATGTGGTTTCCGACGTGCATCTGGGCGACTGGGGCCTGCAGATGGGCCAGATCATCACCGAACTGGCCCGCGAACGGCCAAACCTGCCGTATTTCGACGAGGGCTTCACCGGCCCCTATCCGGAAGATGCGCCGGTGACGATGGAGGATTTGCAGGACATCTATCCGCGCGCCTCCGCCGCCTGCAAAGCCGACCCCGAACGTCTGGCCGGGGCGCAGGAAGCCACGCGCCAGCTTCAGGCCGGCCGGCCCGGCTATGTCGCGTTATGGCGGCATTTTCTGGCTGTGTCGGTGGCGGCGCTGAAACAGGATTTCGCACAGCTCGGCGTCAGCTTCGATCTGTGGAAGGGCGAATCCGACGCCGACCCGCTGATCCCCGAAATGGCGGAGCAGCTGCGCCGCCGCGGCGTGGCGGTGGAGGATCAGGGCGCGCTGGTCATCCAGGTGGCGGAAGAGGGCGACAAAAAGGAATTGCCGCCGCTGATCCTGCTGAAATCCGATGGCGCGGCGCTCTACGCTACTACCGATCTGGCCACCATTCTGGAGCGCGTGCGCCTCTGGGCGCCGGCGCTGATCCTTTATGTCGTGGATCGGCGCCAGAGCCTGCATTTCGAACAGGTGTTCCGCGCCGCGCAAAAGGCCGGCTTTGTGGACCGCACGGGGCTGGAGCATATCGCCTACGGCACCATGAACGGGCCGGACGGCAAGCCGTTCAAAACGCGCGCCGGCGGCGTGCTGAAACTGGCCGATCTGCTTGAACAGGCCCGCGCCCGTGCGCTCCAGCGCATGGAAGAGGCAGGCGTCGCGGCGGAGCTGGAGACAGAAGAGCGTGAAGCCGTGGCGCTGAAGGTCGCGCTGGCGGCTATCAAATTCGCCGATCTCAGCCATGACCGGGCCACCGATTATATTTTCGATCTCGACCGTTTCATGACATTCGAGGGCAAGACCGGGCCCTATCTTCTCTACGCCGCTGTCCGCGTGAAGTCGCTGATGCGCAAGGCCGCCGAACAGGCGGCCGTCCACGAAGGGGCCGCCAACAAAGAGGCGGCGGAGCAGGGCGCCGGCGCGGGCGGCGTCCGTCTCGGCGCGCCAGAAGAGCGCGCGCTGGTCCTGACGCTCGATGCGTTCGAGCGGGCGCTACGCAATGCATACGACAAGCGGGCGCCGAACTTCTTGACCGATCATGCTTTCACGCTGGCCCAGGCGTTTTCCGCCTTCTACACGGCCTGTCCTGTGCTGGGCGCGGAAGACGCCGCCGTGCGAGCCTCGCGCCTGACGCTGGCGGCGCTGACCCTGAAACAGCTCGAAATTGTGCTCGATCTGCTGGGGCTGGAAGCGCCTGAGCGTATGTAGCTCAGGACGCGTGACCGGCCCGTTTCCGGCCTGTATGCTGGGCTACAAGAGTGGAATCATCTCCCCTTCGGGGGACGCTGACAAACGGCCGGCTAGCGGCTCATAGACAAACAGCGGGGGGCGGATGCGCGAAATGTTGAGAATCCTTGGGATTTTCGTGCTGCTTGCCGGCGGCCTCACCTTGCTGATGCTCACCTTTGCCGACCGGTTCAACGAAACCAGCCCGGCGCTGGCCGATTGGGAGCAGTCCGCCCATCTGCGGCGCTATGCCTGGCTGGCTGCCGGCGCGATCTATCTGGCGGGCGGCCTGATGCTCGCCTTTCTGCGCCGCTGGGCCGTTGTGCTGTTCATTGTCGGCGCGGTCATAGCGGCGGCCTGCATGGCGTATGACATGGCTGCTTTCGCCCAGTCGGCGCCCAATGCGCTGGGTTCTGTCCGCATCCGCTACGACATCATTAGCTTGGTCCTTGCGCTGCTGCTCACTGCGCTCACCGTTCCTCTGGTCGCGCGCCGCGTTCTGCGGTGAGCGCCGCTATCGAAGGGTTCGCGGCGCCGCGCTTCGCCGCCGCGCAGGATGCGTTCGCCGCGCTTTTCGACGAAGGTCTGGAAACCGGCGCCGCCTTCTCGCTGACGCTGGGGGGCGAGCCGGTGCTCGATCTGTGGGCCGGCGCCGCGGATCGCGACAGCAGCCAGGCCTGGACGCGCGACACGCTGGTCCCCGTCTTTTCCACCACCAACTCGCTGACGCTGGGGGGCGAGCCGGTGCTCGATCTGTGGGCCGGCGCCGCGGATCGCGACAGCAGCCAGGCCTGGACGCGCGACACGCTGGTCCCCGTCTTTTCCACCACCAAGGTGATGACAGCGCTGGTCATGGCCTGGCTGGTAGAGCAGGGTCTGCTGGATTACGGCCAGACCGTCGCCTCGCTGTGGCCGGACTTCGCGCAGAATGGCAAAGGCAAGATCACCGTGGTGCAGGCGCTGTCGCATCAGGCGGGCCTGCCTGGTTTCCGGGACGAGATCGCCCCGTCCGACTGGTTCGACCGCGATCTGATCGTGGAGAAACTGGCGGTGATGGCGTCGATGTGGAAGCTTGGCGAAGGCTCCGGCTATCACCCGATCACGTTCGGCTTTCTGGCGGACGAGATCACTCGCCGCGCGTCGGGGCGCTCCATCGGCGATATTCTGCGCGAGGAATTTTCCGCGCCCTTCGGTCTCGATCTGTGGATCGGCCTGCCAGAGCGCGAGCATGGCCGCGTCGCGGCGCTGGAGAAGCCGAAGCAATTTCCCGAGTTCGGCAAACGGACGCCTGAGCGTTTCGCCGCTTTCATCGCGCCCTGGGCCTCGCCCGGCCAGCGTGGCGCGGCGAACTGGCGCAAGGCGGAATTTCCGGGCGCCAATGGCCACGCGACGGCGCGCGATCTGGCCCGTCTGCTGGGCATGATCGCCAATGGCGGTGAACTGGACGGCGCGCAGCTCCTCTCGCCCGCGACGCTGGAGCAACTGACCCGCGAGCGCGTGCACGGGCCGGACCGGGTATTGCCCTTCACTTTGGCCTTCGCGGCGGGCCTACTGCGCAATCTGCCGGGCGAAAACATCCCCGGCGATCCATACGGCTTTTACGGTCCTTCGCCGCACGCCGTGGGCCATTCCGGCTGGGGCGGCTCCTGCGCTTTCGCCGACCCGGAGCGGGGCCTGTCATTCGCCTATGTGATGAACCGCCAGTCGCATCATTTGATCGGCGACCCGCGTCCGCTGCGCCTGATCCGCGCGGTGTATGACAGTGTTTGATTGGCTTTGACGGCGCCCCGTCCGGCAGGGCTTAATGGTTGAATTCCGCTCCAACGGAGGAAGAGATATGCGCACCGCCATCGCCGTCGCGTCTGTCGTATTTGCCACCGCCGCCGTTCCTGCGTCCGCCCAGACCACGGGAGAGCAGATTTTCCGCGGCATTCTTCAGGGCCTGCTGACACCCCAGCAGGAACAGCAGGACCAGGCGATCCGCTTCGATGTCAGCGATGTGGCTGGCGCTGCCGCCTGCACCATGAATTTCACCGGAACCGGGGATACGGGCGCGGTGCAGCCCCAGACATCCTGTCCCGGCGCGCTGGCCACGGCCGCGTCCTGGCGGCGGTCCGGCGGCGCTACTGGCGATATGGAGCTGCGCAACGCGAACAATCAGGTCGTCTGGCGGGGTCAGGCCCATAATGAGGGCTGGACGGGCGGCGCGGCCGATACCCTGCGCGTCTATTCCATCAAGCCCGGCGCGGCGGTCGCGGCGCCCGCCGAACCGGCCTTCGACGCGGCGACGCTGCATGGCGACTGGCGCGCGGCGGAGCCGGGCCAGACGCGCGGCTGCCGCGTTACGTTTGTGCGCCCGGATCCGAACAACCGCTTCGCCCCGCAGAACGTCGTGCGCGTGGAGCGTGGCTGTCCCGCCCATGTCGGCGGCGCGACCCAGTGGTTCCACGTCGATGGCGTGCTCACTCTGACCGATCAGGCCGGCGCGGTGCAGGCGACGCTGACCCGCGCCAATGCGGATCGCTGGACCGGCCAGAGCGACGATGTCGATATTATCCTGTCGCGGCTCTGAGTTCTTTCGTTGATCGCCTCCCCCTCATGCTGAGGTGCGAGCGCAGGGAGCTTCGAAGCACGAGGGGAGGAAAACAGCATATGCGTGAAATCCGCCATCCGTACCTGTTCGCGGCGCTGACCGCGCTGGCTGTCATCGTGCTGGCGGCGGGCGCGTTCGCGCTTTTATGACCGACGGGGCCTATATGGCCCGCGCGCTGGAACTGGCGCGTCAGGCCGCTGCCTCTGGCGAGGCGCCCATCGGCGCGGTTCTGGCCGATCCCGCGAACGGAGAGATTCTGGCGGAGGCGCATAATGCGCCCATCGCGCTCCACGATCCGTCGGCGCACGCCGAAATCCTATGCCTGCGCGCGGGCGGTGTGCTGCGCGGCAATTACCGGCTCACCGGCCTCACCCTCTATGTGACGCTGGAACCCTGCGCCATGTGCGCGGGTGCCATCAGCCATGCGCGCATCGGCCGGCTGGTCTATGGCGCGTCCGACCCCAAAGGCGGCGCTGTGGAGCACGGGCCGCGCCTCTATGAACAGCTCACCTGCCACTGGCGCCCGGCAGTGGAGTCCGGTCTGATGGCGGATGAATCTGCGGCTCTGCTGCGGGAATTTTTCCGCGCGCGCCGCGCAGGCAATGGCTGAGCCAATGACGGAATCCGGCGATCTGCGCAGAAACGCCGAGGCGCGCTTTCGCCGTGGCGCGCATCTGGCCTGGCGCATCTCGGTCTTTCTGGTCGCCGCGCTGGCGGGCGGGCTGGTCTGGCGGGTTTTCGGACGGCCAGTGCGCGACACCTTCGCCGCGCCGCTGCGCCCGGACCTTGCGGAGACCGGCGGCGCCATGCTGCGTGCGGCGCTGGAGGTCTCGCCCGCCATCCTGCTGGCCTGCGCCGCCTGTTTCACCGCTGGCGTGCTGCGCCGCTTCGCGCATGGCAGGGCGCACGGTTCCGGCGGCGCCGGCGTGCTCACGGGGATCGGGATCGCGGTGCTGCTCGCCGGACTCATGGCGATCGGCGCGCCGCCCCTGCTCGCCATGCTGGAGACCGGCGCATGGGCCGGTCTGCGCGCGGATTTCGATCTGACGGGACTGGCGCTCATCGTGCTCGGTGGAGTCGCTTTCGCCGCCGGCCGCGCCCTCCGCGACGCGGGTTAGAGCTTATCGAAATTTTGCCTGTCAGCTTCGGAATCCCATTCCTCAAACGCGGTGAACGGGTCGGACAGCTTCGTCTCCTTCACGCCCAGCGCATCGGCCAGCCGGTGCGTGGCGCTGCCGGGACGCAGCGGTTCGGGCTGGCCGGGGGCGGGCGCCCAGCCAGTCGCGGTCACGATCTCGAAGGTCGCGGTCAGCCGCCCGTCGGCCCCCTTTTCATCGGAGAGGGCGAACCGCTCGCCATAGATCGCCAGCGCGCGAGCGAACGTGGCGCGGGACAGCGGCCGCCACCTGGCCAGCGCATTGGTCTCGCCCATCCCGCGCAAATCGGCGAACAGCCGCGCCGGGTCGGCATAGCGCACGGTGAGCCGGTCGGTGTCCGCCACCGGCATTGCAAAACCGGCGCGCTGTAACAGCCCGCCCATGTCGCGCACATCGGCGAAGGGCGAGACGCGCGCCGCCGCGCCGCCGCTCTCCGCCTCGGCGGCCAGCAGGCATTGGCGCAGTTCGGTCAGCGTCGCTCCGCCAAAGAGCGCGCCGGCGAAAAATCCGTCCGGCTTCAGCACGCGGCGGATCAGCGCCAGCGCGCCGGGCAGGTCGTTGGTCCAGTGCAGGGTCAGCGGCGCAAGAACGAGGTCGAACGATGCGTCGGCAAACCCCAGCATCTCCTCATCCATTGCTGCGAACGGGCGCCCGGCGCGCGCCGCCATCTCCGGTGCGATGTCTGTTTCCACCAGCCAGCCGGCGCGCCCGGCCAGCGCCGAGTCCGCCAGCAATTCGCGGATCAGGCCAAACCCGCCAATGCACAGCACGCGGGGAAAATCCCGCGTTGTGCTGGCGGCCCGGTCCAGAAGGTCCTTGACCGCCAGCCGCAGCAGGAAATCATGCTCCCCGATGCGCCGCGCGGCGCGGGCGCGCCGCCGCCGGACCAGTATACGGTCGAACAGCACTGGCGCGCCCGGCGGGGGAGACGCAGCGGCGGCGCCGGGGGAGTCGGCAGGGGGATCCATGTCCGGAGGCATTGACCACAAATACGGCTCGCCAGCGCGCCGTGAAAGCCCGGGCGCATCCGCGCCCGTGCTTGCCGCTGCGCGCGCGTTCGGCGCCGCGCGGGCGCTCGGCCGCATGGCGCTGGACGCGCTGATCCCGCCGCTGTCGCCGCTGTCGCCCTCGTTGGCCGACGGTCCGGGCCGGCTGGAGGCTGCTTTGTGGGCGCGGCTGTATGTCCTGGCGCCGCCCTGGTGCGCGCATTGCGGCCTGCCATTCCCCTATGATCCGGGCGCAGGCGCGCTCTGCGGCGCCTGCGCCGCGCGCACGCCGCGCTATGACCGGGCGCGCAGCGCGCTGGCCTATGACGATTCCAGCCGCGAACTGATCCTCAGCTTCAAGCATGGCGGGCGGCGCGAGGCGCTGGCGTATTTCGCCCGCTGGATGGCCGCCGTTGTGGAAGAGAGCCAGGCCGATCTGGTCGCGCCGGTTCCGCTGCACTATCTGCGTCTTGTGCGCCGGCGCTATAATCAGTCCACCATTCTCGGCCGCGCCGTCGCCGCGCGGCTCGGCCTTCCGTTCGACGCGCATCTGCTGCTGCGCCAGCGCCGCACAGAGACCCAGGCTGGCAAGAGCGCGCGCGGCCGACGGCGCAATGTCGCCGGCGCGTTCGCGGTTCCGCCCTCCGCGCGGCCCCGGCTTTCCGGCCGCTGCGTGCTTCTGGTAGACGATGTGCTGACCACCGGGGCGACTCTGGAAGCCTGCGCGCGGATCCTGAAACGTGCGGGCGCCGCGCGCGTCGAGGCTGTGACGCTGGCGCGCGTCTTGCGGCCCAGCGATCCGACGGCTTGAACGCCCGGTTGAATGACAGACTGAACGACAGGACAGGATATGCCGAACGTCACCATCTATACCCGGCCCTTCTGCGGCTTTTGCGCCCGCGCCAAAAGCCTGCTGGAGGAAAAAGGCGTGGCGTTCGAAGAGATCGACGCCGGCATGGACTCCGCGCTGCGCGCCGAGATGCAGGAGCGCTCCGGCCGCACCACCTTTCCGCAGATTTTCTTTGGCGACCGCCATATTGGCGGCTGTGACGATCTGATGGCGCTGGAACGCTCCGGCAAGCTCGACGCGATGCTGGCGGAGGGCTGAGCTATGTCCGCTTCCCGATCCGATAGTCTTCGCGTTGGCCTTGTCCAGATGCGCAGCGGGACCGATCCCGCGCGCAATCTGCAAGAGGCGGAGCGCCTGATCCGTCTGGCCGCGGGCGATGGCGCGAAGCTGATCGCCACGCCCGAATGCACAAACCTTCTCCAGCGCGACAAGACGCTGATGGATCTGGCGCTGCATCCAGAGGTGGAAGACCGCGCCCCGGCCCATTTCGCCGCGCTGGCGCGCGAGCTGGGCGTCTATCTGCTCGCCGGCTCTTTCGCCCTGCGGCACGCGGACGGCCGGGCGGCCAACCGCTCCATGCTGTTCACGCCCGACGGCGCCATCGCGGCGCGCTACGACAAGATTCACATGTTCGACGTGGCGCTGGGTACGGAGGAATGGAAAGAATCCGCCACCTTCACGCCGGGCGAACGCGCGGCGGTGGCGTCCACGCCCTGGGGCGGTCTCGGTCTCACCATCTGCTACGATCTGCGTTTCGCCGCGCTGTATCGCGCGCTGGCCAAGGCTGGCGCCATGATCATCACGGTCCCCGCCGCCTTCACCCGGCCCACCGGTCAGGCGCACTGGGAAACGCTGATCCGCGCCCGCGCCATCGAGACCGGCTGTTATGTGCTGGCGCCGGCGCAGGGCGGACGGCACGAGGACGGGCGCGCCACCTGGGGCCACAGCATGATCGCCGGTCCCTGGGGCGAGATTGTCGCTGCTCTTGACGGCGATGCGCCCGACGTGTTGCTCGCCGATCTCGATTTATCTGCCGTTCAGGCGGCGCGGGATAAAATTCCCCAACTGAAGCATGACAGGGAGTTCATCCTTCCATGATCCGCTATGCGCTGGCCTGTGGCGGGGGACACGAATACGAAGCCTGGTTCCGCGACTCGTCCGATTTCGACGAACAGTCGCGCCGCGGCCTCGTGCAGTGCCCGGCCTGTGGCGCAAAAGATGTGCGCAAGCAGGTGATGGCCCCCGCTGTCGCCACCTCGCGGCGGAAGGAAGCGCGCGCGCAAACCGCGGCCGGTATGGCCGCCGCCGCCCGCCGCCATATCGCCGAGAATTTCGATAATGTCGGCGACCGCTTTCCCGAGATCGCCCGCGCTATCCATGACGGGATTGAGCCTGTGCGCGGCGTCTACGGACAGGCGACGCCGGACGAGGCCAGCGCCCTGCGCGACGAGGGCGTGCCGGTCAGTCCGCTGCCTTATATCCTCACCCCGGAATTCGACAAGAAGCTGAACTAGGGGCGTCTCTCCCGGAATCTACGAACCCGCGTCGGCGGGGATCATGGCTTCCAGGCCACGGCCACCGAACGTGTAGAGCAGTCCGGCGCCAGCCATAAACTGGTTACGGTCGGCCACGATGGGGCTGCGTCCCGCATCGCCGCGCAGCCGGTTATAGTTCGCCGTGGCCACCAGAACCCAGCGCTCGAACACCGGACGGGCGAGGGTGACGCCCAGAGTGGTTGCGCGGAATCCGGCGCCAAGATCATAGACCGGCAGAACGCCGGCGGCGGATTGTGCCGGAGTGACGCCGAACAGGTCGCGCATCATCGGCCGGCTCGCCCAGATCACGCCGCCGCCGACCGAGACATATCCGCCAAGGCCGACGGGGAAGGAGATCGCCACATCCGCGGTCGCCTCCACGCCGCTGACATCGCCCAGCACGGGGCTTTCCACGCCCAGCGCCAGCGACAGCGCCCGGCCGATTCCTCTGAACGGGCGGAACTCCACCTCGCCGAACAGCGACGGACCACCGTCCAGATCGCCCATGCCTGCCAAACGCGCATCGTCCTTTTCCTTGCGGCCGAAACTGTAATCCATCCCGGCGCTTGCCATCACGCCGGGCATCAGGTTCCTGCGCACGCCGACGCCGTTGGCCGGATCGGCGAAGAACCAGTCGCGATAGATGATGGCTACCGCCGGCACCGGCGAAACCCGGTATCTGTCAGCACCGATATAGACCGGGCGCACCAGTGCGCCGCCCCCGGCCATGAAGGTCCAGCCATCGGTCATTTCAGACGGAAGCTGGATGGGCCGGATGGGAATCAGGCCGCGTTCGCCGCGCGAGGTGCGGCCGCCGCCCTCGAAAATCACGGATGGCGCCGCGGCGTCCAGATTGCGCGTCTCCGGCGCGGGCTCCGTGGCAGGCGGTTGCGTCGTCTGGGCCAGCGCAGGGAGGCCCGTCAGGGCGAGCGCGCACGCCCACACAGGCAGGAAACGGCCATTCATCGCATTATCTCCGTTCAGCCCGGCGCGCCCGCCTCCACACGCACCGCCGGAATCATGTAATTGACCGCACTATCTTCGCCGATCCGCCAATCGCCGGTTAATGGCCGGAAAACCAGGCCTGCGGGCGCGCCGGTTGAAAACCCTTCGGGGGCCAGCGCCGCGGCCACCTCTTCGGGCTTCACCAGCCGGCTGAACGTATGAGTGCCGCGCGGCAGCCAGCCGAGTATGTATTCCGCGCCCAGAATCGCTGTGGCGAAGGCCTTGGCCGTGCGATTGATGCTGGACACAATCATCACCCCGCCCGGCCGTACCAGCCGGCCGCAGGCGCGCAGGAAACCGGCCGGGTCCGCGGTGTGCTCCACCACTTCCATATTCATCACCGCGTCGAATTGCTCGCCGGCTTCGGCCAGCAATTCCGCCGCCCCGCACCGATAATCGATAGAAAGCCCGGTCCGCGCCGCATGGGTCATCGCTGTCTTGATATTCCGCTCCGAGGCGTCGACGCCGGTGACAGAAGCGCCAAGACGGGCCAGCGGTTCCGACAAAAGACCGCCGCCGCAGCCAATATCCAGAATCCGCAGGCCGGTGAGCGGCGCACCCGCCCGCGCATCCAGCCCAAAATGAGCGGTCAGCGTATCGCGGATATAGGAGAGCCGGACCGGGTTGATCCGGTGCAGTGGCCGGAACTTGCCGCGCGGATCCCACCATTGGTCGGCGATGGCCGAAAACCGCGCCACTTCGGCCGGATCGATGCTGGGCGCTATCGGGGGTTCCGCCGGGATTTCCGCCAAGGTTTCCACCTGTCCACTGCCGCTGGTCAAATCCCGCTCCTTCCGTGCGCGCCATTTTGAGGGTAAACGCCTTGCGCCTCATTAGCATACCGGATTGCGCCATTGGGGCGCGGAATCGCAGACGGGGAGGGACATGGCCCGCCTGGTCATGAAATTTGGCGGAACGTCGGTCGGCTCGCTGGAACGGATGCGCGCCGCGACCGCCCGCGTGCGCGCGGAAGTCAGCGCCGGTTATTCGGTGGCGGTGGTCGTTTCGGCGATGGCGGGGGAAACCAACCGCCTGGTCGATCTGGCCCGTGAGGCCGCTGTGGGCGCGCCAGAGACGCGCGATGAAACCGACGTGCTGCTGGCCACGGGAGAGCAGGCCAGCGCCGCCCTGTTCGCGATGATTCTGCGCGCAGGCGGAATGCGCGCCCGGTCATGGCAGGGCTGGCAGGCCGGAATCTTCACCACCGCTGCGCACGGCAAGGCGCGGATCAGCGGCTTCGATGGCGCGGCCCTGGGCGCGGCGATCGATTCCGGCGAGGTCGCGGTGCTGACCGGCTTTCAGGGAATCACAGAGCAGGGCCGCATCACTACGCTGGGGCGCGGCGGCTCCGACCTGTCCGCGGTCGCGGCGGCGGCGGCTCTCGACGCTGCGCGCTGTGACATCTACACCGATGTCGACGGCGTCTACACCACCGATCCGCGCATCGTGCCCAAGGCAAAGCGCATTGACCGCGTCTCCTATGAGGAGATGCTGGAGCTTGCCTCGCTCGGCGCCAAGGTTCTGCACACGCGCAGCGTAGAGCTGGCGTCGGCCCGGCGTGTGCCGCTGCGCGTGCTGTCGTCATTCACAGAGCTGGACGCCCCCAATCCCGGCACCCTGCTTTGTTCGGAGGATGAGATCATGGAAGAGCGTATTGTCACCGGCGTCGCCTATGCGCGCGACGAGGCCAAAATCACCCTGATCGGCCTGCCGGAAGTTCCGGGCACGGCCGCCAAGGTGTTCGCCCTGTTGGCCGGCGCCGACATCAATGTCGACATGATCGTGCAGAGCCCGGCGCGCGATGGCGCGCATGCCAATATGGTGTTTACGGTCTCTTCCGGAGAGCTGGATCGCGCCAAGGCGGCGATCCTGCGCGGCCAGCAGGATATCGGCTTCGACGCCCTGACCACGGATTCCAGCGTCGCCAAGGTTTCGGTGATCGGGCTGGGGATGCGCAGCCATGCGGGCGTGGCGCACACCATGTTTTCCGCGTTGGCGTCCGAGAGCATCTCGATCGACGCGGTTTCGACCTCCGAGATCAAAATCTCGGTTTTGATCCATTCGGAATATACTGAGCGGGCCGTGCGGGCGTTGCATTCGGCGTTCGGGCTCGACGCCGAATAAAACCCCCGCGCGCGGCCGGGAAGGAGAGCGCGCTTTTGCCCACCGTCGGCGTCAGCCCCGGTTCGGTCCGCCTGCTCCGCCAGATCCGCGACGTCATGGCGCGGGAAGGCGAGGCGCAGGAGCGGCTGGACCTTCTGGTGCGCCTGATCGCGGCCAATATGGTCGCGGAGGTGTGTTCCATCTATCTGCGCCGGGCCGGCGGCGCGATGGAGCTGTGCGCCACCGAGGGGCTGAAGCCGGAGGCGGTTCACCGCCTGCGCATGGCGCCGGACGAAGGCCTGGTCGGCGTGGTGGTCAAGACCGCGGAGCCGGTGGCCCTGGCCGATGCGCCCTCGCATCCGAAATTCTCATACCGGCCCGAGACCGGCGAGGATCCGTATCACTCCTTTCTGGGCGTCCCGATCCTGCGCGGCGGCCGGCTGCTGGGTGTGCTGGTGGTGCAGAACCGGACCGAGCGCGTCTATGAGGAAGAGGAGATCGAGACCCTCCAGACGATCTCGATGGTGCTGGCGGAAGTCATCGGCTCCAGCACGCTGGCCGATGAAGGCGATATGGCCGGCATCGAGATTCGCCCCTCGCGGCCGGAGCAGATGCAGGGCCGCGGCTTCGCCGACGGGCTCGCTATCGGAACCGCCTATGTGCTGGAGCCGCACGTCGCCCCGGCGCGCCTGATCGCAGACGACCCGGCGGCGGAGGAGGCAAGGCTGGAAGCGGCGCTGACCGCGCTGCGCGCCTCGCTGGACCAGCTTCTGGAAGGCGACGGCCGGCCGGGCGGCGTCACGCGCGAGGTACTGGAGGCCTACAGCATGTTCGCGCGCGACCCGAAATGGGTGGTGCGCCTGACCGACGCCGTGCGCGCCGGCCTCACCGCCGAGGCGGCCGTCGAACGCGCCCGCAACGAACAGCGCGCCCGCCTGTCCGGTGCGCGCGATCCCTATCTACGGGACCGGCTGCATGACCTGGAAGACCTCGCCAACCGGCTGCTGCGGTATCTTTCCGGCGGCGACATGCCGCCGCCGCCGCCCGACGCGATTGTCATCGCGCGCCAGATCGGTCCGGCCGAGCTGCTGGAGCTTGGCCCGTACGGTCTCGCCGGCGTGGCGCTGGAGGAAGGCTCGGCCAGCGCCCACGCCGCCATCGTGGCGCGCGCGCTCGGTGTCCCCATGGTCGGGCGGCTGGAGGGGCTGCTCGCCGCCGCCGAAACCGGCGATGTCGTGGTTCTGGACGGCGGCGCGGGTGAGGCGCATCTGCGCCCCGGCGAGGAAATCGTGCGCGCCTGGCGCCAGCGCATCGAGATGCGCGGCCGGCGTCAGCGGGCCTATGCGCGGCTGCGCGGCCGCCGCGCCCGCACCACAGACGGGCGCGATCTCCAATTGATGCTGAACGCGGGCCTGATGGTCGATCTGCCGCAGATCGAGGCCACCGGCGCCGATGGCGTCGGCCTGTTCCGTACCGAATTTCAGTTCATGATCGCGGACCGCCTGCCAAGGCAGGAAGACCAGGTGGCGCTGTATGCGCAGGTTGTGCAGGCCGCCGGAGACCGGCCGGTGATCTTCCGCACGCTCGATCTCGGCGGTGACAAGATCCTGCCTTATCTGACGGCGGAGCGGGAGCGCAATCCGGCGATGGGCTGGCGCGCCATCCGCATGTCGCTCGACCGGCCGGGCCTGCTTCGTTATCAGCTCCGCGCGCTGATGATGGCGACGGAGGGCCGCGACCTGCATGTGATGTTTCCTCTGGTCGCGACGCCTGAGGAGTTCCGCGCCGCCCGCGCCGTGGCGCTGAAGGAGCTGGACTGGGCCCGCGCGCGCGGCCGTCCGGCGCCGGAACGCATGATGGTCGGCGCGATGGTGGAGACGCCGGCGCTCGCCTGGGGTGTTGACGCGATCCTGAGCGAGGCCGATTTCGTCTCGGTCGGCGCCAACGACCTGTTTCAGTTCTTCTATGCCGTGGATCGCGAGAATACCCGCCTGTCGAACCGCTACGACATTCTCGATGCGCAGTTCGTCCGTTTGCTGGGCGCTGTCGCCGCCGCCGCCGCCGCGCGTGGCGTTCCGGCCTCGGTTTGCGGCGAAATGGCGGGCCGGCCGCTGGAGGCGGCCGTGCTGGCCGCGCTCGGATTCCCCCGCCTCAGCATGCCGGCGGACGGGATCGGGCCGGTCAAACAGACCCTGTTGCAGCTCGACGCCGCCGAACTCGAGAGTTTTATTACAGGTTTTCTAAACGATTCGCGTTACACTGATCTGAGATTGGCTCTGCAAGACTATGCAGTAAAACGGGATTTACCCCATTAACGCATTGGCAGTCCGAATCGTGCGTGCTATCTTTCGTCCTTGCGGTGCGGCCCTGGAGCCACACTGCCGGCTTCGCCACCGTGGGGACGGAACGGAGCTGTGGGGGTCTTTGTGGGGGTGGTTTTGGCATGAAACCCGCATATGGCCGTGACGACCTGTTCGGTATCGAAGGGGCGTGCGGCGTGGGACAGGATATTGCAGGCGAAGCTGGCGCCGCGCTCCGTGAAGCGCGGCAGAACGCCGGCCTGACCCTGGACGAGGTGGCCAAAGCCACCCGGATCCGCCGTGATTATCTGCTCGCTTTGGAAGATGGCGATTGCCGGCAGATGCCGCCAAAGGCCTATGCCGTGGCCTATGCCCGCACCTATGCGGAATATGTCGGTCTGGACCCGGCCGAGGTGGCCGAGGCGATGAAGGCCGAATACCTGTTCGCCGAGGCGCGCCAGATCAAGCTGGTGAAGCACCGCGCCCGTGACCGCAAGCTGCCGCGCGGCCTTGTGGGCGCGGTCGGGGTGGTCGCGGTCACGCTCATGGCCATGACCTGGTACGGTTATAACGCCCCGGCCCGTTCCGAAGCCTCCCGCCCGGCTCCGGCCCCGGCGCCCGAGGCGTTGATGCGCTGGAGCTTCGAGGCCGCCCCGCCCGACCGTTCGGTCTGGTCGGGCCTGGCCTCCCGTTCCGCGCCGCGCCCCACTTGGAACGCCTCCGCGCCCCTGCCGGCCGAGACGCTGCGCCCCGCCAACCCCTATTTCATCGACGAATAAGCCCGGCCCTGCATTTGAGGCAGGCCCCAGCGGCGCCGCCGGGCGTGGAAGCCTCGCGGCCCCCGGGTTATAGAGAACCTGCGGCGCACAGGCCGCGCAGGACCGCCGTTCGGGATCGTTCTTCGGGATCGTTCAATGTCGCATCAGGACGCCATGCGCGTGCGCCCTTGGCGCATGATCGAGCGGCGCGAATCGCGCCAGATCATGGTCGGCCGCGTGCCCGTGGGCGGCGGCGCGCCGATCAGCGTCCAGACCATGACCAACACCCCAACCTCCGACGCGCAGGCGACCATCCGCCAGATCGCGGCGGTGGAAGAGGCGGGGGCGGACATCGTGCGCGTCTCCTGCCCGGACGAGGAGTCCACAGCGGCGCTTTCCGCCATCGTGCGCGCGACCGGCATTCCCATCGTCGCGGACATTCATTTCCATTACCGCCGCGCGCTGGAGGCGGCGCAGGCCGGCGCGGCGTGCCTGCGCATCAATCCCGGCAATATTGGCGGCAAGGACCGCGTGCGCGAGGTGGTGCGGGCGGCAAAGGATCACGGCTGCTCCATCCGCATCGGCGTGAATGGCGGCTCGCTCGAAAAACACCTGCTGGAAAAATACGGCGAGCCCTGCCCCGAGGCGATGGTCGAAAGCGCGCTCTATCACGCCGCTTTGCTCGAAGAGCATGATTTCCGCGACTACAAGATTTCGGTGAAGGCCAGCGACGTGTTCCTCACTGTCGCCGCCTATCAGGCGCTGGCCGAGGCCACCGACGCGCCGCTGCATCTGGGCGTCACCGAGGCTGGGGCCAGACGCTCCGGCACGGTGAAATCCTCCATCGGTCTTGGCTCGCTGCTCTGGGCGGGCATCGGCGACACGATCCGCGTCTCGCTCAGCGAAGACCCGGCGGAGGAGGTGCGCGTCGGTTTCGACATATTGAAGTCGCTGAACCTGCGCACGCGCGGCGTCAACATCATCGCCTGTCCGTCCTGCGCGCGTCAGGGTTTTGAGGTGATCGAGACCGTGCGCGCGCTGGAAGAGCGTCTGACCCATATCGCAGAGCCGATCTCGCTCTCCATCATCGGCTGCGTGGTGAACGGGCCGGGCGAGGCCGCCTATACCGATCTCGGCTTCACCGGCGGCGGCAAGGATGCGGGCATGCTCTATGTCTCCGGCAAGCCGGACGCGAAAGTCTCCAACGCTGACATGATCGAGCGCATCGTCGATCTGGTGGAGTCCCGCGCCGCCGACCTGCGCGCCGCCCGCACGGCGGAGGAAACCGCCAAAACCGCGGCGGAGTAGGGGCCGGGACCAGAACGGTTCGCTTGCCGAATCCGATAGTTTCTAGTGTATGTCACCGCCATGGCGCGCATTCCCGAATCCCGGCTGGATCAGGTCGTAAACCGTTTCGAGGCGGTGGAGGCGCGCATGGGCGCGGCCTCGAACGCGGCCGAGATCGTCAAGCTCGGCAAGGAGCATGCGGAGCTGAAGCCCGTGGCCGACGCCGCCCGCGCCCTGCGCGCTCTGCGCCGGGAGCTGGCGGAGGCCGAGGCGCTGCTGGAGGCCGCCGACCCGGACCTGCGCGATATGGCGTTCGATGAGGTCGGCCGTCTGCGCGCCGAAATTCCCCGCCGCGAGCAGGAATTGCAGATTCTCCTGCTGCCGAAGGACGCGGACGACCGCGCCAGCGCGGTGCTGGAGCTGCGCGCCGGAACGGGTGGGTCCGAGGCGGCCCTGTTCGCCGGCGATCTGTTCCGTATGTATCAGCGTTATGCGCAATCGCGCGGCTGGCGCGTGGAGGTGGAGAGCGAGTCGGAGGGCGAGGCCGGCGGCTATAAGGAAATCATCGCCACGGTAGAAGGCGACGGCGTGTTCGGCCGGCTGAAATGGGAATCCGGCGTCCACCGCGTGCAGCGCGTGCCGGAGACAGAGGCCGGCGGGCGCATCCATACCTCCGCCGCCACCGTCGCGGTGCTGCCCCAGCCAGAGGATGTGGAGATCGACATCCGCGATCAGGACATCCGCATCGACACCATGCGCGCCTCCGGCGCCGGCGGCCAGCACGTCAACAAGACCGACAGCGCCGTGCGCATGACGCATTTGCCCACCGGCATCGTCGTCATCAGCACCGAGAAGTCGCAGCACCAGAACCGCGCCCGCGCCATGCAGATGCTGAAAACCAAACTCTACGACAAGGAGCGGATGGAAAAAGACAGCGCCCGCGCCGCCGACCGCGCGGCCCAGGTCGGCAGCGGCGACCGCAGCGAGCGCATCCGCACCTATAATTTCCCGCAGGGACGCATCACCGACCACCGCATCAATCTGACGCTCTACAAGCTCGACCGGGTGATGGAGGGCGAGCTGGACGAGCTGATCGACGCGCTCGCCGCCGAGGATCAGGCGCGCCGCCTCGCCGCCCTCGAAGAGACTGCGGCGTGAGCGTCCCGGCGGGCGCAGTCGCCGCGCTGTACCGGCATCCCGTGAAGAGTTTCACCCCCGAGCGGCTGGCGCGCGCGCGGTTGACGGCCGGGGAGCATTTTCCAGGGGACAGATTATATGCGGTGGAAACCGGCCCCTCCGGCTTCGACGAAGATGCGCCGGTATATCTGAACAAGATGAAGTTCGCTGTGCTGGCGCGGATGCCGGAGATCGCGCGTATCCGCACATCTTATGATGACGCTACGGGGGATCTGATTGCCCGGGCCGAAGGGCTCACGCAATTCCGGGAAAACCTGGAGACGGGGGCGGGCCGCGCCGCATTCGCGGCCTGGCTGGAGACCGCGCTCGCCGATGTGCCCCACGCGCCGCTGAATGTGCTGCGCGCGCCGCCGCATCATGCCTTCATGGATGACGGGGGCGGTTTCGTGTCCGTCATCAACCTCAACAGCCTGCGCGACCTGGAATCGCGTATAGGCGCCGCGCTGGACCCCTTGCGCTTTCGCGCCAATCTCTATGTCGAGTCCTGGCCGGCATGGGCGGAGCTGGAGATGGCGGGGGCGGAGATCGCCGCCGGTTCCGCGCGGCTGGAAGGGGTAGAGCCGATCGCGCGTTGCACAGCGACGCATGTCGATCCCGGGCGGGGCGTGCGCGACATCGAACTCGTTCAGGAACTGATGACGCATTATGGCCATCGCTTTTGCGGCCTCTATGCGAAAATCGTGCAGTCCGGCGAGGTCGCGGAGGGCGCAGGCGCCGGAGCGGCGTCCGGGGCGGCGCCATGAGCGTGACCACGACTCTCGGCCTCTCGCGCCATGCGCTAGCGGCGCGCCTGGCGGCGGCGGGGATCGGCGACGCCGACCATAACGCCCGCGCGCTGATGCGGAGCGTGACGGGTCTGGACGCCGCCGGTCAGGCCGCGGCGCCAGAGCGCGCGCTGACAGTGGAGGAAACAGCGCGGCTGGAGGCGCTGGCCGCCCGGCGCATGGCGGGCGAACCGCTCCAGCATCTGACGGGCCATGCCGATTTCTGGACGCTGCGCCTGAAATGCGATGCGCGCGCGCTGGTCCCGCGCGCCGACACCGAAACCGTGGTGGAAACGGCGCTGAAACTCCTGCCGGCGGATCGTGAAACCCGCGTGCTCGATCTTGGCGTTGGCTCCGGCGCCATCCTGCTCGCCATCCTCAGCGAGCGTCCGCGCGCGGCGGGCTTTGGCGTCGATCTGTCGAAAGACGCGCTGTCGCTGGCGCGCGAAAACGCGGCGCTGACCGGGCTTTCGGATCGCGTGACGGTGAGCGAAGGCGACTGGGATTCGGCATTGCGCATCGTTGCTGAAAACGGCGCGCCGTTCGATCTGGCCGCCTCCAATCCGCCTTATATTCGTCGCGGCGACATCGCCGGATTGTCGCGTGAGGTGCGGCGCGATCCGCACGATGCGCTGGATGGCGGCCCCGACGGGCTGGACGCCTATCGCGCCATTCTGA
Organism: Euryhalocaulis sp.; assembly: GCA_050486445.1. Lineage (GTDB taxonomy): Bacteria > Pseudomonadota > Alphaproteobacteria > Caulobacterales > Maricaulaceae > Euryhalocaulis. The sequence continues at coordinate 28,748 of JBJHDH010000017.1, forward strand.
AGCTGTTGCCGCGTCTGCTGGCCCCCGGCGCCCCTGCGGTGCTGGAGATCGGTGCGGACCAGGCGGGAGAGGTGGCCCATCTGGCGGAATCTGTTCCAGGGCTTGAATTCCGGGGCGCGGAACCCGATCTGGAAGGGCGTCCCCGGGCTGCGATTTTCCGCCGCGTCCCCTGACATGGGGCAGAAGCGAAAAGGGCTTGGAAGCGCGCGCGGCGCAGGCTAGGGTCAATCCGGCCGCGCTGGCCCGCAAGGGCGCGGTGGCGTTTGTTCAGCGGATTTGGGTCCGCATACGGGCCAAAGATTCGGAAACGGATCGGACGATCAGGTCAACAGGTTCGGCGTCGCCGTATGGAACGGCGATGGCGCGCGCGAGCGCGCAGCAACGGGCGGAACCCGAATAGAGACACCCGATAGAGGGGAAAACACATGAAGCGTCAGCGGGGCCGGGGCCGCAAAAGCGGCGGCGGCGGCCAGCATCAGAATAATCGTGCGCTGGAAAGCAACGGGCCAGACGTCAAGGTTCGCGGCGCGGCGGTCACGATTTACGAAAAATACCAGCAACTGGCGCGCGATGCTTCGTCCGCTGGCGACCGGGTGAAGGCGGAGAATTATCTCCAGCACGCGGAGCATTATTTCCGCATCATGCGGGCGCAGGAAGAAAGCCGCCAAGGCCGCGACGTAGGTCGTGAGGGGGGCCGCGATCAGGGCCGCGACGACCAGCGCCAGCAGCAGAACCAGAATCACGGCCAGCCGCGCGGCCAGAACCGCGACGCCGAAAGCGGCGATTCGCCGGAAGAGGCGCGCCCCCAGCGCAATAACGGCCAGCGCAACGACCAGCGCAGTGAGTCGCGCAACGAGGCTCGTGCGGAGCCTCGGGGCAATGGCGGCAGCGAAGCATCCTCCGGCGGTCCGCTGGAGGTGGTGACGCCCGAGGCATCCGATCTGGGTGAAGCCGCCGCGGAGAAGAAGCCGCGCCGGGGCCGCAAGCCGCGCGCCCGCGCCGAAGACTCCGAGGCCGCCGAGGCCGCCGAGGACGCGGCCTGATTCTCCGACATCTGAGTCCCCAAAATTAAAACGTGGTTCCCCGGAACGGCCGCAGGCCGTATCCGGGGCCCAGGGGCTGCCGGGCAGTCCGGCCTCTTTAAGGGCCCCCACCGGTTATTTTTGGTATCGTCCCGCCCTTGCGCGGCATCAAGCCCGCGCCATATCAGCGCGGAACCGCTGGAGGCAGGACGGAATGGATCTAGAACGCTTTACCGAGCGCTCGAAAGGCATGTTGCAGGCCGCCCAGGGCGCGGCCATGGCGTCGAGCCATCAGCAATTGACGCCAGAGCATCTTCTGAAAGTCCTGATCGAGGACCGCGAGGGCCTGGCCGCCAATCTGATCCGCGCCGCAGGCGGCCAGCCGGAACGGGCGCTGGAGCTGACCGACGCGGCGCTGAAGACCCTGCCAAAGGTGGAGGGCGCTGGGGCCGGCGAGCCGCGCGCGGTGGCCAAGCTGGTCGAGGTGCTGCGCACGGCGCAGGAAGCGGCGGACAAGGCGAAGGACCAGTTCGTGCCGGTCGAGCGCATGTTGCAGGCGCTCGCCATCGTGCCCGGCACGCGCGCACAGGAGGCGTTGAAACAGGCAGGCATCAGCCCGCAAAATCTGAACGAGGCGATCAATGCGGTGCGCAAGGGCCGCACCGCCGACACCGCCTCCGCCGAACAGGGCTATGACGCGCTGAAACGCTATGCGCGCGATCTCACCGAGGCGGCGCGCGAGGGCAAGCTCGATCCCGTGATCGGGCGCGATGAGGAAATCCGCAGAACCATTCAGGTGCTCTCCCGTCGCACCAAGAATAATCCTGTGCTGATCGGCGAGCCGGGCGTCGGCAAGACCGCCATCGCAGAGGGGCTGGCCCTGCGCATCGTCAATGGCGACGTGCCCGAAAGCCTGAAAGACAAGCAGCTCCTGGCCCTCGACATGGGCGCGCTGATCGCCGGCGCGAAATATCGCGGCGAGTTTGAAGAGCGGCTGAAAGCCGTGCTGTCCGAAGTGCAGGCGGCCGAAGGCCAGATCGTCCTCTTCATCGACGAGATGCACACGCTGGTTGGCGCGGGCAAGGGTGAGGGGTCGATGGACGCCTCCAATCTCTTGAAGCCCGCTCTGGCGCGCGGCGAGCTGCATTGTATCGGCGCCACCACGCTGGACGAATACCGCCAGCATGTGGAGAAAGACGCGGCGCTCGCCCGCCGCTTCCAGCCCGTCTTCGTCGAGGAGCCGACGGTGGAAGACACTGTCTCCATCCTGCGCGGCCTGAAAGAAAAATACGAAGTGCATCACGGCGTGCGCATCAGCGATTCCGCCATCGTCGCCGCCGCCAATCTTTCCAGCCGCTACATCACCGACCGCTTCCTGCCGGACAAGGCCATCGACCTGATGGACGAGGCCGCCTCGCGCCTGCGCATGCAGGTCGACTCCAAGCCGGAAGAGCTGGACGAGCTGGATCGCCGCCTGATCCAGCTCCGTATCGAGGCCGAGGCGCTGAAAAAGGAAAATGACGAGGGCGCGAAGGCCCGGCTCTCCCGCCTCGCAGCCGAGATCGCGGAACTGGAAGAGCGCAGCGGCGAACTCACAGCCGCCTGGCGCGCCGAGAAAGACAAGCTGGCCAGCGCCACCCAGGTGAAAGAGCAGATCGAGCGCCTGCGCACCGAACTGGCCGACGCCGAGCGGCGCGGCGACTGGGCGCGCGCGTCGGAGCTGAAATACGGCCGCATCCCCGAACTGGAAAAACAGGTCGCCGACGCCGAGCGCGCGCAGGACAGCGCGAGCGCTGGCATGGTGAAAGAGGTGGTGGACGCCGAACAGATCGCCGCGGTGGTCAGCCGCTGGACCGGCATCCCCGTCGACAAGATGATGGAGGGCGAGCGCGAAAAGCTGATGGCGATGGAAGACGCGCTGCGCACCCGCGTGGTGGGTCAGGACGAGGCGCTGGAGGCGGTCTCAGACGCTGTGCGCCGCGCCCGCGCCGGGCTGAAAGATCCGAACCGCCCCATCGGCAGCTTCATGTTTCTCGGCCCCACCGGCGTCGGCAAGACCGAGCTGACCAAGGCGCTGGCCGAATTTCTGTTCGATGATGAGACCGCCATCACCCGGCTCGACATGAGCGAATATATGGAGAAGCACAGCGTCGCGCGCATGATCGGCGCGCCGCCGGGCTATGTCGGCTATGAAGAGGGCGGCGCCCTCACTGAAGCCGTGCGCCGCCGCCCCTATCAGGTCGTGCTGTTCGACGAGATCGAAAAGGCGCATCCGGACGTCTTCAACATTCTCTTGCAGGTGCTGGACGATGGCCGCCTGACCGATGGTCAGGGCCGCACGGTCGATTTCCGCAACACGCTCATCATCATGACCTCCAATACCGGGGCGGAGCATCTGATGCTGCTCACCGGCGACGATGTGGAAGAGGCGCGCGGCGCGGTGATGGGCGAGCTTCAGGCCCGCTTCCGTCCCGAATTCCTGAACCGGGTGGACGAGATCATCCTGTTCCGGCGCCTCGGCATGGCGCAGATGGGCCGCATCGTCGACATCCAGATCAAGCATCTGGAACGCCTGCTGGCCGACCGCGACATGACCATCACGCTGGACAGCGCGGCGAAGGAGGCGCTGGCGAAAGAGGGCTTCGACCCGGCCTATGGCGCGCGTCCGCTGCGCCGGGTGATCCAGAAAAAACTTCAGGATCCCATCGCCCGGCTGATCCTCGCCGGCGCGCTGAAAGATGGCGACGCCATCAATGTCTCGGCCGACGACATGGCCGGCCTCACCATCAACGGCGCCCCCGTCGCCATCGACCGCGCCCGCCCCGCCTCCACCGCGGTGAATTAGGGGGAAGCCGGTTAGCCAATGGAAATTCCTCCCCCGCGCGCGGGGGAGGTCCGTCCCGAGCCCGCGAGGGACGGGGAGGGGGAGCTGCGGGTGCGTTTACGGGACGCTCCGGGGCTGGTTTCAGCTCGTCCATATTATCCTTGACCATTTTCTTCTTGACGGAGGACTACAAGTGTAGACAGAATGTCTACGATTGTAGTCAGCCAATGAGGCCCCCCATGATTTCGATCACCGAAGCTGAGGAGCAGGTGATGCAGGTCTTGTGGCGGCGCCATCCCTGCGAGGCGCGCGAGATCGTGGACGCGCTCTCCGGGGAGACGGGCTGGCGGCGCACCACAGTACACACGCTGCTGGCGCGGCTGGAGAAAAAGGGCGCGGTCGGCGTCGAGCAAGGCTCTTCGCCCAGACGCTACATCCCCCTGATTGAGAGCACGGAATACGAACAGGCGGCGGCCCGGCGCCTGGCCGATCAATTGTTCGGCGGCCGCATCGCGCCGCTGGTCGCCAGTTTCGCGGGCGGGCGCAAATTGCCGCCCGAACAGCTCGCGGAATTACGGGCGCTTGTCGAGGAGATGTCCGATGACGAGCAATGATCTTCTCGCCTGGCTCGTCGAAGCCTCCATCATTCTGGGCGCTGTCACGCTTCTGGTCTTTCTCATTGGCCGTCTCGCGCGCAACCGGGTCGGCGCGGTCTGGATCTACGCCCTCTGGCTGACAATTCCCGCCGCGCTCGCAGCAACTCTGGCGCCCGGCGATCTGTTCCAGTCGCCCGTCAGCCTGATCGTCGCGCCGGACGCGGCAGGCGTCTTCGCTCCGGCGGCCTCCGGTCCGTCAGGCGGCGCACCGGCGCGGGCGTTCGGCACGGACGCGGTGCTGGCGGTCTGGCTGCTCGGCGCCGTGGTTTTGCTTCTGCATCTGTGGCGTGCGCAGCACCGTTTCATGCGGACCGTGGCCGCTGCGTCGCGTTCCCCGGCGCCCGCCGAGGCGCGCGATCTCGCCATGGCGGCGGCCGGGACGAGGCTCGATCCAAAGCGCGACATCCGGTTCAGCGCCATTCTGCAAAGCCCCCTTGCGTGCGGATTGCTGCGCCCGCTCGTGCTGCTGCCAGAACAGTTCCTGACGCGCTACACGGCGGAGGAACGCCGCGTGATCGTGCTGCATGAGGCCGAGCACATCCGCGCCCGTCATCTTCAGCACCGCATCGCAGCGGCGGGTTTGCGCTGCCTGTTCTGGTTTCATCCGCTGGCCTGGCTGGGCGAGCGCGCCTTCCTCGCGGATCAGGAAATGGCGTGCGATCACGCGGTCCTGCGCCGCGACGCCGCGATCCGGCCGCGCCGCTATGCCGCGACCTTGCTCAAGGCCGCCGGCGATACAGGCGGGGCGCAGCCGCGTCCCCCGGCGGCGAGCGTTCCGCTGATCGCCGCCAATCATCTGAAAGAGAGGACTGTCATGCTGAGCCGTTACGCCTCATTGGAAAACACCCGTATGGCCGGACTTTTTATGGTGACCGCGGTTACCTCCGTCGCGGTGTTGGCCGGCCTGTTCGCCGTCGCCCCGGCGCGCGCGCAGACGGAGCATGTCGCCACGTTTACCAACCGTCTGACCGGGCCGGATTCTCCGCCTCTTCCACCCTATCCGGAGGAAGCCGTGCGAGACCATCGCGAAGGCGAATGCATAATCGGTTTCGACATCGCCGCCGACGGAACGACGGAAAATGTGCATTCCCTAGGATGCACGGATGATATTTTTGAAGTCCCCGCACTCCGGTGGATGCGTGCGCAACAGCGATACGATCCAGAAACGAGGGGCGGCGCCCGCGACCAGCGGGTCGTGATTATATTCCAGATGGGCCCTCGCGACGAAACAGAAACCGGCGCCGAAGGCGATTGAGCCGTTCCTGCAACGCCGCCGGTCTTAATTCCTCCCCTGCCAATCGCACATGTCTGCGGAACCTTTGCGGTTCCGGCGCGCTGGCCCCGGATGCGCCGCGTTCACGCGGTGCATCCTACACTTCGCAGATTGTCAGGAAGGATCGTATGACCATGAAATCACTTTTCGCCGCCGCTGGCGCCGCCGCTCTTCTGGCCGGGCCCGTTTCCGCCCTCGCGCAGGACGATCTCCCGCCGCCCGCCGAAATGGCGCCCCCGCCCGCTGAAATGGCGCCCGCGCCCGCCGGCGCCGGCGATGTGACGGATACCGAAGTCGACCAGTTCGCTTCGGCGCTGGAGCGCGTTGATGAGATCATGATTCAGGCGAGCGAGCAGATGCAGACCGGCCTGGATACCGAGCAGCAAGCCGCGCTGGAAACCCAGGTCCAGTCCGATCTGGTCGAGGCCGTGGAAAGCTCGGGCCTCAGCGTCGAACGCTATAACGAGCTTGCCATGGCCGCGCACAGCGACCCCGAACTGGCGAACCGGGTCGCAGCCAGGCTGGAATAGCCGCCCCCGAATCCTTCTCCGGGCGGGAATAGACCGCCTTTTCCCGGCGACGCGGGAAGGGGCGGCCCGTTCGGGCGGGCGTGGCGGCGGGTCGCGCCCGATATATCCTGATAAATATAGCGAATTTTCCGCGAAGATGAATTTCGCGTGGAAGTGCGGTGCGCGCGCTTTCGTTTCCCGGCCTATGCTTTAGACTTGGCGGCAAATCGGGCGGGGAGGGTGCAGGCTTCCTCCGCGCCTGCGGGCAATATGGTTGCCTGGAATAATGGAATAATCGTTCGGGCGGGCGCTGACGGGGCGTGTCCGCCACGAAACGGGGGAGGGAAACGCGCATGCGCAAGCCGGTATTGTATGGGGGAATCGCCGCGGGAGTCGTGGTGCTGGGCGCGCTGGCTTTTGCCGCGCTGGCGATCCGGCCCGCGGTGGCAGAGGCCGAACCGCCCGCACAGGGCGCTTTCCCGGCGGAGCAAATAGAGCGCGGCCGCGTGCTGTCGGCGGCGGGCAACTGCACCTCGTGCCACACCACCGCCGATGGTGCGCCCTATGCCGGCGGCCTGCCGGTCAGCAGCGATTTCGGCATCATCTACGCTACCAACATCACGCCGGACCCGGAGACGGGCATCGGGCGCTGGTCGCGCGACGCCTTCGCCCGCGCCATGCGCGATGGCGTGCGGCGCGACGGGGCGCACCTCTTCCCCGCCTTCCCCTATATCCAGTTCTCGCGCCTCACCGACGCCGATATCGACGCGCTCTACGCCTATCTGATGACAGAGGTAGAGCCGGTGTCCTACACGCCCCCGGCCAATACGCTGGGCTGGCCGTTCAGCATGCGCGGCCTCCAGGGCGGGTGGAAGCTGATGTTCTTCCGTGGCGGCGAGTTCCAGCCAGACCCGGAAAAGAGCGCCGAATGGAATCGCGGCGCGTATCTGGCCGAGGGCATCGGCCACTGCAGCGCCTGCCACACGCCGCGCAATATGTTGGGCGCGGAGCGCGGTGGCGGCGCCGCCTATGCCGGCGCCACGGTCGGTGAATGGTACGCCCCGGCGATTAATGAGAACCCGGACGCCGCCTTGCCCTGGACGCGCGACGATCTTTACGCCTTCCTGCGCACCGGCGCCTCGCCGCTGCATGGCGTCGCCGCCGGCTCGATGTCGGAAGTTATCCATGCCGGCCTGCGCGAGCTGCCGGATTCGGACATTGACGCGCTCGCCGTCTATTTCGCCGATCTTGCCGGCTCGCCAGAGGCGCACGACACCAGCGCCATCCCGGCGCTGCTCAATCCGCCGGAATCCGATCTGACGGCGGAACAGCAGCGCGGCGGCGCGAAATTCCGCGCCTTCTGCGTCTCCTGCCATTTCACGCCTCCGGAATCGCCGCAATCCACGCGCCCGGCGCTGGCGGTGAACAGCGCCGTCACCGGCCCGGACTCCACCATCTTTGTCCGCGTGGTGCTGGATGGCATCGGCGTCAACGAGGGCAATATTGGCTGGGAAATGCCGGGCCTGCGCGATGTGCTGACCGATCAGGACGTGGCCGACATCGCCTCCTATTTGCGGGCGGTTTATGGCCCGGCGCGTCAGGCCGCGGTGTCGCCCGATCTGGTGGCGCGGGAGCGCGTCCGCACCCCTGCCAGCCACTGATTCCCGGCCGGCGATTTTTCCCGGTCACGGGCGCTTGCGCCTGACCTTGGGTCAGGCTGTAGGGAAGGGGACGGTGGAAACAGGAGCCGCCGTCCCATGCCCGAAGAGTCCCTGCACGACGAGAAACTGACCGCCTCGGCCTTCGCGGCCCGGTTTGGCGTGACGCCCCGCGCGTTGCGTGTCTATGAACGGGCCGGTTTGTTGAGACCGCTGCGGACAGCGTCCGGCTGGCGCGTCTATGGCGCGTGCGAGGCGGGCATTCTCTATCGCGTGCTGGCGCTGAAGGCGCTGGCCTGACCCTGAACCAGATTGGCGCCGCGCTGCGCAACGCCGATCTGGGGCGCGTGCTTGCCGCTCAGGAACAGGCGTTGGAACAGACCCTGGCGGAAGCCGAAACGGGTCTGAAACTCGTCCGCGCGGCAAGGCGCCGCGTGGCCGGGGGCGAATCCCTTTCCGCCGACGATTTGGTGAACCTCATCAAGGAGACGGCAATGGACACGCATACACAGGAAAAGAAATACATGGCGCTGGTAGAGCGGCATCTTGGCTCGAACGTCGCGGACCTGATTCCGCCCGGCATGAGCATCGCGAAGCTGGCGGAACTTCAGGCGGAATGGCGGGCGATGATCGCCGAGGGCGAGGAGAAGACCGCCCTCGATCCCGCCAGCCCGGAGGCCCAGGAATACGGGCGGCGGCTGGGCGCCCTGATCGCGCGCTCGGCGCGGGACGAGGATGAGCTGAAGCGGCAGCAGGCGTTCTTCGAGGCCGGCTTCTCCGACTCGGATGTGGCCGCGCAGATGCCCTTCTCGAAAGCGTTCTGGGAATGGAGCCAGAAGGTCAAGGCGCATATGGACGCCATGGACGGCGCGTCCTGACGCTTACGTTCAGCCAGCAAAAGGCAGCCAACAAAAAGCCCGGCGCATCGCGCCGGGCTTTTCACTTGTTCCGGAAGCAACCCTTGAAAGGGTGGTTCCCTATCGCTCCTGCGCCGCGGCCACGGCGACACGCTCCATGTCCCGCGCATCCGGCGCATCGGCGTATTGCACGCGGATGCCGTTTATCGCGGCTGTGAAGCGGCGCAGCTCGTCGCCTTCCAGCTCCTTGCCGGTCGGTACGCGCACACTCATCGGGTCCACGGCGTTGCCGTTTTGCAGAACTTCATAGTGCAGATGCGGCCCGGTCGAATTGCCGGTGGTGCCGACATAGCCGATCACCTCGCCCTGACGCACCCGGCGGCCTTCGCGCATTCCGGTGGCGAAATTGTGCATGTGGGCATAGGCGGTCTGCCAGGTGCTGTTGTGCCGGATCAGGATGTAATTGCCATAGGACGGCGAGCGGTACTGGCGGGCGATCACGCCATCGCCGGCGGCGTAGATCGGCGTGCCGCGCGGCGCGGCGAAATCAGTGCCCTTGTGCAGCCGGTTATAGCCCTGGATCGGATGCCGCCGCATGCCGAAATGCGAGGACAGGCGCGCCCCGTTGATCGGCGTACGCATCAGGAAGCGGCGGATCGAGACGCCCTCGGCGTCGAAATAGTCCGGGCCGTCGGCGGCCTCGAAGCGGTAAAGCTGTTTCAGCGCCCCGCGCGTCTCCAGCGCCGCGTAAACGATGTCGCCGGTCTTCACCAGGTCGCCGCCAGACGTGCGGAATTCCTCGTAGAGAATCTCGAAATCGTCACCGCGCCGGACCTCGCGCTGGATGTCGACCGAGAAAGAAAACAGATTGGCGAAATTGCCGATAATACGATCCGTCGCGCCGGCGGCGTTGAGATCGTTCCACAGCGCCGAATCGATCGAGCCGTTCACGCGCACCAGCGTGCGCTCCAGCTCCATCATCTCTTCGCGCGCCTGATAGCTTCCGTCGCGGTCCATCGCCACGGCCACGGTGCGGTCCACCGCGGGCTTCAGCGCCAGGCCCACCAGATCGGGCGAGTCCGGCCGGTTGGCCACACGGCGCAGCGGCGAGGTGTAGAGATACACGCTGACTTCCTGACCCACGCGCAGATGGCGCGGATCCCAGACGTCTTTCAGCGCGGCGATGGCGGCGGCCGATTGCTGGGTCGCCACACCGGTCCCGGTCAGGATGCGGCCCAGCGTGTCGCCGGATTTCACAGTAAAGCGCTCGACGCTGAGGCCGGCCACGCGCTCCAGCGTGGCATTGTCCAGCGCGGCGTAATCAAGCGTGCGGGCGGGGGTCTGCGGGTCGGCGGAAAGCGCCGGGCGGGCGAGCGTCTCGGGAATGCTGGGCTGCACCGGAGTCCAGTCCGTGGCGAACTGGCGCGCGGGCACCTCCGCCTCGGCAACGCGCACCGCGGCGGCGTCCTCGCCATGGGTGATTCCCACGGCATAGGCGCCAGAGACCACCAGCACGCAGCAGGCGGCGGCGGCCAACGCCTCGCGCCACCAACGGCGAACCGTCAGCCTGGGATCGAAACCCCCATCTTTCTCCATCAACGCATCAAAGCCTTCCCCGACGCCGGGCGCGCCGGGCGAATGTTCATCCATCATGGCTAAATGACCGTTAACCCCGCCGATCCGATTTTTGGAATTCGTCTCCCGTTTGCAACATGGCAGCAAGGGCGGGGGCAGGGCAACCCTGATGCCTGAGATTCAATCGGTGGATGACAGCGCGCTCGCCTGGCAGGCGAATTTCAGCCGGAATCTGCGGGAACCACACCCTCCGGCGGGTGTTTGGACCGAATCTGGGTTAGGCTTTGGCCCAAGAGCAATATTGATCGGGCTGATGTGCGATTCAGCTCAAATTGATGAAATTGCTCGACTTCAAAGTGTAGAACGTGGCCCGTATAAGCGGGTTGCGCTCTAGAGAGCAAACCGTGACCCGTCGGACCCTGATCATTGTCAGCGCGGCCATCGCCGCCATTCTGGCGGTTTTGGCCGGGCTCTGGCTGGCGCGCGCGCCGCTGGCCGGGCATTTCGGCCGCGCCTGGCTAGAACAGCGCGGCGTGGAGGCCGGTTTCGAGGTTCAGCGCCTGGACCTGACCGGCGCGGTGCTGCGCGATGTCCGGCTCGGCGATTCTGTCATTATCCCCCGGCTTGAGGCGGAATTCCGGCTGGGCGAGCTGCGCCGGGGGGTCGTGCGCACCGTTCGCCTGACCCGGCCGCAGATTCGCGTCGATCTTACTGACGATGGAATCTTCGTCGCCGGGTTTCGCGTGGACGATCTTGCGGGCGGGGAGGGGGAGGCCCCGATAGGCCTCATCTCGGTCACCGGCGGTCTGGTCACGCTGGCCAGTTCCGCCGGCGCGTTGCCGATGGATATGCATCTCGAAGGCGGCCCGCGCGCCGGCTGGCGCGGCTGGGCCATAATTGAGCCTGGCGCGGTCGCCTGGCGCGGCTGGCGTACAGAGGTGCGTGAGGGCGAGATTGAATTCGAGATGATCGGCGACCGGCTGCTGGCGCGGGCCGCCCTGGCGCTGGACGGCGCCGGTGGGCCTCGCTTCGGCGCCGAATCGGCGGTGGCGGCGGCGACGGTGCGCCTGGCCGGGCTTGCGGAAGGCGCCGCCAATGCGCGCGGCGAGGCGGCGCTGAACATCGCGCTTGCCGGCGCGCGCGCCGCTGCGCCGGAGGCAGAGGCCGAAACTCTGCTGGCGGCATCGCGCTGGCGGGATATGCCGGGCGTCGGCCCGCTGGCCGCGCCGCTGCGGGACCGGCTGGCCGGGAGTCTCGCCGGCTTCGACGCCGGACTCGCCGCGACGATGGAGATCAGCCCGGCAACCGTGCTGGTGACGCTGGAAACCCCGGCGCGGGTCGCGGCGGCGGCGGGACCGGCGCTGGAGCTGCGCGCGGCGGCGGACGGGCCTGTGCTGGAATATCGCCGTCTGGACGGCGCTTGGCGCCTGTCCGGAGCGCTCTCGATGCAGGGAGAGCCGGACCTCGATCTGCCCCGGCTGGACATTCTGTACGATGACGGTCTCGCCATGCTGCGGACAGAGGGCGAGCTGGCGCCCTTCGGTGGCGACGGCGCCATGCTGGGCGCGGAGAACTTGTCGGCGGAATGGCGGCGCACGCCGGAGGGCTGGGGCGCGCAGGCGTCCGGCCGGGCGCTGATCTCCACCGAAATCGCCGGCATGACGCTGCGCCGCGCCGCGCTGTCCGGCGCGGTTACGGCGGCTTCGGAAGACGGCGCATGGCGGCTGGAGTCGGGCGCGGCGCCAGTGTCGCTCACAATGGCGGAGCTGGAGATGCAATCCATGCATCTTTTCGGCCTCCGCCTCGATGCGCCGCGAGGCGGCCTGATCCTGACCGGCGCGGGCGGCGAGTTCCGGTTGCAGAATTCGGCGCCGCTCGCCGCCTCGCTTGACCGTGTGCGCGGCGGCGGCTGGACGGCGCTCGGCGTCACGGCGTCGAATCTGAACGGGGTTCGCGATCCGCTGCTGCAACGCACCGAATCCGGCGAGACCTTTTTCAACGCGCTGGCCGAAATCATCGCCGTCCAGTCCTATGCGCTGGACACGGGGACAGAGCTGCGCGACGCGCAGGCGCGAAATGTCCGCCTGTCCGGCCCGGTCCTGCCTGAGATGGAGCTGGATGTCGCCGCCCCCGCTTTGCGCGCGATGCTCGATACGTTCGGTCAGGAAGATATGGCGGTGGAGACCGGCGAATGGAGCGCCATCCTCTCTTTCGCGCCCGGCGAGCCTTTGGCCATGCGCTTCGATGCTGTGGGCGGATATCTGACGGGCGAGGTGTTGCCGGTCGTGCTGTCGCAGATGCGTGCGCGCGGCGCGGCCACGTTCGGAACGCCGCTCGCCGCCGATATCGAGATCGGAAACGCCGCGGTCGCCGTTCCTTCGGAACGCACGCTGGTCAGCCCGGCCACGCTTTCGGGCGGGCTCACCGTGGAATCGGGGAATGTCGCCATGCGCCTCTCGGGCGCGATCGAAGGCGCGCCCGCCGGTTCGCTCCGCGTCACGCTGGCGCACGATCTCGACACCGGGCTGGGCGACATGCTGGTGGACGTTCCGCGCATCGAATTCCGTCCCGGCGGAACCCAGCCGCAGAATATCCTGCCCGTGCTTCGGGGCATGGTCGCAAATGCGGCCGGCCCGGCCGAGGCGCGCTTCCACGCGGAATGGTACGGCGCCGCGGTGCGTTCCTCCGGCCTGGTGGTGCTGGACCGCCTGGATTTCGCCACGCGCTTCGGTCCGGTCCAACAGGTCTCCACACGGTTCGAGATGACCAGCCTGGCGCCGCCACTGACCCCGGGACCGCAATCGGTAAGCATCGGCGTCTTCAATCCCGGTCTGCCGCTTGCCGGAGGCAATCTCGCCATCTCGCTGCTGCCCGAGGGGCGCATCGGCTTCGAGCGCGCTGAATGGCCGTTTTCCGGCGGAACCATCGCCGTGGCCCCCTTTGTCTGGGATCCGGCGGCCGAAACAAACCGGGCGTCGCTGCTGGCCGAGCGGCTCAATCTCGGCCTTCTGGTCGGTATGTTCGATAATGAGGCCTTGTCGGCGGGCGGCACGGTGTCCGGCAGTGTCCCTATCGCGATCCGCGAGGGTAATATCTTTATCGAGAACGCCCGTCTGACCGGCGACGACGATGGTTTTGTCTCGTATCGCGGCGAGGCGACCGACGCCGCGGCGCAGAGCAACGAACAAGCGAACCTCGCCTTCCGCGCACTGGAGAATCTGCGATACCGTGTGCTGGAAGTGGGGCTGGACGGCCCGGTGGCGGGCGAGATGCAGCTGCACCTCAATATCGAGGGCTTCAATCCCGATGTGCTCGACGGCTATCCGTTTCGCTTCAATATCGGGCTTTCGGCGGACCTGATGCGTCTGGTCACCGAAACCACTCAGGGCTTCCGCATCCAGCGCCAGATCGAGGACGCCCTGCGGGCGGAGGAAGGCGTCGCCCCGGCGAATGACGATTAACGAAAGCCGCGATCTCGATTAATGGTGAGTTCAGCCAGACTTTGGGATGGTGCGTTCCGGATAAGGAGACGGAAATGAAGCGTTTGTTCGCTTATACCCCGATGGCGGCGGCCGCGGCCGGGCTTCTGGCCTCGGCCTGTACGCCGACCGTGCGCGTCGCCGCGCCGGACCGGCCCATCGAGATCAATCTGAACGTCAGGATCGACCAGGAAATCCGCGTCCGCCTGGACCGGGAGGTCGAAGACCTGATCGCCAACAACCCCGATATTTTCTAGGAGGGGATCATGACGCGCATTCTCGCCGTTTTCGCCGCGGTCTTTCTGGCGTTCTCCGCATTCTCCGCCTCGCCCGCCGCGGCGCAGACGTCCGCTATCGAGCAGGCCAAGGCCGCCGGTCAGGTCGGCGAACAGGCCGATGGCTATCTGGGTTTCGTCGCCGGTCAGGTTCCGCAGGATCTGGTCGCCGCGGTGAACGAGATCAATATCCGCCGCCGCGCCGAATATACCCGTCTGGCCGAGGAACAGGGGACCAGCGTCGAAGTGGTCGCCCGCCTCACGGCGGAACGGCTGATCGACCGCGTGCCCGCCGGCCAGTGGTACCGCAACGCCGGCGGCCAATGGGTCCAGAAATAGGACCCGGACAGGGCGGAAGGCGGATTCCGCTGACATAAAAATGGACCGGGGACAGCAGCCAGCGGACTCGCGGCGCGCCGTTCCCGGTCCTATCTCATCAGAATGAAACAGACCCTGTTCCTCGCCATCGCCGCCGCCGCCGTGCTGATTGCGCTGGCGTTCGGGATTTATGGCTGGCGCGCCGCCGCGGGCGCCGAGATCGGGATGCACGGCTGGATCGCCCTGGTGCTGGGCTCGGCCCTCACCATCGGGGTCGGCGGCGGACTGATGGCGCTGGTCTTCTACAGTTCGCGCCACGGCTACGACGAAGACGCCCATTACGAAGACGACCCTGACGAGCGGATTTAGATATCCGGGTCTCATCGTGCGCCGTTGATCCTTGCGTGCGCCGGGCAGGGGAGGAACCAGCCGCGGCTCGCTTTCAGAAATGCAGACACAGTTGTGCGTTCGCCCCGAGTGCGTTTTGCTCACGTTTCCCGCCGCATCGGCGGGCGATCCGCCTTCCCCCGGATCAGGTCCGGGGTTCGGCGTGACAAGGGGTGCGGAGCGCCAGCTACGAACCCGATTTATTTACGGCGCCAGGAAGGAAGTATGAGTTCCCGCCGGCGCTCCGCGCAGGGATTTCCCGGAAGCTCTCGCCACCGATTCCAGCGTGGGATTGGGATGGTCGGTCGTTTAGTGCCATCCGCCCTCTCCACGAGCCGCGCCGGAGCCGCCCGCCGCCACGGCGAACGGCGCGGACGCGCCCTGCACTCCCGGACGCCGCGACTGGCTAGGCCTCGCCCTCGATACGCCGGAACAGCACCATCCTATGTGCGCCCGAAGGGTGTTGGAGGTTTGCGGAAACTTGGACGCAATTTTTCGCGGAGAGTGGCGTGGGGCTGGCGTTTTCGTCACTCGAGGGACGCATCCAGCGTGACACAGGCGTTAGTGAATTCTGAAGGCGCCCGGGAAAGCGTTACACCAGCTTGCGGGCCAGGGCGGCGGCGTCCGCGCCGATCTCGCCGTGCTTCAGCGCCAGAGACAGGAAGGCGGTGAAATAGCCGATTTTCGAGCCGCAATCATAAGTCTCGCCCTGGAATTGCAGGGCGTGGAACTTCTGGGTCCGCATCAGCCGGGCCATGGCGTCGGTAAGCTGGATCTCGCCGCCCGCGCCCGCGCCCTGATCTTCCAGCAGCGCGAAAATCCCAGGCTGGAGAATATAGCGTCCGGTGATGGAAAGGTTGGAGGGCGAATCGGCGGGCTTCGGCTTTTCCACCATGCCCTTCATCGGGATCACGCCGCCTTTCGCCGGGCCGGACGGGTCGATGACGCCGTATTTGTCGGTCTCGGCGGGCGGAACCTCGTTCACCGCGATCACATTGCCGCCGCCGGCGCGCTCATAGGCATCGACCATCTGGGCGAGGCAGGAGGGCGCGGCGTCCACAATCACGTCGGGCAGCAGCACGGCGAATGGCTCATCGCCGATAATGTCGCGTGCGCACCAGACAGCATGGCCGAGGCCCAGCGGCGCCTGCTGGCGCACGAAACTGGCCGCGCCGGCGCGCGGCGTGGCGGCGCGCACGGCCTCCAGCGCCCGTGTCTTGCCTTTCTGCTCCAGCGTGGTTTCCAGCTCGAACGCCTGATCGAAATAGTCCTCGATGGCGGATTTGTTGCGGCCAGTGACAAAGACAATGTGCTCGACCCCCGCCGCGAAGGCCTCGTCCACCACATACTGGATGGCCGGCCGGTCGACGACGGGCAGCATTTCTTTCGGGATGGATTTGGTGGCGGGCAGCACGCGCGTGCCCAGCCCGGCGACGGGCAGGATGGCCTTGCGGATCGGTTTCGCCATGTCGGGTTCCGTCAGATTTTCTGGTCGAAGGCGCCGATTTCGGGGCGCCGCGCCAGCCGCGCCTCGATATCACGGAACAGGGCGACCATGTCTTCTTCCGCGTTCGGGCTTTCCACCACCACGACAAGATTGGGCGTGTTGGATGAGGCGCGGACAAGGCCCCAGGCGCCGTCCTCCAGGATCACGCGCACGCCATTGACCGTCACCAGCTCGGCGATGGAGCGGCCGAGAATTTTCTCGCCGGCCTCGGCGGCGGCGCGGTATTCGGCGACGATCCCGTCCACCACGCCATATTTCACCTCGTCGGCGCAGTGCGGCGACATGGTGGGGGAGGTCCAGGCCTGCGGCAAAGCCTCGCGCAGATCGGCCAGCGTCTTTTCCGGGTTGCGATCGAGCAGGCGCAGCACCTCCAGCCCGGAGACCAGACCGTCATCATAGCCGCGCCCGATCGGGGGGCTGAAGAAATAGTGTCCGGATTTTTCAAATCCGGCCAGCGCGCCCAGCTCTTTCGACCGGCGCTTGATATAGGAATGGCCGGTTTTCCAGTATTCGACGCGCGCGCCGTTTTCGCGCAGCACCGGATCGGTGCGGAACAGGCCGGTGGATTTCACATCCGCGACGAACAGCGCGCCGGGATGCAGACGTGACAGGTCGCGCGCCAGCATCACGCCGACCTTGTCCGCGAAAATTTCCTCGCCCGTGTTGTCGACCACGCCGCAGCGGTCGCCATCGCCATCGAAAGCAAGACCCAGATCGGCGCCGCTCTCGCGCACGGCGCGCGCCAGATCGTGCAGCATGCCCATGTCTTCCGGGTTCGGATTGTAATGCGGGAAGCTGTGGTCGAGTTCGCAATGCAGCTCCACCACATCCGCCCCGATGCGGCGCAGCAGATCGGGCGCGAAGGCGCCGGTCGTGCCGTTGCCGCAGGCGGCGACGACCTTCAGCTTGCGGGTGAGTTTGAAATCGCCGGCGACGTCGGCGATATGCTGTTCTGCCAGGCCATGCTCACGGATATAGCGCCCGCCGCCGCGCGCGGCGCTCTGCCCGCCCAGCACGATGGTTTTCAGCCGCGCCATCTCGTCCGGGCCAAAGGTCAAAGCCTTCTCCACGCCCATCTTCACCCCGGTCCAGCCATTGGCGTTGTGGCTGGCGGTCACCATCGCCACGGCGGGGATGTCCAGCGCGAATTGCGCGAAATAGGCGGTGGGCGACAGGCAGAGGCCGATATCGTGAACCTCCATGCCCGCATTCATCAGGCCCACGGTCAGCGCCTGTTTGATGGACAGCGAATAGGAGCGGTAATCGTGGCCGACCACGATTTTCGGCGTCACGCCCAGCTCGTGGATCAGCGCGCCCAGCCCTTCGCCCAGCGCCTGCACGCCATAGAGATTGATTTCCGGCCCGAATTTCCAGCGGGCGTCGTATTCGCGAAAGCCGGTCGGCTTCACCAGCGGCCAGGTCTCATAATCCCAGGTGTTTTCGGGAATGGCGGCCTTCGGAGCGGAGGACATGGTGATGGGTGTCTTGTGCTGTTGCGGAATGCCGACGTCCACGGGATAGCCGTCCGGGCGGGCCGCCTCAAGCGCCGCCCCATATTTTGTCCGTATTTTGCCCTGTATTTTGCCCTGTGGCGGCGGGGCGTGTAGAGGGAGCGGCCGGGCGCGGATCGGGCCCGTTTTTCCGGGGGAAACATGCCAAGCCTAGCCCTGCTGCGTCACGGTCAGTCGCAATGGAATCTGGAAAACCGCTTCACCGGCTGGGTCGATGTCGATCTGACGCCGGCGGGCGAGGATCAGGCGCGCAGCGCCGGGCGCCTGCTGACCGGAACCGGGGTGAGCTTCGATTGCGCTTTCGCCTCGATGCAGACGCGGGCGATCCGCACGCTGTGTCTGGCGCTGACGGAAATGGGCGCGGTCTGGCTGCCGGTGGAAAAGCACTGGCGGCTGAACGAGCGGCATTACGGCGCGCTGACCGGGCTGAACAAGGCCGAGACGGCGGCGAAGCATGGCGAGGAGCAGGTGCTTTTGTGGCGCCGCTCCTACGATGTTCCGCCGCCGCCACTGGCCGAGGGCGCGGAGAATGACCCGGCCGCCGACCGGCGTTATGCGGGGATCGACCCGGCGCTGCTGCCGCGCACGGAATCTCTGCTGACCACGCTGGAGCGCGTGCTGCCATACTGGAACGGAACGATCCGCCCGGCGCTGGCGGAGGGGCGGAATGTCATCGTCTCGGCGCATGGCAATTCGCTGCGCGCGCTGATGAAGCATCTGTTCGGCGTGGCGGATGCGGAGATCGCGGGGTTTGACATCCCGACCGGCAATCCGTTGTTGATTGAACTTTCCGAAGATCTGGCGCTTCGCTCCGCGCGCTATCTCGACCCGGAGCGCGCGCGGCCGCTGCCGGAGATCGCGTGACGTCCTCTCCGGACATGGGGGCCGACGCGGCCTTCATGACACAGGCGCTGGCCCTGGCCCGCGCCCAGGCCGGGCGCACCGGCGATAATCCGGCGGTGGGCTGCGTGATTGTGAAGGACGGCGCCGTGATCGGGCAGGGCGCGACCGCCGATGGCGGCCGTCCCCATGCCGAACGTGTGGCGCTGGACATGGCGGGGCCGCGCGCTGTTGGCGCGGACATTTATATAACGCTGGAGCCCTGCAATCATACGCGCGAAGGCGGCAATTGCCGCGACGCGCTGATCGTGGCGCGGCCGGCGCGCGTGGTGGTGGCCGTGCGCGACCCCGACCCGCGCACCAATGGCGAGGCGGTCCGCGTGATGCGCGCAGCCGGAATCGCGGTGGAGGTCGGGCTGCTGGAAGACGAGGCGCGCGGGGTGAACGCCGATTTCTTCGCCCGGCACGGGCAGTAAGGCGCTATCCGTAAGCCGCTATTCACGGCGCAGCACGCGATCCACCAGAAAATTGCCGGTCACAGAGGCGCGGAAGCGGGCGCGGATTTCCGCCGGGTCGTAGCCGGCGGCCAGCCAGTCCTCGAACGTGATTCCGGTTTTTTCCCGGGCGCGCAGATATTCGTCGAAATAAAAATCCAGCACGCCGGTCTTGCCGGCCTTCACATGCAGATAGCGCAGCGATAATTGCCGCCGCGCCTCCTCTACCGCCGCGCCCTCGCGGAAGATCAGATACAAGGCGGCGGCGATCCCGGCCCGGTCCGCGCCCGACTTGCAATGGATCAGCGCCGGATACGCGATGCGCTCCAGCAGCGCCTTCCAGGCCAGCGCGTCCCCCGCCGAGGGCACGTCGCGCGAGCGGAAGCGGAAATCGACCAGATCGAGGCCCAGCGCCGCGCAGGCTTCGCATTCCAGCGCGTAAAACCCCGTCTCCGAAGCGCCGCGCAGATTGACGATGGTCCGGGTTCCGCGCCGCGCCTCGGCGGCCAGATGCGCGGGCGAGGGCTGGTTCGAGCGCGCCATGTCCGGCGTCACCTGCCAGCGATTGCGGAATCGCCAGCGCAGGAAGCCGTGATCGCTCCAGTAAAGATCGTTGAAGGCGCGGCGGCGCCCGGCCGGGGCGGCAAGGTCGAAGCGGCTCATGCGGGCGATATAATGGATTGGCTGCGTCCTGTATCGTCCCGCAGCCATGGTCTTGGCGCGACGGGTCGCCCCGGGGGCCGGCGCCAGCTATAGCTGGACGTGCATGGCCATGCTCAAGCGTCTGATCCGGTCGCGTCCCGTGCAGGGCGCCTTCGCCGCGCTGGCCGCGGGCTGGATGCGGCTGGTTGCGCGCACCACGCGCTGGCGCGTGGAGGGGGCGGAGGTGGTGGAACAGGCCTGGCGCGAGGGCGGCGGCCTGGTCGGTCTGGTCTGGCATAACCGGCTGATGCTGGTGCATTCGAGCTGGCCAGAATCCGCGCCGCAAAAGCCGGCCATCCTGATCTCGCTGTCGCGCGACGGCCAGTTTGTGGCGGACGCGGCGCGGCGTCTGGGTCTTGTGGTCGTGCGCGGATCGACACGGCGCAAGGACCGCGCGGCGAAGGACAAAGGCGGCGAGGCCGCCTATCGCCACATGATCGCGCATATCGAGAGCGGCGGCGTGCTGTGCATGATGCCCGATGGCCCACGCGGCCCGCGCATGCGCGCCTCGCCGGGCGCGGTGCGTCTGGCGCGGCAGACCCGCGCGCCGATCCTGCTTCTGGGCATCGGCACGCGGCGGCGCATTGTGCTGAAGACATGGGACCGGCTGGTGCTGCCGCTGCCGTTCGGGACGGGCGCGATGGTGTGGGATGGTCTGATCCCGCCGCCGCCGGAAGACGCCGATGCGGAAACGCTGGAGCGCGTGCGCGCCGGGATGGAGGCGCGCCTGATCGCCGCCACCCAGCGCGCCGACGCGCTGGCCGGCGCCAGCGTCATCGAACCGGCGCCGGAGCCGCAACAGCAACAGGCCCCGGCATGAGCGCATCGCCGACAAACCTGCTGCGCCTTTATGGCGCGCTGACCGCGACTGCCGCGCTGCTCGCGCCGCTGTATCTGCACCTGCGGGCGCTGCACGGAAAAGAAGACCGGGCCCGTCTGGCGGAACGGTTCGGCCGCGACGCCGGCCCCCGGCCGGAGGGCAAGCTGGTCTGGCTGCACGGCGCCAGCGTGGGAGAGACGCGGGTGACGCTGACCCTGGCGGCGGCGCTGGCCGCCGCGCGGCCGGACATCAACCTGCTGTTGACCACCCAGACGCGCACCGGCGCGGATGTGGCGCAGGCCGGCCTGCCGCCGCGCGCCGCGCACCGGTTCGCACCCATCGACTCGCCCGGCGCCGCGCGTTGCTTTCTGGATCACTGGCGGCCCGACCTGGCGGTATTCACGGAATCGGAGCTGTGGCCGGCGCTGATCGGCGCCCTGTCGGAGCGCGGGACAAAGCTGGCGCTGGTCAATGCGCGGATGAGCGGCCGGTCGCTGCGCCGCTGGGCGCGCCGCGCCCCGGACAGCGCCGCTTTTCTGCTGTCGCGGTTTGCATGGATCGGCGCCGCCGACACGGCGACGGCGGGCGGGCTGGCCGGTCTTTCGGGCCGCGCGGTGGAGCGCACCGGGAATGTGAAGCTGGACGCTCTGGCGCTGGACCATGATGCGCCGGCGCTGGCGGCGCTGAAGACCGCCATTGGCGGCCGGGCGGTCTGGTGCGCCGCCTCTACCCACAAGGGGGAGGAGGAGATTGTGCTCTCCGCGCATGAGGCGCTGCGCTTTGGCGCGCCGGACGCGCTGCTGATTCTGGTTCCGCGCCATCCCGCGCGCGGCGACGCGGTGGAGGCCCTGATCCGCGCCCGGGGATTTTCGGTGGCGCGGCGTTCGCGCAACGAACCGCCGGGGCCGGGGGTGGATGTGTATCTGGCCGATACGATCGGGGAGATGGGCGTGCTGCTGCGCGCCGCGCCGCTTGCGCTGCTGGGCGGCTCGCTGGTTTCCCGGATTGGCGGGCATAATCCGGCGGAGCCCGTGCAGGCGGGCGCTGTGCTGCTGAGCGGGCCGCATGTGAGCAATTTCGCCGAAGCCTATGATGAGTTTGCCGCCCGCGGCGGCGCCAGGATTGTGGCGGACGCGGCGGCGCTGGCCCGTGCGCTGGCCGCCTTGCTGGTGGACCCGGAACGCCGCGCCGCGATGTGCGCGGCGGCGGATTCCGTGCTGGCCGAATCCGGCGGCGCCGCCGCGCGCACGGTTGCCGCATTGCTGACGCTGCTGGACGAAGAGACGCCATGACCCCGCCAGCCTTCTGGTATGCAAGCGAGGGACGCGAGGCGGCGCGCATGACCCGCGCGCTGCTGGCCCCGCTTTCCTGGCTCTATGGCATGGCCGGGGCCTGGCGCATCCGCCGGGCGCGGCCTGTGCACGCGCCGGTTCCGGTGATCTGTATCGGCAATGTGACGCTGGGCGGCGCGGGAAAGACGCCGGTGGCGCGCGCCATGCTCGCGCATTTGCGGGCGCGCGGCGTCGCCGCGCATGCGCTGTCGCGCGGGCATGGCGGGCGGCTGCGCGGACCGGTGCGCGCCGATCCGGCGTCGCATTCCTATCGCGATGTTGGCGACGAGCCGCTTCTGCTCGCCCGCGATGGCGCGGCCTGGATCGCGCGCGACCGGCCGGCGGGCGCGCTCGCGGCGGCGAAGGCAGGGGCGGGCGCCGTGGTGATGGACGATGGCTTCCAGAACCCGTCTTTGCACAAGGCTCTATCGCTGCTGGTGATCGACGCGGTGCGCCCCTATGGCAACGGCAAGGTGTTTCCGGCCGGCCCGCTGCGCGAGCCGCTTTCCGCCGCGCTCGCCCGCGCAGACGCCGTGGTGCTGATGCGCGGCGTATCGGGCGAAGGCGCGGACGACCCCGCCGCGCCCGATCTTTCCGAACTGGGGCTGGACGGGTTTTCCGGCCCGGTGCTGACCGCGCATCTGGCGCCGCTGGCGCCGCCGCCGCCGGGCCCGCTGATCGCTTTTGCTGGGATTGGCTGGCCGCAGAAATTCTTCGACGCGCTGCGCGACGCGGGGGGCGAGATTTCCGAGGCGGCGAGTTTTCCCGACCATCACCCCTATGCGGAATCTGATCTGGCCTGGCTGGCCCGCGCGGCGGAGGAACGCGGCGCGACCCTGATAACGACGGAAAAGGATTATGTGCGCCTGCCGCCGCTGATGCGCGCGCGTGCGCGGACCTTCGCCGTGGAGGCGCGGTTCGACGACCCCGATGCGTTCGCCGCGCTGCTGGCGCGGGTGGAACAGGGCTGATCCGATGGCCGGCTGGGCGCAGCATCTTTTGTGGAGGATCGAGGCCGGCGCCTGCGCCGGTCTTGGCGCCGGTCTTGCCGCGATGCCGATTGAACGCGCCTCGGCGCTGGGCGGCCGCGTTGCGCGCGCCATCGGGCCGCGCATGAGTGTGCACCGGGTGGCGGACCGCAATCTCCAGATCGCGTTTCCGGAACGGGACGCCGCCTGGCGCGCGCAGATTCTGGCGCGCGTCTGGGACAATATCGGCCGGACCTTCGCAGAGATGCCGCATCTGCGCACGCTGGATTGCTATGAGCCGGGCGGGCGCATCACGGTGGAAGGGGTGGAGCGGCTCGACGCGCTGCGCGAGTCGGGAGGCCCGGCCGTATTCGTCGCCGGTCACTTCGCCAACTGGGAAGTGATGGCGATGGCGGGCGTGCAGCGCGGTGTTAAGGGCGCCATCACCTATCGCGCCGCGAACAATCCGTATTTCGATGAACAGATCAAAGTGATGCGCCGCGCCTATGGGGTGGAGACGCTGACGCCCAAGGCCGGTGCGCGCGGCGCACGCGAGCTGATGGAACATCTCGCGGCCGGGCGCGCGGTGGCGCTGATGAACGATCAGAAATTCAATGCCGGAATCGAGACGCCGTTTTTCGGTTATCCGGCCATGACCGCGCCTGGCCCGACGCGGCTGGCCATGCGCGCGGGCGCGCCGTTGATCCCGATGTCGGCGCGGCGCCTGTATGACGAAAACGGAGACGGGGCGCGGTTTCTGGTGCAGGTGCACGAGCCGATCCCGATCACCGATGTCGCGGAGACCGTGGCGGCGATTAACCGCTTTCTGGAAGACCGGATCCGGGAGTCGCCGGCGGACTGGTTCTGGGTGCACCGGCGCTTTCACAAGGACGTCTATCGGACGCCATAGTTCTGTATGGCGATGGAGCCGCATGGGGCTGCGTCCGGCGCTCGAACCTGTCACACGAATGCGCGAGACTGGCGGCCGGACAGCAGGGAGCAGAGAGATGAACATCGTTCGCAGAGGCAGTGCGCAATGGTCCGGCGGATTGAAGGACGGGTGCGGCGCGATCAGCACCGAAAGCGGGGCGCTGAGCGATTATCCTTATGGTTTCGCAGCGCGGTTCGAGGGTCAGAAGGGAACCAACCCTGAAGAGCTGATCGGCGCGGCGCATGCCGGCTGTTTCACCATGGCGCTGTCGCTGATCCTGGGCGAGGCGGGGCTCACCGCCTCTGACATGCGGACCGAGGCGAAGGTCACGCTGCAAAAACAGGATGACGGTTTCGCCATCACCGCCGTCCATCTGACGCTGAAGGCGCAGATTCCAGACGCCAGCGAGGAACAGTTTCAGGAACTGGCGGAAAAGGCCAAGGCGAACTGTCCGGTGTCGAAACTGCTGGACGCGGACATCACGCTGGACGCCTCGCTGGCCTGAGCGGCGTCAGTCGAGCGTCGCGGGCGGCGGGATGAGGCCGACGGCCGGGACAGGATCTGGCGGCGGTTCGGGCCAGAGCATCTGGCTTTCGCGCGGATTGAACGCCATCAGCAGCTCGGGATCGACATAGGTTCCACGCACCCGCACGCCCCAGTGCAGATGCGGCCCGGTGGCGCGCCCGGTGGCGCCGACCGCGCCGATGCGGTCGCCCGCGGCGACCAGATCGCGGGCGGCGACATCCAGCCGCGACAGATGCATGAAGACGCCCTTCACGCCGCCGCCATGGTCGATCACGATCAGGCCGCCTTCGAAATACATGTCGGGCTCGGCCAGCACGACCACGCCCGCGGCGGGGGACAGCACCGGCTCGCCCGTATTGGCGGCGTAGTCGACGCCCAGATGCGGATTGTTCGGCTCGCCGTTCAGGATGCGCTGGCTGCCGTAAACGCCGGAGCGGCGCATGTCGCGCTCCAGCGGATAGCGGAAGCCGTCCAGCCACCAGGCAGAGGGCTCCCGGTGCGTCCATGCCTGGTTCTTCAGCGCGGTGTCCGCGGCCACTTTTGCCTGCTCTTCCGGTGTGCGCGGGCGCACGGCGGAAGGCGGCAGGCCGTCAATGCGCTGGATGTCGAAGGTCCGCCGTTCGATCTCGGCGCGCCAGGGCTCCAGCCCATGGCCGCGAACCTCCACTGTTCCTGTCGCATCGCGGCTGATCGGAAAGAACGCGAATCCGGAATCGTTTTCCGGGTGCGGCTCGCCACCATTGATGGCCAGCGGCGGCGACGAAGGCCCGCCTGACGTGCAGATCAGAAAGCCGCCCTGCACCGGTGCGCCGTCGCAGATCACGCGGGGCTCGCCGTGCTGCGCCATTGCGGGCGCGCCGATACCGGCGGCGAGTGTGAAAGCAAGCAGAAGGCGCGTCGTCATGATCTGCTCCTGTCTCAGGATTCGGCCTGAAGCTGTTTCCAGCGCGCGAGCGCCGTTTCGGCGTCGCGATAGGCTTCATTGATGTCGGCGTTCCAGTAGCGCAGCTCGTCCATCGGGATGCGCTCGCCGGTGACGGCGCAGCGCACCCATGCGCCGGGCGTCAACACGACGAAATCGCCATCGCCGAAATCGATTCGGGCTTCGCCTTCGGGGAAACTTTCATAACGGTTCATCTGGCGACTTTAACGCTCCGCATGGTTTCAGAACAGTTCGCGCTGTGGCGTTGAAACGGGTTTGCGGGCGCTTTGTTTCCGCCGCGCGCCTCCGGCGGGGCCGGAATCGGAGGGCGCAGGCGGGGCGGGCGGGGCTCCGCCGCCGTCAATCGTGGCGCCCGCGCGCCCGTCGGAAAACTCCAGCTCCACATGCGCGCCGGGCGCCAGCGCGGCGGCGCGGCGCGCCAGATGGCCGTCCTGCAAGTGGACCAGCGCATAACCTCTGGCCAGCGGCGCGCGCGGGCTCAGCGCCTCCAACATCTTGGCGAAGGCGGCGAGGCGGTCTGTCCGGTGCGTCAGCAGCCGCGTCTGCAACGTCTTCAGGCGTTCGGCGGGGGGCAGGCGGTCCCGCGCCTGTTTCATCGCGCGCGCGGCGCAGGCGCTGGCGCGGCCGTCCAGCTCTTCCAGCCGGCGCAGTTTCTCCCGCATCCCCCGGCGCAGGGCTTCGGTGCTCAACCGCGCCGAGGCGGCGTCCAGCCGCTGCTGCGCCATGCCAAGAAGCGCGTCCGGCCGGCCGAGCGCGCGGACGCTCGCGCGCAGGTCGCGCTCGGCCCGCTCCAGCAGGCGCGTGCGGCTGGCCAGCGTGCGCTGGGCCAGGCCGCCGATGCGCTGGGCCAGATCGGCGCGCACGGGCACGGCACGCTCCGCCGCGCCGGTCGGGGTCGGGGCGCGCCAGTCGGCGGCGAGGTCCAGCAGCGTCCAGTCTGTCTCGTGCCCGACGGCGGAGATCAGCGGAATCCGGCTGGCCGTCGCCGCGCGCACCACGATTTCCTCGTTAAAGGCCCACAAATCTTCGATGCTGCCGCCGCCGCGCGCCACGATCAGAAGATCCGGGCGCGGGGTTTCTCCGTCTTCGGGCAGGGCGTTGAACCCGGCGATGGCCGCCGCGACCTGTTCCGCCGCCCGGTCGCCCTGGACCAGAACCGGCCAGACCAGAACCCGGCGCGGGAAGCGGTCGGAGATGCGATGCAGGATGTCGCGGATCACCGCGCCGTCCGGGCTGGTCACCACGCCGATGACGTCCGGCAAAAAGGGCAGAGCGCGCTTGCGCGAATCGTCGAACAAGCCCTCGGCGGCCAGTTTCTTCCGCCGCTCCTCCAGCAGCGCCATCAGCGCGCCGACTCCGGCCGGGGCCAGACGCTCGATAATGAGCTGGTATTGCGAGCGCTGGGGATAGGTGGTCAGCCGGCCTTCGACGACCACCTCCATGCCTTCCTCGGGCTTCACCCGCATGGAGGCGGCGGCGCTTTTCCAGGCGACCCCGGCGATGACGGCGCGCTCGTCCTTCAAATCCATATAGACATGGCCGGATTTGGCGAAGACCACCCGGCCCAGCTCGCCGCGAACCCGCACGTGACCGAATGCGCCCTCCACGGCGCGTTTCACGTCGCCGGCCAGTTCCGACACCGTATATTCGGGGACATTGGCCGGGGATTCGGGGTCCGGGAGGCCGGAATCCGTCACGGGCGACTCCTGTTTATGCGTCCGGGATACTATAGGGTTCGCCGGCGGGAGGGATAAGGACGCGATGAATATTCTTCTGGTCGGATCCGGCGCGCGGGAGCACGCGCTCGCCTGGAAGATCGCACAGAGTCCGCTGACCGGGCGGCTGGTCTGCGCCCCCGGAAACGCAGGGATCGGCGAGATCGCGGAACTGGTCCCCGTCGCCGCCGGCGATGTGGCGGGGCAGGTGCGTCTCGCCAGGGAGATGGAGGCCGGTCTGGTGGTGATCGGGCCGGAACAGCCGCTGGCCGACGGGCTGGCGGACCGGCTGGCGGAAGAGGGGATCGCCGCCTTCGGCCCGTCGCGTGCGGCTGCAAGGCTGGAATCCTCCAAGGCCTTCACCAAGGATTTCTGCATCCGCCACAATATTCCCACCGCAGGCTACCGCACCGTGACGGACATGGACGAGGCGCGCGCCTTTCTGGACACGCTCTCTCCGCCTTATGTGCTGAAGGCCGACGGGCTGGCGGCGGGCAAGGGTGTGGTGATCGCCCCCGACCGCGAAACAGCCGAGGCCGAGGCGGCGGAGATGCTGAGCGGGCGGTTCGGAGATTCGTCCCGCACGCTGGTGATCGAGGAATTCCTGACCGGCGAGGAGGCCTCGGTCTTCGCGCTGTGCGACGGAACCACGGCGGTTCCGCTGGCCGCCGCGCAGGATCATAAACGTGTCGGCGAGGGCGACACCGGACCCAATACCGGCGGCATGGGGGCGTTTTCGCCTACGCCTGTCGCGGGCGAGGCCATGATCGAACAGGTGATGGACGAGATTATCCGCCCCACCGTGGCTGGAATGGCGGCCGAAGGGGCGCCGTTCAAGGGCGTGCTCTATGCCGGGCTGATGATCGGCACGGACGGTCCCAAGCTGATCGAATACAATGCGCGCTTCGGCGACCCGGAATGTCAGGTTCTGATGATGCGCCTGAAAAGCGACATCGTGCCCGCGTTGGACGCCGCCGCGCATGGAACGCTGGACCGGCTTGCGCCGTTGGAGTGGGATTCCCGGCCCGCCGTGACCGTGGTGATGGCGGCGGAGGGCTACCCCGGCGAACCGCGCCGGGGAACGGTGATCGGGGGGCTGGAGGACGCATCGGACATGCAAGGGGTCGAGATTTTCCACGCCGGGACGGCGCTGAACGAGCGCGGCGAGACCATCGCCGCCGGCGGGCGCGTGCTGTCGGTGACGGCGCGGGGCGAGACGTTGCGCCACGCCGTGGAGCGCGCCTATGCGGCCATCGCCCGGATCGACTGGCCGGGCGGTTTCTGCCGGCGCGACATCGCCTGGCGGGTGCTGGGCCGGTGAGGGTTCCTTCTCTTCTCGCCGCGCTCGCGCTGCTGGCCGCGCCTCTTCCGGCGCTGGCGCAGTCCACGCCGGATGGCGAACGCCTGGTCAATCTTGGCCGTCAGGCGTTCAACGCCGGAAACTTCACCGAGGCGGCGCGCCTGTTATGGGACGCCAGCCTGGCCGACCCCGCGGTGCGCGACAGCGCGCCTTTGCAGACCCTGCGCGGACGCGCCGTGATGCGCACCGGCCGGCCGGAAAACGCGATCCGCATTTTCGACCTGATCGGCGGCGCGCCGGAAGACTATGCCGATGCGATGTACTGGCGCGGCGAGGCGCTGCTGATGATGACCGAGCCGGGCGAGGCGGCGGACTCGTTCCGTGAGGCGCTGGCCTTCGACCCGGATCATGCGGCCGCGCAGCGCCGCCTGTCCGAACTGCCGGCCGGAATCACCGCGCCGCGCGCGGTCGAGGCGCCGCTGATCGAAGCCGCGCCGACCGAGATTATTGCCGCCGCGCCCGCCGCGCCCGCCCGCGAGCGCGGGCCGGAGGATTCGGCGCCCGTTCCGCCGCCCGCGCCTACGCAACCACCCGCGCAACTGCCCGCGCAATCTGACGGCGCGCCAACCGTGTTGCGTCCGCCGCCGCCCGCGGCGCCTGCCGCGCCGGATATCGAGGCGCCGGAGGAGACGCGAGACGAGGCGCAGGCCGAGGCGGCGCGGGTGACGCTGGCGGCGCTGGAAACGCCAGCCCCCGAGCCAGAACCGGACGCGCCCGGGCCGGAAGCGCCGCCTGCCCCTGCGCCCGCTCCGGATTATGTGCCGGAGCCAGAGCCCGGCTCTGTGCTGGTCGAACGCACGCCCCAGGAGGCGGAGACCGCCGCCGCGACATTCCGCGAACTGGCGGCCGAGCGCCGCGAGGCGGGAAACCGCGCCGGCGAGGCGCGCGCGCTCAGCGAGCTGTATCTTACCCAGCTTGCGACAGAAGATGAGATCGCGCGCTATGCCGCGCTGACCGGCGCGGCCCCCAGCGCCGACATTGGCCGCGATTTCCAGATCGCCTTTCTGGCCGGCATTGCACACCATCGGGACTTGTCGCTGGCGCTCTATGGCGCGGTCGAGGAAGCTGGCGTGCTGGAGCCGCGGCAACTGGCGGTGCTGCGCGCCAATCTGGCCACCGCGCAACTGGAATGGGGCGAGCCGGAAGACGCGCTGGCCACCGCCGAAACCGCCCTTGAAGCGGATGAGGATTACGCCAACGCCTGGGCGGTGCGCAGCCTGGCGAAACAGGAGATGGGCGATATGGGCGGGGCGCTGACGGACGCGGTGCGCGCCTATGAGCGCGGCGTCACGGCGCCGCCGGTGCTGGCGCTGTTACAGGCCGCGGGCTTCGCCGTGAATGTTCCGCCGCAGGCCGCTGCGCCGCCGCCTGCTAACGGGAATGGAGACGGCGGCCTGCGCGGTTCGCTGGACTGATCTCTCCACCAGGGTCCGGGCCCTGGCCCCTACAGGTCCAGATGCGCGACGAAGGGGGCGAGCAGCATCAGCCCCACGCCCAGCTCGATACAGACACAGGTCCAGTTCCACGCGGTCGCCGAGCGGTCGGCGATGAAGGAGACGATCCGGCCGAGCGCAAGGCCGATCCAGGCGAGCCCTGCCGCGAAGCTGGCCCCCACCACGCCGTTCCCGGCGATCAGCGCCGCGATCACGGCGAGGCTGAGCCCGAGATAGAGTCCGCCGAAACTGGCGCGCATCTCCGCCCGCGCGCCCGGCAGCAGCGGCCCGACCTGCGTGATCTTTCCGGCCAGCCGCGGGCTGGCGATGCCGCCAATGCCGATCCCGAGCGTGATGATCGCTCCGGCCCAGGCGAGAAGCTCCGGCATTATCCCATCTGTCCGCGGTGGCGCAGCTTGTGGTCGGCGAGCGTGAGCGCCAGCATCGCCTCGGCCACCGGCGCGGCGCGGATGCCGACGCACGGATCGTGGCGGCCCTTCACCTGCACATGGGTTTCCTCGAACCGCGTGTTCAGCGTGCGCCGCCCGTGATGAATGGAAGAGGTCGGCTTCACCGCGAAGCGGCAGACAATGTCCTGCCCCGTCGAGACGCCGCCGAGAATCCCGCCGGCATGATTGGAGAGGAAGCGCGCGCCGCCTTTGCCGTCGGAAACCATCTCATCGGCGGCGGTGCGCCCGTCCAGCGAAGCCGCGCCGAAACCGGCGCCGATCTCCACACCCTTCACGGCGGGGATGGACATCATGGCGGCGGCCAGGTCCGCATCCAGCTTGGCGTAGACCGGCGCGCCCCAGCCCGGCGGCGCGCCCTCGGCCACCGCCTCGACCACCGCGCCCAGCGACGAGCCCGCCTCGCGCGCCGCGTCGAGGTCGGCTTCCCACAGCTTCGCCGTCTCCGCGTCGGGGCACCAGAAGGGGTTATTCTCGATCTCCGCCCAGTCCCAGTTTTCCCGCTGGATCGCGCGCGGGCCGATCTGCACGACCGCCGCGCGGATGCGAATTCCATCGCCCAGCACGCGGCGGGCGACCGCTCCGGCGGCGACGCGCATGGCGGTTTCGCGCGCGCTGGAGCGCCCGCCGCCGCGATAATCGCGCATCCCTTCGCCGTATTTCATGTCCCAGGCATAGTCGGCATGGCCGGGCCGCCAGACATCCTTGATATTGTCATAGTCCCGGCTGCGGGTGTCCTCATTCTCGATCACCACGCCGATGGGCGCGCCGGTGGTGTGGCCCTCGAACACGCCGGAGAGGATTTTCGCCGTATCCGGCTCCTTGCGCTGGGTGACAAAGCGCGAGCCGCCGGGTTTGCGCCGGTCCAGCCAGTGCTGCATCCACGCCTCGTCCAGCGCCAGGCCCGGCGGGCAGCCGTCGATGACGCAGCCAATGGCCGGCCCGTGGCTTTCGCCCCAGGTGGTGACGCGGAACAGATGACCGAAACTGTTATGGGACATGGTCAGTCGAGTTCGGATGACGGCGCGCGGAAGACGCCTTTGATGCACGCGGGATTACGAACTGCAATCTGGATGTGGGTCTTTTGATACATTCCCGCGCCAGGATAAACGGGTTCGCCCTCTATAAATACTCCACGAACGGTGTCGATGGGCGGCTCCTGACGGTCGGCCCGCACTTCATGCAGGAAGTTGATGACTGCGCAGTCCAGATTGCGGCGAAGATTGGCGTGATTGACAGGCAAGGGTTCGTTGGCGGCTTCAAAGGCAAGCCGCAGCTCATGATAGGCTCGCGCAACCTGTACGATGCCGGCTTCCGTCGTTAGATCCAGGCACAGGCCCGGACTTATTACCGCGCCGACAACCGCGGGCGTTTTCACGCTTTTGCCACGCTTCGTTTGCTGGATCTGCCGGGCGTAGGACAGCCCTCTTCGCGGATTGCTTTCCCAGAAATAGATGCCCGAACCCAGCCAGTCATACGCATTTGTGCTGGGTGTGAACGGCTCTCCGGCCAGCAGGCGTTCCGCGACAGCGGCGTCGCAGCCATGATAGGCCAGTACCAGCGAGCCTGAAAGCTGATGCACGTGTCTAGCGCGAGTATTGGGCGGTCAGCTTGCCGCTCGCGGTCAGATAGCCCTTCTTGCGCAGAAAGGCGCGAGCGGATGCCTGATCCTGAGTTTCCTCAGCGTATATGCCCTCGACGTCCCTGGCCCATGCTTGGGCCGCTTTGACCGAAGCGATATTGGTGAATCGCTGTTTCGCCTGTTTTGCCATGACATCCTCTTGATTCAAGATAGTTGAGGCGTCTTCAGGCTGCAAGCATTGCTGGTGGAAGGCAGAGCACGCCAAAGCTTGCTCAGGCTTGGGCGCCGGGCTTGGGGAAGTCCTGCACGAAGCGGCGCAGCGTCTCGGAAAAGCCGGCCTGGGCGGCCATGTGCAGGGTGACGATCACATCCGGCTCCGCGCCCTGGCCACGGATGCGCAGCCGGTCGCCGGGCCGGGCGTCGGCGGGCAGCCGCACGCGCAGGCGGCGGTGCGGGGCCTCGATCTCGATGGTTTCGCCCAGTTTCACCGCCAGCCAGGAGACGGCGGCGATCACCTGAACCGGTTCTGGCCGGGATTCCATTGTGGCGCGGGGCCGGGCCTCGCTTTCCAGCGTGCGCCAGGCGGCCACGACCTCCTCATAGGCGGCGCGGCGGCGGCCGCCGGCCCGGTCGGGGTGCAGGCGCTTGACCTTGGCCCGGAAGGCGCGCTGCGCAGCCTCAAGCCCGTCTTCGGGCTTGAGATTGAGGATTTTACGGGCGCGTTCGGGGCTCATATATGATGTCCGGGGCCTGATGCCGGGCTTAAGGGTCGCGCCCATTCTGGGGCCGCTATGGTGACCCGAAGGTAAACGCGAAGGCGAAAATGAGCCGCTCCGACCTGATTCCACCGACCCCCAGCCAGGAGGATTACGCCTCCCGCGCCGCGCCGGAGGGCGAACTGGCCGCTGACGATCCGTTTGTTTTGTTCGGCAAATGGCTGGCCGAGGCGCGCCGCAGCGAGCCCGAACCCACCGCCATGACGCTGGCCACCACGGACGAATCCGGCGCGCCGGACGCGCGCATGGTGCTGCTGAAGGGTTTCGATGCGTCTGGCTTTGTCTTCTACAGCAATCTGGAAAGCGCCAAGGGGGCGCAGCTCGCCGCCAATCCGCGCGCGGCGCTGGTGTTTTACTGGAGCTCGCTGAGCCGTCAGGTGCGGATTCGCGGCGCGGTGAAGCCGGTCAGCGCGGCGGAGGCGGACGAATATTTCGCATCGCGCGCGCGCGATGCGCGTATCGGCGCCTGGGCCAGCCGGCAGTCCCGCCCGCTGGAAGGGAAGATGGCGCTTCAGACCGCCATTGCGAAGACGGCGGCGCGGTTCGGGATGGGCCCCATTCCACGGCCGGATTTCTGGAGCGGCTATCGCCTTGTCCCCGATGTCATCGAGTTCTGGCGCGACCGCCCCTTCCGCCTGCACGACCGGCTGGAATTTTCCCGCGCGGCCGGGGATGCGCCCTGGACCACGCGCAGGCTGTATCCGTAGGGGGGTGATCCTCCCCCGCGCGTAGCGCGGGGGAGGGGGACCATCGAGCGAAGCGAAGATGGTGGAGGGGGCTGCGGCTCGCACGGTTTCGACACCGGGGCGCACTCGCCCCCCACACCG